>SUVK01000012.1 GCA_015062055.1 Akkermansiaceae bacterium
CCCCCCCCAGGTCAAGGATAAAAGAGACTAAAATTCAAAATTTTGGAGAGCAAGCAGGAGAATTATCCCGATACCCCCAACACCGTATCAGGGCACGATGTTGTAGTAATCCTCGGCTTCCGTCTTGGTGATGGCTCTCCGATAGTGTTTCAACAGCATACCGATGTCATGTCCGAGTTGGTTCGCGGTCTCCGTGTAGCCCTGACTTTCTGCCATGAATGAAGCAGCAGTGTGGCGAATGCAGTTCTTGGGCAAGATAATCCCTGTCTCCATAGCCAAAGTTTTGAGAAATGCGCTGTGAGCCGTTCTGCGTTGCTTTACCGTATCACCTTGGATAAGCGTATCCGTAGCATTCATACTCACACCATGAGCCTTTGCAAAGTCCATCCAAGCCTTCACATTCTCGGTAGGGTAAATGAATCGTGCAATACCATTCTTGGCAACAGCAGCGGAAACAAAGATTTCATTACGACCGCCGATGTAGATGTCACCGTAGGTCAGTTTGGCTCTCTCCTCCACACGAGCACCACAGAAGAAGCCTACCGCCAGCACAGGGATGAATGAGTGATACTTGGGGTTGTTCTTCACGAAGGAGAAGATACTCCGAACCTCATCCACGGTCAGAATTTCAGGTTCAGCATCCTTACGCTTCTTGGCAGGTTTGAGATTAGCCACAGGATTGTATTGTTTAGGAACACGACCCTGTTCAACAGCGAACTTGAACACCGATTTGAGGAGATTGAGATACTGTGTGCGGGTAACGAGTGAAGCCTTACCACCATTCTGACCTTTCAATCTATCCAAGAAGTCCAATACATCCTGCTCCGTGATAGTATGAGCAGGTTTGTTACCAAAGACAGGAGCAACGATGTTGAACAAACGCTGACGAACGGTCTCCGTGTGGTCGGTGAGTTCTCCATCAGTCTTACGCATGAGTTCTTTGTCAAAGTAGAAACGAGCCAAGGAACGGAAATCGGGTGTCGTGGTATTCATTCCATTCAATCCACGCTGCATGACCTCATAAGCAGAAGAGAAGTTGAAACCGTTAGCCATCGCTTCCTTGACATACGCTCTCCACAAGTCCAATGCTTGCTTCTCATCATCAGAAATTGTGCCGAACTCCTGACCAAAACGCTTCAATTCTTGTTTCTTGGTAGCGTTGATGTCCTTGGCTTGTTCCACACCCTCCAAGGAGTAGTCAAAATACTTCCTGCGAACCTTACCATGCTCTGACCAAGTGACCGTAACCTTACGAACACCGTTCTTCATCTCCACGGATACACCCTTGGGCAGAGTGACACGCTTACCCTCCACTTCGTAGAACTTGGTCTTGGCTTTGGTCTTCTTCATCTGCGAAAATCTTACCAAAGGCCCCACTTTTGTAAAGCCTTTTTCTCACTAATTACTCACTTTGTAAAGAATTTAGTATAAATTCATTAGAAATACTAGTTTCCAAGTCTAGCAGAGTGAAATTTGGGCAAAAAAAGAGGAGTGAATGACCACTCCCTCTGATTTGTCGTAAATCTCCCACAATTCTCAATAACCCATCACCACACGATGCCACTTTGCCGATTTTCAAGCCAAGCCATCACTTCTGACAGGATGTAACGAGGGCGTGCTCCCTTTGCGGGCTCTTTGACCTTACCGATGTAAAGGACAGGTAGCCCTTGCTTTGACCAGCGAGTAACGGTATCTGGTGCTATCTTGAAGTGCTTGGCCAAATCTCGGCGGGTCATTACGGTGTCTTTCTCAATCGTATTCTGTTTTTGCATACTCCTATTTTACACATGTTCTTATGAAAATAAGCGACTTATCGTGAAAAATAGGAGATTTTTTCAGAAAAAATTACACCGTATCAGGAGTGATGTTGAAGTATGCTTCTGCTTCTGTCTTGGTGATGGCTCGGCGGTAGTGGTTCAGGAGCACGGCAATGTCGTGTCCGAGTTGGTTCGCGGTTTCCGTGTAACCTTTCATCTCCGACATGAATGAAGCAGCAGTGTGACGAATACAGTTCTTGGGTAAGATAATCCCTGTTTTCTCTTTCAGAGTGAGGAGGAATTTACTGTGGGCATCTCGTCTTTGCTTTGCTGTATTCCCCGCAAGTAGGTGTTCAGATGGGTTCATCGTGACCCCGTGAGCCTTGGCAAATTCAATCCACGCACGAAAGTTCTCCGATGTGCGGATGTAACGAGCATGACCATTCTTTGCTACCGTTGCAGAGATGTAAATTTCATCACGCCCGCCGACAAAGATGTCTCGGTAAGTAATCTTGGCTCGTTCTTCAACTCGTGCTCCACAAAAGAACCCAACAGCAAGCACAGGAATGAACTTGTAGAACTTCGGGTTGGCTTTCACGAATGAGAAGATGCGCTTCACTTCATCCACGGTCAGGATTTCGGGTTCGGCATCCTTTTTCTTGGTGGGCGGGTTGAGATTGGCAACAGGATTGTATTTCGCAGGGATAGTTCCTCTCTTGATACTGAACTTGAATACGGATTTGAGCAGGTTCAGGTATTGTTTGCGAGTAGTAGCAGATGCCCGCTTACCGTTGAGCCCTTTCAAGGTATCCAAGAATTCCTCCACATCGTTTTCCGTGATAGTGTGGGCAGGTTTGCTGCCAATGGCAGGGCAGATGTAGTTGAATAAGCGGTTCTTCACGGTTTCTGCGTGCTCGGTGAGTTCTCCATCCGTCTTACTCATGAGTTCCTTGTCAAAGTAGAACCGAGCCAATGTATTGAAATCAGGAGAGGTGGTTTTACGGTTCTCCAATCCACTTACCATGACCTCGTATGCAGAAGCGTAGTCATAGCCGTGAGCCTGTGCTTCTTTGATGTATTCACGATACCTGTCAAGTGCTCGCTTCTCATCATCGGTGATACACCCGAAGTCTGCACCATACTTTTTTGCTTCACGCCGAAGAGACTCATTCAGAGCCTTGGCTTCTTCAAGTCCTGCAAGAGTCCATGGGAATGTCTGTCTTCTAGACTTTCCGTGTTCGTTCCACTTTACGGCTAATCTCTGAACTCCTCCGCGCCATGTTTCCATGCTCACCCCCTTGGGCAGTAGGACTCGCTGTTCTTCAATTTCCCAAAATTTCGTCTTCGCCTTTGTTTTCTTTACTTTTGTTGCTACTACTTCCACTACTAATACCTTCTAGTTACTATTATTACCGATTATCTTCTTCTTGTTCGTTTTGTTTATGCGTTTAGAATTATAATGCTTATTAGTTTGCTTTATAATGTCTATCTTCTTATTATCCGCAATTTGTTCTACGCCTTCTACAAGAAGGCGTTGCGGCATGGTTATAGTATAGCAAAAAGACAACTATTTGTAAAGACTTTTCTCCAATTCTAGTCCGAAAGTGATGTAACTCATTGAAAAATCAATGTAGAAGGAAGGTTCAGGTTCTAGTGAGTAATGTCGTGGAGGTTCGAGTCCTCTCGTGCGTATAACTGAAAATGAGGGAGTTACGATAAAAAGTAACTCCCTCTTGCTTTTGGAAGCATTCTCAAAAACCGCCCCAAAACGGCTGAAAACGCATACCGGTAACTCGGATTTTACTCGGACGCTCTTCGTCACAGGGGGGGCAGTTATCTGTAAGAGTGCTTCGTGAAAACGACCTGTCCTTATACAGAAGTTGTTTTCATAAGTCATTCTAATAGAAAATGCTATGAATTGTAAAAAGGATAGCAAGGTTGAAAATCGGCATCAAAATTCCGTGAAAATTTTTACAATAGTTTTGTGCTTTATCATTCTTAGTAAGTGCTTACCATCAAAGCAGGTGTGAGTAAGGGCTATAGTTCTGTGCAGTCAGCCTTACAAAGTTAAACCCTCAATCGTCATCTGCCTGGCTGCTTCATCAAATACGGCATCCACGAGTTGCAGGAATTGAGAGGAGCGTGAAGAGTTGCGGTCAATCTTACCATCTTTCAATAACATGGATAATTCAACGAGTATCATACAAGTATTTACTTGATTATCCGCATGAAAGAATAAAAAGAGCCGCTACCCTTTGACGAGTAGCGACCCTAGTTATCAAATTGAAAAGATGGAGTTACTTACGGCCTGTCTGGGCGTATCAGCGAGAAGCCCGACAGCGGCTTGTCACGCCATAGCTTTAGCGACGGCGACGACGAGCAGCCAGACCAGCCAAAGCCAGCAGGGAAAGCGTGGCGGTGGTGGGCTCGGGAACGACGGTTAAAGTGTATCCCAAAGAATTAACAGAAAGTGTTTGCTTTGCAACATAAGCATTACGATATATAGCAAACAGTTTACCACCTTCGCCAAGAGTTTCTATCTGCGCATTCGTCAGAGTGATGGATTTTGAGAATGTTGTTTGGTTCCCATTAGATTCATCACGCAAATCGCTAGCGTGACCGTTACCGCCCGCAAGCTTTTGAATTTCAGTCCAAGTGTCGTCGGTGTTAAGTGTATAGAGACCAAACCATGCGTCTGCCCCAGTAGAAACAGTAACATTAGTGGTCAGGGTCAAGGCTGTCACATTGGAAAAATCATGCGAACCAAGCAAGTCGGCAACTGTAGTTACATTCACAAAGAACCCATCTTTGGCAGCCCCATACTGCCGTCCTGTCATCGTTATGGAGTTACCACTAGTTTTTTCCACAGTTTTATATTGCTGGCCCGAATCGTCAGCGCCATTACCCAGGAAGTAGTAATTACCAGAAGCAGCAGTTGTAATACCAAGCAAATCTAAGTCCGTTTTAATGTTGGCGGAAGTAAGATTACTCCATCCTGTACCTACCCACCCCTCAGCATCGGAAGGACGAACAGAATTGGTCAATTCACTTGTAAAAGGGATGACCTCCCGTGTTATCTCTTCAGTCGCAGCAGCCGCACCGCAGAGCGCGAGGAATGCAATAAATATTTTCTTCATGTTAGTAAGAATTGATTATTAGATGTTTAGATTAGACTGTTCAAGTCGTTTCATCTCTTGCGCATTGAGAAGAGAGCAGACTTGCTATGATCCAACGGAGCTACAATACAGCATTGCTGATGCTGTCTCCTTATCTTTGTATTGAAACTCTGTCGGTTAGGTATGATTAGGCATCTCTCGCTCACTCTGCTTGTCATCTTTGATGATACCCTAACTCGTAAAATTCTAATCTTTTACGAATTTTATGCTTGCATCAGCATCAGCAATGCTGATGTCTCCTTATCTAACTCATCCACAAACGCTATCAGGAGTGATGTTGAAGTAATCCTCGGCTTCCGTCTTGGTGATGGCTCGGCGGTAGTGGTGCAGGAGCATGGCAATGTCGTGTCCGAGTTGGTTCGCGGTTTCTGTGTAACCTTTCATCTCTGCCATGAATGAAGCAGCCGTGTGACGGATACAGTTTTTAGGCAGGGTAATACCTGTTTCCCTTGTAAGGGTTAGCAGGAAAGAGCTGTGAGCAGGTATTCAGTAGGATGCATGGTAACACCCTGTAGTCTAGACACTCACGAAAGTTCTTTTCAGGGTAGATGTAGCGAGCCTCACCATTCTTGGCGTTATTTGCGGGAATAAAGATTTCATTACGACCACCAACAAAGATGTCCCTGTAAGTCATCTTTGCGCGTTCTTCCACACGAGCACCACAGAAGAACCCTACGGCAAGGGCAGAAAGGAACTTGTGATACCTTGGTGTGTTCTTCACGAAGGAGAAGATGCGCTTTACTTCATCCGCGGTCAGGATTTCAGGTTCTTGCTTCTTCTTCTTGGTCGGGGGTGTGAGTTTTGCGACAGGATTGTATTCAGCAGGTATCGCTCCCTGTTTGATGCAGAACTTGAATACAGATTTGAGGAGATTGAGATACTGTGTGCGAGTGGTGACAGAGGCACGCTTACCCTCAATTTACCACAGTTTTGTTTTTGACTTCGTTTTCTTCTCTTTTGTTGCTAATGATGCCACCTCTTATACCTTCTTGTTGTTATTATTGCTGTTTCTCTGTATCGTGTATTATACTTGTAATAAGATGCATTGTAAAACTTGTTTATTTGCTTGTCAAGACTTCTTATAGTTGTTATTATAGCCATGCGGACAAGCTTCTTACGGAAGGAGTTACGGCATAGTTATATGTAAGAGTGCTTCGTGAAAACGACCTGTCCTTATACAGAAGTTGTTTTCATAAGTCATTCTAATAGAAAATGCTATGAATTGTAAAAAGAATAGCAAGGTTGAAAAATCGGCATCAAAATTCCGTGAAAATTTTTACAATAGTTTTGTGCTTTATCATTCTTGGTAAGTGCTTACCATCAAAGCAGGTGTGAGTAAGGGGTATAGTTCTGTGCAGTCAGCCTTACAAAGTTAAACCCTCAATCGTCATCTGCTTGGCTGCTTCATCAAATACGGCATCCACGAGTTGCAGGAATTGAGAGGAGCGTGAAGAGTTGCGGTCAATCTTACCATCTTTCAACAACTTGGGTAATTCAACGAGTATCATACAAGTATTTACTTGATTATCCGCATGAAAGAATAAAAAGAGCCGCTACCCTTTGACGAGTAGCGACCCTGGATAAATTAGATGTATGATTGAATTACTTGCGGCGACGACGTGCAGCCAGACCAGCCAAAGCCAGCAGGGAAAGCGTGGCGGTGGTGGGCTCGGGAATGATTTGGGTTGTCAGACCGCTTACAAACTGAGCATCGTGTAGGATAATGTTGGCATTGTTGTTACTACCCGCAAGTTTTCCGCCAAACTTGAATTCCTTAATTAACTTGGCGGAGGAGTATTCATTTGCAGAAGTAATGGTTGTATAGCCTGCCTGTACGCCGTCAACATACAGAGTCAGTGTGCCTTTTCCGTTATTCTGTAGGGCGAGAGTAACAACGTCACCATAGCCATTCTCGGGAATCGTATAGCCAACAGCTCCACTGCTTTTGTTTTCTTCGTTTACTACGTCGCCGAACCCATCTTTATCCAAGACAAACTTGTTATTGTTCTGATAGAACGAAGGTTTCCAGTTCCAGGAAGTAGTCTCGCCCAGACTGAAAATAACAGGGTGGTTGTTGTTGCCCGCTTTCCCCATCTGCACCTTGGCCAGAAGGGTAAACTCATCAGAATAGCTGAGGTTACCGCCGGTCTGCGAGAAGCTGAAAGCGCTGTTATTGAGCGTAATGGCACCATCGGAAATTAAGCCCGACCCCGCATCGGAACTAAGGTTGGAAGTGACCCCTTCCGCATAGCTGGTGAAAACCACCCCGGTAGAGTCAAAGTCCAGATCCCAGACCAAAGCCGGTTCTGCAGCCATGGAAATACTGCTCAATGCGAGAAGAGTAATGATTGTTTTCTTCATGTTCGTATGAATTGATTGTTAAGGTTAGAGCAGCTCGTGCAGGGGTACCCGTTCCCACGCGCGTCGAGAGGCTGAGAGACCTGCTCCTAAGCCGCTGAGGGAAATATACAGCATTGTAGATGCTGATGCAAGCAGAAAATTCGCAAAAGATTAGAATTTTACGAGTTAGGACATTAGAAAGAATGATAAGCAGTGCGTGTGAGAGATGCTCAATCATACCAACTAGCAGAGTTTCAATGCAAAGATAAGGCATCAGCATCTACAATGCTGAGCTCCCCACTCAGATTGCATACTCTGATGACGTGGAAGAAATCATCACCGTTTATGTTGGAGTTGTCGTTATGGAAGATGAACTGAAATTCTGATTCCGCCATGCGCATGAACGTATCATTATCAAATTGCAGGGTGATTGTAGGAAAAACATGTTATATTGTGCACGATTCGTTTTAGTGGGGGCAGTATAGATAGCGCATTACGGTGGTGGATTATCGAGGGCGGCCGGGTCGAGCGGCGGCGGGAGGAAGCTGAGTAATTGGAGGATTTCATCGGCCGAGGGGGAGCTTTTTTGTTCTGCGGGCGAGGCAGCTTTGGCATCGGCCTCTGCTTGCAGTTGAGCCAGTTTGGTATCTTCTGCTAGGGCTTTGAATTTATCAGCTTGGCTGAACTCGCCGCTATCGTCTCGAAAGATAACGGCAAGCCAGTCGCGTTTTTCGTCAATACTCAGGTGGCGTTTTTTTCGCATGAGAGGGAGTTAATGGGGGGCGGGCAAGAAGGAGAAAATGCTTGCCACGAGTTGTTTGCCTTTGGCGGTGAGGCGGTAGTAGCACCAATCACCGCAAATGTCGGTCACCAGCTCTTCGGCTTTGAGGCGGCGCAGGCAAATCGTGCAGGTGCTGACGGTAAGACCCAGGGTGCCGGCAATATCGGCGCTGGTTTCGAGCCCGGCTGCCAGGCCGAGCAGTACGCGTTGCATGCTCTCTGTGTGGGGTTCCTCGGACAGAGAACGCAACAAACGACACGCAAAATCAATGGCTTTCATAATAAATAGAGGTACTTATTCACATTTGTGGATAAGTTGTTTAATGATTTAATGGTAAGTGGATTAAATAGGTTATTATCATACTTGTTCACAATTTTATTCACAAATGGTGGTGAGAATGTGCGGAAGATTTCAGGAGGTTGTGCAGGGGGTGAGAGTCGTTGGAGTGAGATTGTACGGCGTTGAAATGCGCGGCTTTGGGTAGCACGATGCGGTTGTATTCGTCCATGAGCATTTGGCGGGCGGTGGTGCTGGCGGTGAGAGGCACACAAAGCTTGCAGGCCAGCAGAGTGCAAAAGGCATCTGTAAAAAGCGGGTCGAAGAGGGTGGTGTCTTCAACATCGCTGATGTAGCGCAGCCGAATCGTCTTTTGAGGGCAAAAGATGGCACGGCCACGCAGCGTCCAGCCGGGGGAGGAGACCTCGAGCACGCGCAGGCAGTCTAGGGGGAGGGTGTGTTGCAGGTGGCGTGGCAGGTCCGAGGAGTCGGGGGACGGGGTTTCGGCACTGGTAAGGGTGGCGATGGTGGTGGCAAAGCTCCAGCGGTTAGAGACGAGCACCTCTCTGCGGGTGGGGTGGTAGTGCATGTAGCAGAGTCTGGCGGCGGGCGAGCCGTTGAGATCTATGCCGGCCAGGGGGGCTTCGCCTAGCTTGGCCAGGGCGAGGTTGCATATTTGGAGGGGTGATAGCAGCTTTGAGTCGGAGGCGTTTATCATGGTGGTGTGATGGTGGGTTATATGAAACGGCTACAATGTGGCACAGCGAGGTGCCGAAATCAACAAAAAGCGTTGATACGCCGACACTTTTCAAATTTGACGCAGTGGCAGCGCAAGCACAAAATTTCTTGCGCAGCTGCGGCAGTGGGAGTATTCTGCAGAGCAATGAACACGGATGCCACCACCACCGCACAACAGTATTACGCTTGGGCCGGACGAGATTTCGCGGCCGATGCGTACAGCTTGGCCCTCAACCCGCAAGGGGTGATGGTCTATACACCGCAGCTGGTGGTGATGATGAAGCCTGTGGATAGCAGGCAACCGCAAGAGTGGGCAGAGTTGGCACACAGCCCGCAGCAGCCGGATGCTTGGTACGTACACCTGTTGGTCGGCGATATGAAGACGGCCCGGCAGATGGCGCACCTGGTAGCGGCGTACCGCTGGGTGTGTTTTCAGCGCGGGCGGCGCAACACCCGCCTGCATTGCTTGCCTTGGGCGCGCATCCTTTCTCCGCACAAAAATACAAACAACAACTAAGAAAGTCAGATTATGGGATTCGCCATAAAAACCCCGAAAGCACCGCCTGTTAACACCGAGCCGCCCGTGGTGGCCGATACGCAGGATACCGATACGCAAGCCGGCTATGAGCAAAAGTCTGCCCGCCGCCGTGGCTTGCTCTCTACCATACTCACCAACAACGGCAAGCGGGGTAGCCTGGCCCCGGCTGCACCGCCTACCGATAACACCACCTTGGGTTGATACGCCATGCAAAAAGATACGATACTGAGCGCCTACCATGCCTTGTGTGCTGCCCGCTCCCCGTGGGAGGGGTGGTGGAATACCCTGCGGCACTATGTGTTGCCGTCTCGCTTGCACGAGGAGGAGAGTGTGCCCGATGCTGCCGACCACCCGCACGCGCTGGGCGATACCACGGCTGTAGAAGCCTGCCAAAAACTGGCCGGTGGCCATATGAGCTACATATGCCCCGGCAACGAGATGTGGTTCAAATGGAGCAGCCCCGAGCCACAAGCCGGCGACGAGGCCGATGCCTGGTATGCTCGCTGCTCCGAGATTGCCAACCGAGAGCTTGCCCTGAGCAACTTTTATACCGAGCTGCATGAGTGTTTTCTGGACCGCGTGGGGCTGGGCACGGGCAGTATGTTTTGCGGCAGCACACGCAGCGGGCACCTCATGTTCCGCCATGTGCCGTGCGGTCAATTCGTGTGTGCCGAAAATGATGAAGGCGTGGTCGATACCTACATGCGCGAGTTTACCTTCACCCCGCACCAAGCCGTGGCGCAGTTCGGCCGCAAAGCCCTGGGGGCTCGTGCGCGCTCTCTGGCAGAGCACGCCCGCAGCGAGCACGAGGGCTGCCTGCGCTTTCTGCATATTGTGCGCCCCCGCGAAAAACGCGACCCCCGCAAAGAAAACGCTCGCCATATGCCCTGGCAAAGCCTTTATTACAGCATAGACGACAACTGCGTGGTAGAGGAAAGCGGCTACCGCGAAATGCCCTACATGGTTACGCGCTTTCTCAAATGGGGCGAGGCCCCCTATGGCTTGGCCCCGGCGCGCTTGGTGTACCCCGATATTCGCCAAGCCCAGTTCCTCAACCGCATACTCGATATGCTGGGCGAGGTTGCTGCCTTCCCCCGTATTCTCGAGCTGGCTAACCAAGTGGGCGAGGTTGATTTACGCGCCGGCGGGCGTACCCTCATCAGCCCCGATAGTGCCAGCCTCGGCTTTCCCAGAGAATGGGCCACCCAAGGCAGGTACGATGTCGGCATGGACCGCCTGCGCAGTAAGCAAGATGCCATTAACCGCGCCTTCTTTGTACCCATGCTCGAGCTGTGGGGCGAGCGCAAGGCGCAAATGACCGCAGCCGAGGTATATGCGCGAGAAAACGAGCGAGTGATGCAGTTTTCGCCCTCGTTCTCGCTCTTTACGGCAGATTTTCGCCCCCTTATGGAGCGCGTGTTTGCCCAGCTGTGCCGCTTGGGTAAGTTCCCCAAGCCGCCGGCAAGCGTGTTGCGCGCAGACCGCAAGGGCGAGCTTACCATTGCAGAGCCGCACGTGGTGTACCAAGGGCGCATAGCCATGGTGCTGCGCCGCATACGCGCCGAGGGAATCGAGCGCACCCTGCAACGCATGCATGCCATGTTGCCGCTGGATGCTCAGCTGATAGATCATTTGGATACAGACAAGACGTTTCGTCTGGCGGCGAGACTTGATGGAGTGCCCGAGGATGTGCTGCGTGCGGAGCACCGCGTGATGCGTCTGCGCCGCGAGCGCGAGGAGCAAGCTGCCGCCACCGCTGCCGCTGCGGCCGGGGAGCCGCCTGCCACGCCCGAGCCGGTGGGAGATGCCGGCCCGCCGTTGGCAGAGTTGCTCCCCGGGGCGGAATCTGTGCCTGCCGCCGCCCCGCCCCGCAAGCCACGCCGCCCCAAACGCCCCAAGTATGAGCAGGCAGACCTGCCGCTGGTGTGAAAACGCCCTCCACCCCCCCCCCGAACATTAAGATGACGATGAAAACCACCACCACACCGGCCATAGAACGCGCCCGCGCCGAGCGCCGCCGTTTGCTGGGCCTTTTCGGCACGGCAGAGGGGCAGCAAGTGCTCGCCGAGCTCGAGGCGCGTTTCGAAACCGACCTGCCGGTTTTTCAAGGCAAGCCCGGCAGTTACGACCCGCTGGATGCCATGCGCCGAGATGCCCACCGCGAGGTCTTTTTGGTGATTCGACACCAACTCGCCCTCGCTCGCCTGGAAAATGCCCCACCACATGAACCATAATAAACCTTCTTTATGAAAACAACAGAAAAACAACATGATACAGAAGATGCCGTGCGCCCCGAAGAGGCCGCTGCCATCCCCACGCCACAGGTGCCTGCCACCGCCGATGAAAACACCGCCCCGCCCGCACCTTCACCCATTACAGATGCCGACGGCGCTTTCTCGCCCGAGTGGTACACCCGCTTCGAGGAGCTGCAACCCTATGCCGCCACCCTCGCCAAGTTCCGCCGACCCGAGGCCTTGGCCAAAAGCTACGCCAACCTCGAGCGCCTGCGTGGCTACCCCGCCACCACCGACTCGCCGCGCATGGAGGCCTTTCGCCATGCGGTGGGGCTGCCGGCTACAGCGCAAGAGTTTACGCTGACCCGCCCCGATAACACCCCCGATGAGATATGGGACGACGCCTTGGCTGCTTCTCTGGCCCAAGTGGCCTACGAGCACGGCGTGCCCGCCCCCGCCATGGCTGCCCTTTGCGAGCATTATACCCAAGAGGGGCGCCTCGCTTTGCAGGCTGCTCAACTCGCCCGCCAAGAAGCCGTAGAACATGCTGAAACCGAGCTGCGCGAAGATTGGGGCAGCAGCTACGAGGCCAACATGAACAGCATTGGCAATGTGCTGCGTACCCTCGGCTCTCGCGCCGGGGTGGATGTAGCGCAGTTGATGGATAATCCCGCCTTGCGTGCCGATGCAGACTTTGCTCGCCTTATGCTGGCGGCTGCCTCTTTGGTAGAAGAAGCCCCCATGCACCGTGGCGCCCCTATCGACTCTCGGGATGAAGCCCACCGCATTGCTCACGACCCCGCTCACCCCCTGCACGAGGCTTACATGCGTACCTCGCATCCGCGCCACAAATACGCTAACGAGATGTACGACCGCCTCGCCTTCGGGCGCTGATGCCGCCTTGCTGTGCAGGCGAATGGTAAAAGAAAATCCCCCGCAGCTGATGTTTCATCAGGGCGGGGGATTTGAGGTGACTGATGCGGTGCTTTATTTAAGCCCGGCAAAGAAATTTTTGAGAGAGGCGAAATCGCTTTCGGTGGGTTGGTCTGCCCGGGCAATGGCTTCTTTTTGTGCCTTGGTAATGGCGGCAATGCCTTCTGAGGCCAGGGCAAGCATTTGCGCCATTTCATCGGCGGTGAAAACGGCTTCTTCGCCGCTGCCTTGCACCTC
Organism: Akkermansiaceae bacterium; assembly: GCA_015062055.1. Taxonomy (GTDB): domain Bacteria; phylum Verrucomicrobiota; class Verrucomicrobiia; order Verrucomicrobiales; family Akkermansiaceae; genus Akkermansia. The sequence continues at coordinate 13,011 of SUVK01000012.1, forward strand.
TACATACTGCCCGCCCTCGGTCATAACGATGTTCATGTCCACCTCGGCATCGCGGTCTTCTACATAGCACAGGTCAAGCAAGGGGGTGCCCTTGAGCTTGCCTACAGATACCGCAGATACCAACTGGCGCATGGGGTTAGCCGGTATCAGCCCCTTGGCCATGATGCGGTTGAGGGCGATGGCGAGTGCCACCGCTGCCCCGGTGATAGAGGCCGTGCGCGTGCCACCGTCCGCCTGCAATACATCGCAGTCTATCCACACGGTGCGAGAGCCCAGCGCCTCCAAATCCATCACGGCGCGCAGCGAGCGGCCGATGAGACGCTGTATCTCTACGGAGCGGCCATCTTGCTTACCTGCGGCACTGTCGCGCTTTTTGCGGTCTAGGGTAGAGTACGGCAGCATGGCATATTCTGCCGTCAGCCAGCCACCGGGCACGCCCTGCATCTTCATCCAGCGCGGTACATCCTCCTCTATCGTTACGGCGCATATTACACGCGTGTTGCCAAAACATGACAATACCGAGGCCGTGGCATGCGGTGCCACATCCAACACAAATTCCAGCGGGCGCATCTCGTTGAGCGCACGATTATTCAAACGTTCCATACCCACACTTTACCACACTCTCCCCCCGCTGGCAATCTTCATTTAGCTCATCCCTTCGCAAACACCGTCATTTTTGTACCTTAATTTGGTATTCCTTTCATGTTTTTTATATAGAATTGAGATTATTTTGTCCGGAAGACGCGGAGATTTAATCTATGCTCATGGATAGCAATGAGACACAGTGATATTTACAAGAAATTATCACTGCCGGGCAAGAGCTGTGTGTTGGTAATATGGTGGAGCATGATTTGCAAATCTGTAAATATCCATCCTCGATAGATACCCATCAAAAAGTTTGTTTACTGGCAGATTTTGAGCTTGCAAGACAGGGGGCTAACAGGTAAGCTGGCAGACGATATGAGTAAAGAACTTTTCCCCGACCAGGAGAAAATGATGGCCCAGCGCCAGCGCGCGTTGGATGCCGCCATGCTCCAGATTCAGAAAGACTTCGGCGAGAATGCCATTATGCGTCTCGGCGACAAAAAGACCATGGAGGTAGAGGTAATCCCCACGGGCAATCTGCTGATAGACCGCGCCTTGGGTGTAGGTGGTTTCCCCCGTGGGCGTATCGTGGAGGTGTTCGGCCCCGAGTCTTCGGGTAAGACCACGCTAACCCTCACCGTGATTGCCCAAGCCCAGCGGGCGGGTGGATTGGCGGCATTCATTGATGTGGAGCATGCGCTGGACCCCGCCTATGCTGCCAAGTTGGGTGTAAACTTGGATGACCTGCTGGTATCTCAGCCCAACAGTGGCGAAGAAGCCCTGCAAATCTGCGAGGCTTTGGTGCGCTCTAACGCCATCGATGTGATTGTGGTAGACTCCGTGGCTGCTTTGGTGACCAAGCAAGAGCTCGAGGGAGACATCGGCGACAGCACCGTGGGTGCCCAAGCCCGCTTGATGAGTGCCGCCTTGCGCAAGCTTACCTCCCTTATCTCCAAGGCCCGCACCATCTGCATCTTCACCAACCAAATCCGCGAGAAAATCGGTGTCATGTTCGGCAACCCCGAGACCACGCCCGGTGGCCGCGCCCTCAAGTTCTATGCCTCCGTGCGTTGCGATATTCGCCGCATCGGCCAAATTAAAGGGGCAGACGGCACCGTCTCCGGCAACCGTACCAAGCTTAAGGTGGTCAAAAACAAGGTGGCACCGCCCTTTACCGAGTGCGAGTTTGATATCATGTACAACGAGGGTATCTCCTCCGTCGGTAGCCTTATCGACCTTGCGTTGGAGTACGATGTCATCCAAAAACGCGGCTCTTGGTTCAGCTACAATGGCAGCCAGCTCGCCCAAGGGCGCGATGCCGCTAAAGAAACCCTGCGCACCAACGAGGCTCTTTATGCCGAAGTCGAAGCGCTGGTGAAGCAGAAGCTCGAAGAGAAGAGCAAGTAATCTGCCCGCTTCTTCACATACAACACCGGCTCGCCCCGTTGACTCGGGTGTGCCGGTGTTTTGTATTTGGCCGCAACGCCGTGAATACGAGCCATTTTTCTGCCGACTCACGCGAAACGAGCTTGCCATGAGGCCGCTGTGGGGGTAATATAGAGAGCATGAGTAACACCGCAAGTGCAGGTAATGAGGTAAAAGAGCAGGCCGCGGCGCCGGCATTGATGCAAGCTGTCATCTTTATGGGGGCAAGCTCGGTGTCGATGATGGTGGCAGAAGAGCAGGGAAAAGAGCTGCGCGTGTTGGATGTACTCTCTCAACCACTGCCTTTGGCCGAAGACATTTTTCGCAACGGGCGCATATCTCGCGAGACGATGGACCGCTGCGTGCAGATATTGCAGGGCTTTAACACCTTGCTGCAAGAGTACCGCAGCGGGGGCGAGATAACCGTACGACTCCTGGCCACTAATGTGTTGCTCAATGTTAACAACATGGACAGCGTTACCAACCGCTTGCAAACAGCCTGTGGCTTGCGTATGGAGGTGCTCGACGACGGCGAAATGGCGCGTTTGCTCTACCTCAACACGCAAGATATGCTCGAGCAGCATACCGAGCTCGAGAAGCAGCGAGTGCTGGTACTGCATGTAGGACCCGGCAACACGCGCCTGTTGCTCTTTGACCGCGGGCGCATTACCTACTATGCCGGCTACCGCATGGGTGCCCACCGCACTGCCATGGCCATAAGAGACTCTCACCTCAGCAGTGCCGGCCACGAGTGCTCGCTCATCCGCGAGCATATTCGCGGCGTGGTTGAGCAGATATTGCACGATTCCGAGGGGGCTATATCGACAGAGCCCGATGCCCTCATCATCTTCGGCCCCGATTTTCGTCATATTCAATCCCCCATGCTCGATGAATATTCGGTCAACATCGAGACCCTCGAGCAGTTGGTAGACGAAATTGCCAACACCCCCCACGCGCAGCGCTTGGCCAAGTACAATGTAGACTACGCCTCGGTCAACGCCCTGTTGCCTACAGCCGTTACCTACCAAACCCTGGCGGGTGCATACGAGGCGCGCAGTATCATGCTGCCCCAAGAAGAATACTCCCACGCCTTTTTGCGCAGCTTGTTGCCCACCCGCAGAGATGCCCACGGGCTCGACCGCGAGGTGATTCACTTTGCCCAATTGCTGGCCAATCGCTACAAAATAGACCGCGCCCACAGCCAGCAAGTGCGCAAACTGTGCAATGCCCTCTTTGACCAACTCCAAGAGCTGCACGGTCTCTCTCGCCACGACCGCCTCTTGCTCAGCGTGGCTGCCGTCTTGCACGAAATCGGTACCTTCATCAGCCCCAAAAATCATCACCGCCACGGCCAATACATCATCCTGAACTCCGAAATCTTCGGCCTCTCTCGCTTAGATGTCGAAATCATTGGCCTCATGGCCCGTTACCACCGCCATGGCTCCCCTACCGATAAAGATGCCTCTTACGCCGAGCTTGACCTGCCCACCCGCCTACGCGTCCAGAAACTCGCCTCCCTGTTACGCGTGGCAGATGCCATGGAGGGCGCGCACTCTCACCGCATTTCTTCCTTTACCACACGATACAACGGCCGCCGTCTCGAGCTATTGGTGCCCGGCGTGCACGACCTCACTATCGAAAATATTGTGATGAATAAAAAGGCCGACCTCTTTACCGAAATCTTCGGTTTGGATGTACGCTTGGTCGCAGCAGAGGCCTGAGGCACCTGCATTATACCACCCCGCCGCATGGAGGGGCGGCATTAAGCATTTGCCTGTTCTCTCACAACGAGGTCGGCATAGCGCACGCCGTTGCCGCCGAAGATATCCAGCGCACTGCCGACGGTGGCATCTACCGTGCCGCCCGAGAGCGAGTCTATCAAGTCAAAATCGGCCATGGAGCCGATGCCGCCGGCGTAGGTCATGGGGCGGCCTCGCCAAGAACCGAGCAGCTGCACCAGCTCGCGGTCTATGCCGTTGCATTTTCCCTCTACATCTGCGGCATGAATCAAGAACTCAGCGCAGTATGCGGCCAGCATATCGAGGTTGGTAAGGGTAATTTGCAGCTCTGTAAGGGTTTGCCAGCGGTTCATGGCCACGGTCCACCCCGCAGAGGTGCGGCGGCAGCTTAAATCTAACACTAGGTGAGCAGGGCCCACGGTGTCTGCCAGCAAATCAAGCGTGCGGTGCTGCAGCATGCCGGCATGGTCAAAAAGGGCACTGGTGACAATAACGTGAGAGGCGCCGGCCGCCAGCCATTCTCGGGCATTTTCCGGGGTAATGCCCCCACCTATCTGCAGGCCGCCGGGGTAGGCGGCCAAGGCGGCGCGGGCGGCTTCGTCGTTGCCGGGGCCGAGTTTAATGACATGCCCGCCTTTGAGGGCGTCCTTTTTGTAGAGCTCGGCAAACCACGCGGCGGGGTGCTCTGCCACAAAGTTGGTGCGCAAGGTGGCAGAGTCATCGGTAAGGCTGCTGCCTACAATTTGTTTGACGAGGCCGTGGTGCAGGTCGATGCAAGGGCGAAAGTGTGTCATGGCAATGGGTGGGGGGGGAGGCTGTGTTACTGCGCTGTCAGACGGTAATCGGGCTCTTGGTGCAGGTGGGCTTTTGCCTCGCCCAGCAAGAAGAACGAGCCGCAAATGAGGGTGTGCGGGGGCAGAGGGTGCAGGGCCTCTGCCAAGGTGGCAGGGGTGCAGATGGGCGCAGCAGATGCCGCGCGCACCTTGGCCGCCATTTCTTGTGGCGGTAAAATACGCGGCGACTGTACGGGCGGCAGCACCCACTCGCTCACAATGGGGGCAAGCAGTTGCAGTACCTCGTCTAAGGCTTTGTCGGCACTGCCGGCGTAGATGCAGCGCGCCTTTTGCCTGCCGAATCGCTCTTGCCATGCCTCGACCAACACGCGTATGGCGGGCGGGTTGTGGGCGCCGTCCATGAGCACTTGCGGGGCTATCTCCTCAAACCTCCCCGGCCATTGCACGGTGGCCAAGCCGTGGGCTATCTCCGGCTCCGATGCCAAAAAATGCGGCAGGGCGCGCAGGGCTGCCAGTGACAGTGCGGCGTTGCGTTTTTGGTAGCTGCCGTGTAAGCCGAGGGGTAGCTCGCACTCCTCGCTTACAACGCGGTAGTCGGTATCCATGGCTTGTGCAGCGGCGTGTATGGCGCGTATGGCCTCGGGCTCTTGCGGGGCGGTGAGGGCAGGGCGGTGCCAGGCAAAAATGGCTGCTTTTTCGGCGGCTATATCGTATAGCGTATCACCCAGATATTGTGTGTGGTCCAAACCGATGGGGGTGAGCACGGCTACGTCTTTGGGCACGGCGTTGGTGGCATCCAGCCGCCCGCCCATGCCGGTTTCGAGCACGATGAGGTCTACCTCTTGCTCGGCAAAATACATCATTGCCACGGCCAGCACCAACTCAAAAAAGGTGGGCTTGGTCTCCCAAGGCTCTATTATCTCTTTTACCTTCAGAATAAGTCTTGCGGCGTCGGGGTCGGGTATCTCTTGCCCGTTTACGCGTATACGCTCGTTAAACCTCACCAAGTGCGGCGAGGTGAATAACCCGGTGCTGTACCCGGCGGCGCGTGCTACGCTCTCTGTAAAGGCGCAGGTGGACCCCTTGCCGTTGGTGCCGGCCACGTGTATTACCCTTGCCCGCGGGTACAATACACCGCAAGCCCGCAATAATTGGGTGATGCCGTCTAACCCCAACTTAATACCGAACATTTGTGTGGAGTACAACCAATCCAGTGCCGATTTGTAAGAGCTCATGAGGGTGAAAAGAAGCGGGCCCGCAGGCCCGCTGAATGGTTGGTAAATGATGGTAAAGACCGTGTTATCAGAACGGGATGTCGTCGTCCTCCTCCTGCGGCATGGGTGGCTGTTGCTGCGGGGCGGGTTGCTGGTAAGAGCCGCCGTTATTGCCGTAGCCATTGCCGCCGCCTTGGCGGTAGCCGCCGTTGTTGCCGTAGCCGTTGCCACCTTGCTGGTAGCCACCGTTGTTGCCGTAGTTATTGCGCTGCTGGTAGCCACCGCCGTTGTTGCCGTAGCCATTGCCACCGCCTTGCGGGGCGCCGTCTCGGCCGCCGAGCAATTGCAGGTTCTCGGCAATGATGCGAATGCGGCTGCGGCGCTGCCCGGTCTGCTTATCCTCCCACGTATCCATCTGCAGGCGGCCTTCAATGAAAACCGGGCGGCCTTTGCTCAGGTATTGGGCGGCGATTTCGCCGGTGCGTCCCCAGCAGGTTACATCCAAAAAAGTGGTCTCTTCGCGGCGTTCTCCGTCATTCGGGCCGCTGCTCATGCGGTTGATTGCCAATCTCAGCTCGGTAAGGGAATTACCGCGGGGGGTAGTGCGAACCTCGGGGTCTGCTGTCAGGTTGCCGATAAGCATGACTTTGTTCAAATTAGCCATAACTGTCTGTTTCTATTTGTATAACGTTGCTATTGTGTCGAGAATCCCGCCACGCCGCCTCTTCTTTCGCGAAGCTCGGCGGACCGGAAAAATGATTAGGTCTTCATTCTCTCACCAACTCCCCCCACTTGGCAAGCTAAAAATGCGCACGCTGCCCATTTTTTAGCCTTTTGCGCGTTTTTCGTTATTTATTCGTTACGTTGATGTGCCATGTTGGCGGCGTTTTGTATCGGACGCGTTGCCGAAATTCCTCAACGGCGGTGGCGTTGTTGTTTGAACGCATCGAGCATGGCAGCGGGGTCGGCATAGACCTCGTGCACCCGGCGAATACGTTCGGCACGCTCGGTGGGGTCGTCACAGCATTCGGCCGCTTGCAGTTGCAGGTCGCGCGCCTCGATAATGTCGTCTACCGTGCGCGGGGCGCGCATTTTGATGGAGGCCAAGCCGTTGAGATAGTGCTCTTTGAAGCGCAGAATACGGGGGCGGTTGCCGGGCAGGGCTTGGGCCAGGTAGCGGTCGAAACAGGCCAGCACGGCGGCGCGGTCGGTTATATGGGTAAGCAATTCGGCATCGAGGGCGGCCATTTGTTGCTCTGCGGCGTAGGTGGTGTGCCAGCCGGTGGTGCCGGTGGGGTCCAGCTGCTCGAGCTCGCTGCGCAGCCAAGCGTTGTAGGGGCGGTAGTTGTCGGGGTAGGCGGCATAGGCCGCCGCCAGGTGGGTGGCGCGTGTAGCGGGGGCTGCCCCGCAAGCTGCGGCAGATTGCAGGTGGCGGTGTACGCTGAGAGCCGGTGCGAGGGCTTGCTGCACATCGGGCATGCGGGTCATGCCCCCGGTAAAGCCGCCCAAGGCGTGCCCCTCGGCATCGGTTACGATGACGGTGGGGAATCCCCCTACCCGGTATTGGCGCACCAGCCGATTATTTTGGCGCAACAGGGGCTCGGGCAGGCGGGTACGGCGGGGCAGGTCTACCTCTACATACACAAACTTATCTGCGCCCCAGGTGTCAAAGGCGGGGGTGTCGAGCACGCGGCGCCGCAGTACGTTGCAAAAGTGGCACCAGTCCGACCCCGTAAAAAAGAGCAACACGGTTTTGCCCTCTGCCTTGGCTTGTGCTTGGGCTGCAGCTACATCGGTAGTCCATGGGGTGGCTTGGGCGGGCATGGCCAGCACAGCAGCTGCCACCCCTAGTGTAGTTAACCACTTGTTGTGCATATCTTTGAGGCGGGGCGTAAATTAAACCATGGGGCGCACGGGTATGCCGTGGCGGGCAAAGTATTCTTTTGCTTGGGCAACGGTGTATTCGCCGAAATGGAAGATGGAGGCGGCCAGCACGGCATCGGCCTTGCCCTCGTTGAGCACCTGTACCATGTGGTCTAAATTACCCGCACCACCACTGGCAATGACGGGAATGTTGACGGCTTCGCTCACGCGGCGCGTCAGCTCCAAATCGTAGCCGTTTTTTGAGCCGTCGGCATCCATGCTGGTAAGCAGAATCTCCCCGGCCCCCAAACGCTCTACCTCGCGTGCCCACTCAATGGCGTCTAGCTCGACAAAGTTGCGGCCACCGTGGGTAGATACCTTCCACTGTGTATCACTCCACCTCTTGGCATCTATGGCCACCACAATGCATTGGCTACCGAAGGCGTTGGCGCCCTCGCTTATCAGTTGCGGGCGGTGTATGGCCGCCGTGTTTACCGATACCTTGTCGGCCCCGGCATGCAGCATGCGGCGCATGTCTTCTACCGTGCGTATGCCACCGCCCACGGTTAATGGCATAAAGCATTGAGCCGCTGTTCGCTGTACTACATCCACCATCGTTGCGCGGTGGTCGCTGCTGGCGGTTATATCCAAAAATACCAGTTCATCTGCCTGCTGGCGGTCGTAGGCAATGGCGCATTCTACCGGGTCGCCGGCATCTCTCAGATTCACAAAGTTGGTGCCCTTTACCACACGGCCGTTTGTGACATCCAGACAAGGTATGATTCGCTTCGCTAACATGGGTCGGCCCCCATTCTAGCGTATTCGCCACATGCTTGCAAGTATTTATCGCCGAAAATGACAGCATACCCCCGCTGTTGTAGGGTTGAGAATTGACAGCCGCCCCGAAAAACTATAAAATATGAAAGTTATGATAACGGTATCTATAGCAAGGCAAGAGTTGACGTATCGTGGGCACTGTTTTCGTGTGTCGACCGGGGCTGCCGGTACAGGCTGCGAGGCGGGTAGCGGTAAAACCCCGCTCGGGCTCTTTGCGGTTTGCTCGAAACATGGGGAAAATGCCCCGCTGATGACGGTATTCCGCGGGCGTTTACCCGTGGGTACATACCCCGAGACTGCCCGGGGAGAAGATGCCGTGCTGACCCGCATTTTGGCTTTAGAGGGGCTCGAGCCCCACAACGCCAACACCCGCGCCCGTTTCATTTATATACACGGCACGGCCGATACAGAAAGAATCGGCTCCCCCGTATCTCACGGCTGCATTCGCCTGGCCCCGCATGATATGATGCAACTCTTCGAGATGTGCCCCGTGGGGTGCAGGGTCAACATCGTGTGATGCCTCATACTTAAACATTGCCGGCGGCATGCTTTATCCGGCTTTTTAGCTTCTCTCTATCATCTAATCAATCTTCTTTCGCCATGAAATCTCATTTTCTCTTCGCCTCCCTCTTCGCCGCTTCGCTCTCTCTTACCTCTTGTAAGGATGATACCCCGGCGGCGGTGAGCTCTTCGCCCATCCCTGCTCATTTGCAGAATGTGTAGTCATTGATGGAAAAATTGATGTCCGATGAAGAAAAATCCTATTTTCGCGCAGGTGTGTTGGGTGATGCTTCTAAAATGGCAGAACTCAATTTTAAGAAATGGACAAAACATTGCAAGGCTTACTTTGGCGGTGTTGCCCTCGGCGGGCACGCAGAGCTTGTAAACCGGCTGTAAAGATATTCGAAGTTTGCCCCCGATGAATCATGTTGCAGGCTTGACAAGGTAGCGGGGGTAGGTTAGAGTGTGTGTAATGAATGTACGCATACCGACCCTGCTAGCCGGTCTACTGGGCAGTGTGGCGCTGGCCGCCCCCTCTGCTCGGGTAGATGCAACACCCACCGTTATCCCCCAACCGGTAAGCTACGCGCCCGTTGCCGGGCAAGCCGGTTTCTCGTTGAACGGGGGCATAAAAGTGCATTACCAAGTGAGCCGGTCAGAGGCCGGGGCCGCTGCCATACGCGCCTTGATGGCAGCAGATTTTACCCCCATTTTGCCCGAGGAGAATGAGGGCGAACTGACGGTAAGCGTAGAGCCCGGGCATGGCAAAGAATGGTATGCCATCTGCGTGACACCCGATGCTATAGCGATTCGGGTAAGTGAGCTCGGGGCACTGCATCTTGCTGCCCAAACGTTGGCGCAAAGCGTGGTGACAGACGCCGAGGGTAAGCCCGCCCTGCCTTGTATGCAGGTGGAAGACGAGCCCATGCTGGGGTATCGCGGCTTGATGCTCGACCCCTGCCGCCACCCGCTCCCTGTGGCTCAAATCAAGAAAATGCTGCGTATCATGGCGCGCTATAAGCTCAACCGCTTTCATTGGCACCTGACGGATGACCAAGGCTGGCGTATCGAGATTAAGAAGTACCCCAAGCTTACCGAGGTAGGCAGCCGCCGAGACTCTACCCCCTTGCTTACCAATCACGAGCAAAGCGACAATACGCCTACTACCCCCTTCTATTACACGCAAGAAGAAATACAGGATGTGGTTGCCTATGCCAATAGCCTGGGTATTATTGTGATACCCGAGATTGAGATACCCGGCCATGCCTCTGCCTGTATTGCCGCGTACCCCGAGCTGGGTAACAGCGACATTGCCGACTATGCCCCCAAGGTAGCTACCACCTGGGGCGTGTTGCCCTATACCATGGCCCCCAAAGAAGAGATATTCCGTTTTATCGAAGATGTTATGGCAGAGGTGTTGCCCCTCTTCCCCAAGGCAGATATGATACACATCGGCGGCGATGAAGCCCCGCGCGAGCAATGGCAGCAAAGCCCCTTTGCCTGCGCTTTCATGAAAGAGCACGGCCTTACCAACCCCGGGCAAATTCAGCATTGCTTCACCCACCGCGTGGCAGATATGCTGGCCCCCCACGGTCGCCGTATTATCGGCTGGGATGAAATTATGATGGATGGCGCAGTGCCCCCCACTGCCGTGGTGATGGCTTGGCGCTCTTGGGTAAAACCCGAGGCTGCCCGCACGGCCGCCCGCCGAGGGCACGATGTTATTCTCTCGCCCGACTCACACTTCTATTTTAACTTTGCCCAAGGTAAGATACCGGCAGACCCCTTCTACACCCCGCACGGGTGGGTCGAGGCCAAGCAAGACTGGCGCCATGTGTACTCGTTTAACCCCTTGCCAGACTATTACACCCCTGCCGAGCGGGCTCACATTATCGGCCTGCAAGCCAACTGTTGGAGCGAGAGTATCCAAAACGCTGCCAAGCTCGAGTACCAAGTGGTACCGCGCATATGCGCCTTGGCTGAGGTTGCCTGGCGCCCCGCTTCCCTGCGCAATGCGGATGAGTTCTTGCTGCGCATTCAAGCCGAGTACCCCTGGTTTGAAAAGATGAACATCAATTACCGCCGAGAAGACGGCTCCCCCGCTGCTCATCGTACAGAGGAGTAAGGCTACGACCGCTCTGACGTGTTGATTTTTGAGCCTCGCAAACCTCGAGTTTATCAACCGAAATGAACAAGCCGCATTACCGGTATGGGTAATGCGGCTTGTTAATATGAGGGGGGAAATGGTTTAGCCCTGTTGCTGGTCAACCTGCACCAGACGAAGGGGGGTGCGAGAGATGAGCTCGCCGTCGAGGGTAATGTCTACGGAGTAGTTACCGGACTTCTCGAACTTGAGACCCTGGAAGTTCATGATGAGGTTGCGGGTGAAGAAAGATACACCCTCGGGCAGAGCTACCTTGAGGTCGCCGACGATGGGCATGCGCTCGGGGTCGAGAGCAACGCCGTCCTCGTCTACAATGGCGATACCAAGCTTGTGGTCGCCTTGGTCCTCGGGCATCATGCAAAGGCGCAGAGCCAGAGCGCAGGAGGGGTGAATCACGGGGAATTGACGGGCAAAAAGCGTATCAAAGGCGCCCTGGATGCAGAGCTTGCCCTGATAGTCGGCAGCGTAGTCGCAGAGAACTGCTACTTGAATATCCATAATGTATTTAGTTTTAGATTGTTGAAATTACGGTCCTGCGCCGAAGACGGCGACACGGGGAATTAACGTTCTGATTTATACCAAATTATCTGTAGATTGCAAGCTAAAATTCCCATGTTTATGTCATGCTGACAAAGTGTAGCAGCAAGTGGTATGGGCAGCAGAGTTTTACCCCCTTGTAAAAGCTTGTTATTTAAGCACCTTGCCGATTTCGCGATGGGCGGCAACGAGAACCGGAATGGCCGAGATAAAGACGCAGATAAGCAGGGTGGTGCCGATGAGGTTGATTTCTGTATGAATCTCGCCGAGGGTGATATGGTAGTTACCCAAGCGCAGTAATTGAGCAACGATGAAATGCTGTGCCTGCATGAAGGTGAAGAGAGCCGCTGCTGCAGAGGCGAATACCAACAGCAGGTTTTCTACCAAGAATGCCCCCACCAGCAAGATGGGGCGTATGCCGAAACTCTTCATCAGGGTGTAGATGTACTCATTTTGGCGGTATTCCATACCGGCGAGCGCGGTCAGCAAGATACCTACGATGATGCTGATACCCAAGCAAAACGCGATGCGGCATTGCAGCTGTTTGCTGAGGGCGGCCTCCAGCTGGTTGAAAATGGCGGCGGCCGATACAATAGCGGCTTGTTTGCCCTCGAGTTTAAGGTAGTTGCGGCAATAATTCTCAGCCTTTTGGGTGTCTTGCGCCGAGTTTACCTGCGCCAGTTTGAGCAGCAGAATAGGGGTGCCACGGTGCAGCTCTGCCCCGTAGGGTAGGTTATCGGGCGGCACCACAAGGGCGCGCTGGGTGATAAGGCGGTTGAGCAAGTGCCCCTCGGGCAGTTTTTTGGCAACGGCGTTGTACTTGTTGTTGTTGATGGTGATGGTGCAGGGACCCGGCAGGTGCTCGTGCTCTGCGTTGACCAGCAGCGTGGGTATGCCGTTGGGGTTGAGCAGGGGCAGCATTTGCCCCATACGGGCAAAATCAAAACTGAATACGGGTATTTGCCCGTTATCGTCGGAGGCGTTACCTATGGTAGTCAGCGCGTAACTCTCGGCTCCCAATAGGGTATCGAGCTCGGGCGCGGTGGGGAAAACGGTGGGGTTTTCGGGGGTAGATACGGTAGACACCATGATGGTGTCGCCCCCTTGGCTCACGATTTTATCGGTAATGATTTTGGCAGATATGGCATAGCTACCCATGCCGGCCAGGGCTGCCAGTGTCAGAAAAAAGACAACCAGCATGCGCGCCAGCGGGCTCGAGATGCGCGTCACCCAGCGGTGTAGCGTATCTTTAGCGAGATACAGAACTGTCAAAATCAATGATTTCATCTGCCAGGTCGAAGAGTCGGCTATCGTGTGTGCTGATAATGCAGATGCGCTTGGCGGCATCTTGCGAGATGAGTTTTTTGATGATGTCGGTGTTGCTGTCGTCCAGGCCCGATGTCGGCTCGTCCAGCAGCACGGTGGGGGCATCTTTCATGAGGGTGCGTGCCAGTGCTGCACGCTGGGCTTGGCCGCCGGAGAGTTTGTCTGCGCGGCGATGGCGCAGCTCTTGCAAGCCCAAGTCGTTGAGCAAATGCTCGAAACGCGGTTTCCACTCTTTGCGGGGCAGGGCCGACATCTCGGCGGCCAGTTTCAGGTTGCGCTCCACACTCACCAAAGGCAACAGGTTGATGCCTTGAAACATGTAGGCAACATCGGTCCGGTGGTAGCGCCGGCTGGTCACTTTGCGTCCTGTGGGGGTGCAGATGCTGCCGCGATCTGCCTTGAGGTAGCCTGCCAACAGCTTGAGCAGGGTGGTCTTGCCCGAGCCCGAGTAGCCTTTCAGTATGGTGATGCCGGGCTTGAAGTCGTGTGTAAAATCCGTTATGACGGGTGCCGACTTGTTGTAGGCAAATGACACATGCTGGCAGCTCAGTTCCATGCTTGCGGTATCAAGGGGGGGCTCACGGTTTTTTGCAGAGCACCAGCTCGCGGGTGCCTACAATAAGAATGGCGTAGTCGGGGTAGGCTACTGCTACCAAGGCCTCCCAGTCATCGCATTGGGCTGCTTGGGGGTGTGCTGCCAGTTCGGCTTTGTTAACCCGCAGTACTTCTCCCGTTACCTCGTAGTTGAGGGTGGCGGTGTAGCGGCTGCCCAGCATGCGGTGGGCCGTGGCGTGGTCTTCTTGCGGTATGCGGAAGTAGTAGATGAGGGCATCCCCATTGCCGGCGCGCTCTACCATGCGGTGGTCGAAGGTTCCTTTCAGCTTTTTGCCCTCGGGCAGAGAGATGCTGACGCTGAACTTGTTTTCATCGAGCAGAGATTGCTCTCCCTCGGTGATAGAGACGGTGATATAGTAGGCCGAGTCATCGCACACCGTGGCAAAAGTGCGCATGTTGTTTTCGGGTAGGGTGAAGCCCTTTTGGCGCTCTTCTGCGGTTTCGGGCAGGGGAACATTAAACTGCAGCTGCCCATCAAATGGCATGCGGATGATGAGCGGGTCGTGCTTGAGGTCGAACTCTCGCTTCTTGCGGCGCTCCAGCGTGGCTATCTCTTTTTCAAGCAGCTCGATTCGGCGGTTAATGTCTGCCAGTGCCTCCGGCGTGGGTGCGGTGTCGTCGCCCTTGAAATCCGTATTGTAACGGCGCTCGCTTTCGCTGAGGGAGAGGTAAAACTCGACCCTGCGGCGCTGGGCGCTGAGTTTGCGGATTTCGTCTTCCTTAGAGATGGTTTCGCGCAAGAGCTCGAGCTCGAGGTCGGCGCGGTCGTGCTCAGTTTGTTCTTTATTGACCTCGGCAATGATATCGTCTTTTTTGAGTCGTTTACCGGGCTCGGCACACAGGCTGATGATGCCGTTTTCTTTGAGGTGAATCTCGCTGATTTGCTCGGGTACAACCTTGGCGGGGTATTTGCCGACGACGATGGACTCACCGGTAGCCGTCCAGGCAGCGGTGAGTCCGCAAATAAGGCTGATGCTCAGGTGGCGCATCATCTTGGGGTAAAAAAGGCGGTTTACATGGGGAAGCCGAGCCCGCCGGTTACTTTGCGCATTTCGGCTTCGGCCATATTCTTGGCACCGTTGAGGGCGTCTTGCACAGCTTTGAGCACCAGAGAAGAGAGAAACTCTGCATCATCGGGGTCTACCACAGCGGGGTCTATGCTCAGGGCGGTAATCATGCCGGTACCGTCGGCCGTGGCTTTGATTTTGCCACCGGCGGTTTCTGCCACATAGCTACGTTCTGCGAGTTGAGCTTGTGCCTTAGCCATGTTGGCTTGCATGGCCTGGGCCTGCTTCATGAGTTTTTTGATGTCCATAGTTGTATCTGTAATCAGTTTTTAATGAGAGTTGCGTGAAAAGTTTTGAGCGCCTGCTCGATGAGCGGGTCGTTATAGAATTCTTCTTCGGTGGGTTTCAGCGAAGCCGGGGCGGGCTTTTTCTCGGGCTCGGCGGGTTTGGGGGCTTCTTTCTGCACCGGTTTGGGGGCGGGTGCCGGGGCTATGTCCTCAAACTTGGGCGGGGGCAAAATCTCTACCGGGGTGGGGGGGGCTACGGCATCGTCGTTAACGAGTTTCAGGGTGATACCGTGGCCGCAGCGTGACTGTGCCTGCTCGTTGAGCACGTTGATGATACCCTCGCTCAGCAAGGCGTCTCGGGTGTTAACGTCTTCGGGGTGTACGGCAATATACAGCAGGCCGGCATCATCTTGCAAGAACATGGTTTGACCAATCATACTGCCGCTGATAGGCGAGGCCTCGCATGCTGCTGCCAGCATCGCCTCCCAGTCCTCGGGGGTGATGGGGCGGGCACTTGCTACCGTGTCTTCTGCCGTGCTTGCCGGTACATTAAACAAAGGGGGCGGGTCGTCCAGTTGCTCCAACCCCGGCGGCATCTCCACATTCTCTCGCACCGGCGAGGGCTCCGGCTCGGGGGTGGCCACGGGTGCAGGTTGAGGCGCCGGGGCTGCGGGGGTGGGTTGTGCTGCGGGCGGTGCCGATGTAGCGGCGCTTTGCTGTGGTAGGTTCACAGCGGGCAGGGTTACCGTTGCAATGGGCGTATCGGGCAGGGGGGCACCATTGAGGGCGCGTATAATATCGCTGATATTGGCCTCTGCCAATGAGTGTACGGCTTGTATGAGCCCCATCTCCAAATACAGGCGTTTGTTGCTGCTGTGGCGCATTTGCTCCTCTGCGCGAGAGAGTACCTCCATCAGGCGTATAATCTTGTCGGTGGGTGTGCGCTCCAGCAGGGTGCAGAGGGTGTCTCGCCACTGCTCGGGTATGCCGGCGCTCGCCTCTTGCGGGGCTACCTTGGTGATGAGTAGCTCTCTCACCGCACCCATCAGCTCGGCCAGTAATTGCCCCATGTCTCGCCCGGCCTCTGCCAGCTCGTGTATTAAGTGCAGCAGGCTGGGTAACTGGCGGTCCAGTATGTACACCAAGGCCCGGGCTACTGTCTCCCTACCGGTTACGCCGAAAATGTCGTTCACATTCTGCTCGTCTATGTGGTTGCCGCAAAACGATACCAGTTGGTCGAGCATGGACTGCGCGTCTCTCATGCCGCCCTCTGCCACGGTGGCAATGGCATAGGCTGCACTCTCGGTGAGGGTTACCCCCTCGTTTGCAGCTATGTTTACCAAGTGCTTGGCGATAATCTCGATAGGTATGGGGCGTAGGTCGAAACGCTGGCAGCGAGAAAGTATCGTCGGCAGTATCTTGTGCGGCTCGGTGGTCGCAAAGATGAACATGACATGCGCCGGCGGCTCCTCCAGCGTCTTGAGCAGGGCGTTGAATGACTCTTTGGTGAGCATGTGTACCTCGTCTATGTAGACGATGCGGTAACTGCCGCTCGACGGTGCAAATTGCACGTAGTCTCGCAGGTCGCGTATATTGTCGATGCCGCGGTTCGAGGCGCCGTCTATCTCTTGTACATCCAGGCTGCGCCCCTCGGCTATCTCGCGGCACACCTCTTCATCGGGGTCAAAATCTACCTTGGGCCCACCGCTGCAATTTAATGCTTTTGCAAATATGCGTGCAGTCGAGGTCTTGCCCGTGCCGCGTGGCCCCACAAAAAGATATGCATGCGCCAAGCGCTTCTGCTCGATGGCGTTGCACAATGTCCGCACCACATGATCTTGCCCCAGCACATCCTTAAACGTACGGGGCCTGTATTTTCTGGCAAAAACCTGATAACTCACGCCCCTTATTCTACCTGATTCATCTCTTCCCCGCAAGGTTAAAATCCCACATATCCCCCCTTTGTCGTGTCATTCCCTTTACTCGGTTTCGCTTCTCTCTCTTTTTGCCCGAAAAATCTTTAGATTTCGTGGGCTAAATGTTACCGTCTCGCCGCATGGCGCGATATAGACCGCTCCGATGGTGAAGTTACAGTAAATTGCTATTGGCTTAATTGCTCCAACGCGTAATGTTACTTCAACCCTCTCCCGAAAGTGTTTGCCACATGCTAACACGCGATTAAGCTTGCACAATGAGAGAAAACGCGCTAAGATAGGGGCAAGAAAACCGAAAGTCATGACAGAAAACAACGGTCAACCCGTAGAAGAGTTCGCCACGGTGCAGGCGGTATTTGTGCGCCGGCGCAATTGCCTGATGCTGCGTGCAGAGTTTACCCCGCTTTTTGTGGATTATTATCTGAACTTGATGCAGCATGGCAACCGCAATGCCGAGGCAGAGGATACCATGTTCAAGCAACTGCTGGCCTTCTTCACCCTGCATCTGGTATCTCGCCCGTGGCAAGAGTACCACGCCTGGACGCTCAATATCAAAGCCCCCATGTTGGCTAATTACTTTGTGTCGGGGTCGTCTCTTACCGAGGATGTTGTGGGCCGTGTGTTTACCGAGGGCGTGAGAGAACCCGAAAAAAACATGCTTTTCGCCCAGAATATCCGCACCGGTAACGAGCCTCATACCTCGGTCATTACATTGCCGGGTGAAAATGTCATTGGCTGGGTGGAGGACTTTTACCGCCAGAGCGAGCAGCGTGTAGCCCGCGCTTTTGAGCTTGAGAACGATAAATATGTGCTCATTACCGCTCAACCCGGGGCTGATATCGACTGGCTGAGCGAGTTGTCGACTCAAGATGCCGCCGAGATAGACTCGCATGAGGAAACCAAGCAGCTCGAGACACGCAAGTTCACCTTCCGCTGCGGGTGTACGGCAGAGAAGATACTGCCCACCCTGCGAGCCATGAAGAAAGACTTTGCCGATATTCTCTCGGAGCAAGGGTACCTTGAGGCCTCTTGTCCCCGCTGCGGGGCCAAGTACCATATTACGGCAGAGATGCTGTAAAAGCTGCGGCCGGGGGGCGTGTGTGGGGCGTGCCGGGCTTACTCCGATTCCTCGGCGTCAGCGCAGGCGGTGATATCGAAATAGATGCTCACGCGGTACAGATGTTCTTCATGCAAAAAGAAGAGGTTTACATGCTCATAGCGGCGTGAAGCACCTGCCGCGTCCATACCCATGCTGAAAAAGGTAAACGTGCCCTCGGGCAGGGCCGAGATGACATCCGCGATGTCAAACGGGGTATCGGCCGGGGCCGGCAACCAAGCGTCCTCTTGAGAAAAGCCGGGGCCACCGGAGACCGGGCGATGGAGCTGCTGCACTGCTTGGCGAATGTAGGGCTCTGCCGCGGCTCGTGCCTCGGGGGTGAGCTCTTGAGGCTCCAGCGCAACATAGGGGGCAAGCCCGAGAGCGTCTGCCAGTTGAAGCGAGCCGTAACAACGCTGCTGCGCGATTTTTTCATGAATGGCAAAAATGCGCTCTGTCGAGAAACCGTTTTTTTCACACCGTGCATACAAATCGATATCCGAGGCTTGCAGCTCGGTGCCGATTTCGCTGATGCGCACCATAAGCTGTTTAACGCCGGGGGCGGCGGCATCGGCACTTGCTTTGTCGTTTATCTCCTCCAACAGACCAAGCATCTGCACGATGTTGCTTGTCATCTCATCGGCCAAGGCCTCATCTTCGGGCAGGGTGGGCTCTTCTTCTAATGGATTAATGGGGTAATAGGCGTCGGCGTTCGTTTCGGGCAGGCGAAACCACAGCTCGGGGAAGTATACCTCGCCATCAAGCTCGACCATACAACACAGGCATACATAATCGGCCCCGTTACCATCGCTCACTATTACGAGTCGTGTGCTCGACTGCGGCAGTGCTTGGCAAAACTCTTGTGTTATGCCATGTGGTGCTTTATCACTCAAGACCCAAGCTGTATCTCGGCTCAGTCCCGGCCCCCCGCTGATGCAGTCGGTATATCGGGCTGCCACTTGTTCCAACGTTTGCTCCAGCAGCTTTTGAATCTCGGCCGGCAGCGGCTCGGTTTCTTCGGGCTCTATATCACAAATATCATCTTCGCCGGGACAGCCCAGCATGTCGGCCAAAGCCTCCGACCCATAGCAGCGATTTTCGTTAAGCTTGTCAAAGACAGCCATGAATCGTTCTCCTGTCATTCCTCGTTTTTCAAACTCATGCCTTAAATCTGCCTGAGAGATGCCGCAGCTCTTCTCCACTTCGGTCAACTGTTGCTCTACCTCGGCCAGACGCTCGGCGGCGGCATCGGCACTTGCGCGGTCGTGCACGGCCTCCAGCATCAACAATGTCTCCATACCCGTATTCAGTAGATATTGCACGGCTGCCTCGCGGTCTGCCGGGGCTTGTTGCGCCTCTGCGGGCAACGCTTCCTCTTGTGCCACACAAACACTTGCCGGTAACATTAAAATGCTGAGTAGGGGTAATGCCTTCATGTTTTAATTGTATAGCATAACAGAAATGTAAAAGCAAGTGTAAAAACTCCTTTTGAGTCTGTGCCTTTTTTCTTGACTATCACACATCTATGCGTTAGATTTTGCGGTGCATACTATGAACGAAATGACTGAAACAGAAAACAAAACAGAAAACAAAACAGAAAAGCCGACTCCTCGGCTCACCCCCAAGCCGACAGTTTCAAAAGTCAATCTGAGATTGTCTCAACTTAACACTGAAAGCTCCAAGAAAGAGTGGGTGCCTGCTCCGGGATTTGAAAAAGCTACGTCCCCGGTGCACGACTGTATCTTGACGCTATTCGGGGCCAATAAATGGTTTCAGATATGCCAGATATGCCTTATTGCATTAGGCACTGTAATATTCTTGCTTGAAAGATTCTTTGAACGTGAAGTTGAGTTTGCTTACATTTACACGGCAGCTTTGTCTGCTTTTTACCTGCCGCAAGTGATATACTGTTGCTTTTACAAAAAAGCAATCAACAGCGTAGATGTTCACTATACCCGTTATGCTGTTGTGGACATGTTGCCGGTGTCCGAAATAGCGAACCGACTTAAAGTTGAAAAATTACATGAAAAAGCAACAAAATGTTTCACGTCATCCCTATTCGGTTTAGCACTCAGTCTTATCTTGGTTGTAAGTGCAATCTTGATGGATGCAGTGAGCAGTGTGCCGGATTTGCAACTCTATCCTAGGATTATTTTTTGGGGCTTTTTTATTCCATCCGTTGTAGTATGGTGCGCTATCCATTATGGTTTAGAATCCATTGCTGTATTGGCACTGCTGGTAGGCGGAGCTATTATTGACAATGTGTGTGAATTTTTGATTTCGCCCTATATTGTCGTTTTGGTGGCAGTAGTTTTGATATGCACTCGCCTTTGTCAGGTGTCGAAAGTATTGCGCCTTTTTGCGGTTTACATGTCCGTTGTATTCATCTTTGTTTTTCAAATAGCCACCGTATTCTCTCCACCCAGAGATACCGTCACTTACGTCACCATCACCGTCGCCCTGTGTTTGGCATCTGCCATAATAACTTACATTGTGAAGGCATGTTGCAGAGTTATTGACTGTAAAAAACAGCAATCAGCAGATGAACCTCAACTCTATACCGAGCCGACATCTGAAAAGGTTATGAACTTCTTGTACTCCTACGTATGGGGCGGTTTGTGCGCGGTGCTGTTTGTGGTATCCATCATCATGAATTTGTGCTCAGATAAGTACAACTGGTTTGAGTACAGCATGAAAAAAATGAAGCCCTCTCCCGACCTTATGATGAGATCGAATAGGGGCAGCGACTACGGCAGCAGCTACGGCAGAGGCAGCCGCTACAACAGCGACTACGGCAGCAGCTACGGTAGTGGAAGCCGCTACAACAGCGACTACGGCAGCAGCTACGGCAGAGGCAGCCGCTACAACAGCGACTACGGCAACAGCTACGGTAGTGGCAGCCGTTACAACAGCGACTACGGCAGCAGCTATGGCAGTGGCAGCCGTTACGATTACAATAGCTACGACTATTGATAAACTCGCAGCTGCAAAATTTTATTTCTGTATTGAAAACGGCGCCTCATCATGAAGAGGCGCCGTCTTTGCATAAACAGTCCCATTGACTGTCAAAATCCATTGAATTTGCTTTACACGCGCGGGAAAGGGTGGTAAGCTATGCGCGTACAAATTTATCCATATAACAATATCAGACACGTTGATATGATGACCGCCGCGCAGATTCGCCAAAGCTTCTTGGACTTTTTCCGCGAGAAGCAACACACCGTTGTACCATCCGCCTCACTTATGCCGCAGAGCCCGGGCCTGCTGTTTACCAATGCAGGGATGAATCAGTTTGTGCCCTATTTCTTAGGGGTATGGACACCGCCGTGGAAACCTGCACGCGCAACCGACACGCAGAAGTGCATACGCGCGGGCGGCAAGCACAACGACTTGGAGGATGTGGGGCAGGACAGCTACCACCACACCATGTTCGAGATGTTGGGTAACTGGTCGTTCGGCGATTATTTCAAGAAAGAAGCCATAGCGTGGGCATGGGAGCTGGTGGTAGAGCGCTGGGGATTCCCCGCAGAGCGCCTGTATGCCACCGTGTATTGCCCCGACAAGAGCAAGGGCGACCCCGGCGAGTTTGACCAAGAGGCTTGGGATACTTGGGCCCCGTTGTTTGAGGCTAAAGGATTAGACCCCAAGGTGCACATTGTCAACGGCGGGGTAAAAGACAACTTCTGGATGATGGGCGAAACCGGCCCCTGCGGCCCCTGCTCGGAGCTGCACGTAGACCTTACCCCCGAGGGCAAGACCGAGGGCTCCCTCGTCAATAAAGACAGCGATAAGTGCATCGAAATCTGGAACCTCGTGTTCATTCAGTACAATGCCGAGAGCGACGGCACCTTCCGCAACCTGCCCGCCTGCCACGTAGACACCGGTATGGGGTTTGAGCGCGCCTGCGCCATGATGCAGTGCACCAACGGGTTTACCGACTTCTCGCGCCGAGTGTCCAACTACAGCACAGACGTGTTCCGCCCCCTCTTCCGCAAGATTGAGGAAATCTCGGGGCGTAGCTATGTGGACATTTACCCGCAAGATGCTACAGAGGAGAACCGCGCTACCCTCAAAGAGAGTATCGCCTTCCGAGTGATTGCCGACCATATCCGCACGCTGAGCTTCTCGATAGCAGACGGTATTTTGCCCGGTAACAACGGCCGTAACTATGTGCTGCGCCGCATTTTACGCCGTGCCGTGCGCTATGGCCGCACCCTGGGGCTCGAAAAACCCTTCTTATCTCAGCTGGTAGACACTCTGGCAGCCGAGATGGGGCGCGTATTCCCCGAGATAGTGGGCCGCGCTGCCACCATTAAGGATGTATTGTTGAGAGAAGAAACCTCATTCAATGAGACATTGGACCGCGGGTTGGAGCTTTTTGACAAAGAAGTAGCAGCCACCGGCAAGGTGAGCGGTGACTTTGCATTCAAACTGTACGACACCTACGGCTTCCCCATCGATCTTACGGCTCTTATGGCTCGCGAGAGAGGACTCTCTGTTGATACAGAACGTTTTGAAACCCTCATGGAAGAGCAGCGTCAACGCGCCAAAGCTGCCCAAAAGAAGCAGGTGGTACGTGCGCTCGACCTCAAGACCGAGCAAGTAACCGAGTTCACCGGCTATACTGAAGACTGCACGACCGCCACCGTAACAGAGGTGCACGAGGCAGAGGGCATGCTCTTTGTTATTACCGATAAAACCCCCTTCTATGCCGAAATGGGTGGCCAGCTCAGCGATGGCGGCACGCTTTCTCTGGGTGGCGACTCTGCCCCCGTGCTGGGTGTGCAGCAAATCGGCCAAGCACGTGCCCACCTTATTGCGGCGGCAGATGGCGTAACCCCTGCCGTGGGCGACACCGTGCAGCTGCACCTGGACACCGAGCGCCGCCGTGCGCTCGAGGCACACCACAGTGCTACACACTTGTTGCACAAAGCTTTGCGTACCTTGGTGAGCGAAGATATTGCCCAGCAGGGTTCGTTGGTAGATGCCGACCGCCTGCGCTTCGATGTTAACAGTGCCCCCATCTCCAAGCAAGACCTGCGCCGTGTTGAAGAGCTGGTTAACCAATGGATTAGCGAGGACCTCCCCGTGCTCTGCAAAGAGTACCCCATGACAGAGATCAAGAAACACCCCGAGATTTGTCAGTTCTTCGGCGACAAGTACGGCGATGTTGTGCGCTTGGTACAAGTCGGCGGCGAGCAAGACGGCTTCAACGGCGTTTCTATGGAGCTGTGCGGCGGTACGCACGCTGCTTCTACCGGCAAGGTCGGCTTCTTCAAGATTAAGAGCGAGGGTGCCATTGCAAGCGGTGTTCGCCGCATTGAGGCTGCCGTAGGCCAAGCAGGCTTGGATGCCGTTAAAGAGATGATTGCCTCTCGCCTGCCCGAGGGTAAAGAAATGCTCGATAAACTCTCCTTGGCCAACAGCAAACTCGAGAAGCTCGGCCAGCCCGGCATCCCCGTTCCCACCAATGATTCTCAGCCCGCCAAGAAGGCTGTGCTGGCGCGCGATATTCGCGTGGTCAACGCCCTGTTGGATGAATACTTCGCCTATTGCGATAAACTGAAAGAGGCTGCACTCGAGGCCGATAAACGCCTCAAGAAAGCCATGAGTGCTGCCGCAGCCTCGATGGCAGATGCCTTGCTGGCAGAGCAGCTTAACGGCGAGGCCAACCTCGTGCTCGAAGCCGAGGGGGGCAACGACCTGCTTACAGAGCTCTTCAACGGCCTGCGCAAGCGTCATTTTGCCGGTGCGGCCTTCCTCATCGTCTCAGACGGTGCTTCCCTCGGCCTCGGTGCCTATTGTGGCGAGGCCGCACAAGCCGCCGGTATCAAAGCCGGCGACCTCATCCGCAACCTGGCTCCCCTTGTGGGCGGTAAAGGCGGCGGCAAGGCAGATATGGCTCGTGGCTCCGGCAAAGACCTTGCCGGTAAAGCAGCCCTTATTACCGAAGCTCATAAAATACTCGCATAATTTTCTCACCCCCTTACACTCAATCTACAGATTATGTCCAAAAATCATCAACCCCCGGTATATCCGGATGAACCCAGAATCCCGATTCTGCCGAACATGCTCACAGCGGGCAACCTGCTGTGTGGCTTTTTCGCCATCCTTACCATTTTTAAGGGTATGGCCTTCCCGGACGGCTCCGAACAAGCTTTCGATTACTACCAGCAAGCAACCTACCTCATCTTTGCTGCCTGTATTTTCGACTTGCTTGATGGCCGTGTAGCCCGCATGTGCAAGGCCGATGGTCCCTTCGGGCGAGAGTTTGATTCCATTGCAGATGTTGTCTCCTTTGGCATTGCCCCGGCTATGCTGCTGAGTCGCGCAGTACTCTTCGACTTGCACGATGCTTTCGGCATGGGTATTGCTGTGTTGTACCTGCTGTGCGCGTCTCTGCGCTTAGCCCGCTTTAACTGCATGGCTGCTGCCCCCAAGAAGCCCAACCAGAGCATGGACTTTGTGGGCTTGCCCGTGCCTATGGCTGCCGGTGCCGTCGTCAGCACCATGTATCTGGTGATTGATGTTACCACGCACCATAACCTCATTATCGATAAGCCTTGGCTTTATGTCATGGGCGGTATGATGACCCTCGTTTCTCTGCTGATGATGAGCCGTGTAATCTACCCCAGCTTCAAACACGTCAACTTCGAGAAGCGTGGCACCGTCACTGCTATCCTCTTGTTTGTCGGTGCCGTGTGCGCTTTTGTCTGCTTCCCCTGGATTGCTCCGGCCATCATCTTCCTCTGCTACCTCCTTTACGGCCTTGTCGTGCGCCCCTTCCTTACCCGCCGCATGCGCCGCATTATCGAGGTGCAAGATGATGAGGAGGATGCCCCTCAGAGCTGATTTATAGATACACCCCCTTATTTACCCCCCCTGTATTTCATGTGAAATGCAGGGGAAATTATTTTTTGTTATAAAAATTTAATTTTTTATTAAAAACTATGTAGAAAACAAGGATTTTTTGCGTTCAAAGAGGTGGAAACGGGTGAACTCGCACACCCGGTGTAGTTTTTTCAACATATACAAGCTTGACAACCGATAACAGAAAGGAGTAGAATTCACACGTGAATACGTATTTGAAGTGGGGTATAGGGGCAGCCATTTGCGGTGGTGCAGTGGCCGGCTGGTATTTATATTCTGATTCGGCAGAAGAAGTAGTTAGTTTTCGCACGGTAAAGGTGTCGCAAGGCGATTTTGTGGTAAAAGTGCAGGCAACGGGCACCTTGGAGCCGGTAGAACTGGTAGATGTAGGTGCGCAGGTGACGGGTAAGATATTGGAGCTGGGGCGTGTTATACGGCGCCCGGCCGCCGATGAGGCGTACGACCCGCAAGTGCACGACCCCGAGTACATGCTCAGCGTGGATGGTAAGCAATTTCGTATTGTGGGCTACCCGCTGGTGAAAGAGCTCGATACCCCGGCCGAGAAGCCGTCCGATGGTTTAGTGGAGCGCAAAGTGCTGTTGAACGGTAATCTGGTAGATGCGCAGGTAAATGAAGCTACCGGGCAAATATGGGTAGGGGAGCAGACTGTAGGGCTTATTATGGTAAACGCTAAGCCTGTGGTGAATGGACGCCCCGACGCCCCGGTGGTAGACTACGCCTCCGAAGTAGAAGAAAACCAGCTGCTGGCCCGTATTGACGACGAGCTGGTGAAGTTGGCGGTAGAACGTGCCGAAGCCAGCGTGAAACAGGCAGAGGCCGGGCTCAAACAGGCAGAGGCCTCTCTGGCGCAGGCCGAGGTTAATAAAAATAAGGCCGACCGCGACTTGGCACGTGCCGAAAAGCTCGGCGTGGGCGATGCCCTCTCACAGATGGATTACGACCAGTATGTCACCTCTGCTGAAAATGCCGAGGCTCAACTGGCCAGTGCCCGTGCCCAGAAGAAGACCGCCGAGGCTCAGCTGGTGAGCGCCGGCGTGCAGCATAAGAGCGAAAAACGCAATGAGGAGTACACCCTGATTGTATCGCCCATCAAAGGGTCGGTCATTGTGCGTCAGGTCAACGTAGGCCAAACCGTGGTGAGCAGCATGAATGCCAGTACGCTCTTCTTGGTGGCCAAAGATTTGAGCAAAATGCAAATTTGGACGAGTGTGAACGAGGCCGATATTGCCAAGGTAGAAAGCGGGCAAGAGGTGCGTTTTACGGTAGATGCCCTACCGAATGAATCTTTTGTGGGCCAAGTGAACAAGGTGCGCCCCAATGCGACCATGTCTTCTAACGTGGTAACGTATATTGTGGAGGTAGACCTCGATAACCCCAAGAGAAAGCTGCGCCCCTATCTGAGTGCCAATGCCAACTTTATTGTGCGAGAGACGAAAAACTGCCTGCTGGTACAAGACGCCGCCTTCGACTTTGTGCCGGAAGAGAAGTATGTGGCGCCCTCGGCAGTAGACCAACTCAAGCAGGGGCCGCGCCCCCCGAAGCCTTCTGTGGCGGCATCAGATGACAAAGCCCCTGCCGAGCCCCCGGCCATGGAGCCCGGTTTTGCCCCGGCACGTTTGTGGCGGGTGAATGCCGATAACCTGCTGGAGCCCGTCGTCGTATTGCGTGGCGAGAGTGATGGCACCCGCTCCATTGTTAAGCCCATGCCCGGGCAAGAACTGGCACCGGGTACAGAATTTGTAACCGGCGCTATGGTGCAATCCCCCAAGGCCGCCGATGCCGCCGCATCTAAAGATGGCAACAGCCCCTTCGGTATGAAACGCCCCGAGCGCCGCCAGCGCAGTGCAGGCGGTGTGGATGCCAAGCCCGGCCAGAATACGAATAGCGGTCACCCCGGTCCGCCTATGTAAACTGAGTAATAATTAACCCCGATTTTTTTCGTTGTGATAGAACTCAAAAACATCACCAAGGTATACCACCTGGGCGAGATTGACTTGCCCGTGCTCAAGGGAATATCCCTGCGCATTGAGGACGGCGAGTTCGTGTCGCTCACGGGGGCCTCGGGCTCCGGTAAATCCACGCTCATGAACCTGTTGGGCTGTTTAGACCACCCCAGCGGTGGTGAGTATTGGATTGACGGCAAGAACGTGGCCGGCCTCAATGCCAACCAGCGGGCACGCCTGCGCAACCAGCGTATCGGCTTCGTGTTCCAGAACTTCAACCTGCTGCCACGTACCTCTGCCTTAGAAAACGTGATGATGCCCGCCTATTATGCGCACCCTTCTCGCAGCACGAGCGAGATACGCAAGCGCGCGCTCGAGCTTATCGACCTGGTGGGCCTTACGGAGCGTATGCACCACACGCCCGCCCAGCTCTCCGGCGGTCAGCAACAACGCGTGGCCATCGCTCGCTCCCTCATCAACAACCCCGGCATTTTGCTGGCAGACGAGCCCACGGGTAACTTGGACTCCACCACTTCAGTGGAGGTGATGAACATGTTCCGCGACCTTAACCGCAAGCAGGGTATCACCGTCATTATTGTGACCCACGACCCTAAAACCGCCGCCTTTACCGACCGAGCCATCAACATGAGCGATGGTCTCATCCTTGAAGGCGTATCAGATGAACTCTCAGCCACGCTCAGTAAGTAAATGAAATTATCAACCTTATTGTTTACCTGTCTCAGCGGTTTGGTGCGCAACCCCATGCGCGCCGCCCTCACCGTGCTGGGTATCGTTATCGGTATTGCTGCCGTGGTCGCGATTATGGAGATTGGCGAAGGCTCTAAAAAACAAGTGGCAGATAAGTTTGCCTCTATGGGTACCAATGTGGTGACTGTCACCGGCGCTTCTACCAGCACCGCCGGTGTTAACACCGGTGCCGGTGGTCGCGCCTCACTTTACCCGGGAGATGCCGATGCCCTCATGAAGGAGTGCCCCGAATTCGTCAAGTCGGCTTCGCCCGTGGTGCGCGCTAACGGCCAGGTTATCGTTGGTAATCAAAACTGGAGCCCCAAATCCATTATGGGTGGTAATGAGCATTACCTCTCCATCGAAGGCTGGAAGGTTGCTAAAGGTGCCGCTTTCAATAAAAAGCAGGTGGAAGAAGCTGCCCGTGTCTGCTTGATTGGTAACACCATCGCCAACGAGCTTTATGCCGGGGTTGACCCCATCGGTAAAGATATCCGCATCAAAGACGTCGGGTTCACCGTTATCGGTGTGCTCGAAAGCAAAGGTGCCGACGGCATGGGTAACGACCAAGACGACTGCATTATCTTGCCGTGGACCTCTGTGCGCACGCGCTTGGTGGGCTCCAGCGGCTCGGCTACCATTACCAAGGGTGGTGCTGCCAATGCCGCTTCGGTATCGGCCACCGGTACCTACTCCACCTCGGGGGTGAATTTTTACCCGGGGGCAGATTTGCAGCCGTATACCAATGCGCCGCACCCGCTGCGCACACGCACGGTCGACAATATATCGGTGCAGGTGCACGAGGGCAAAGAGCCTTCTGCCGCAATGGATGCCATGACCCCCATCTTGCGCCGCCAGCATGATTTGGAGCCCGGCGTGCTCGATGATTTCAACCTGCGAGACCGCTCCCAGTTTGTCAAGATGATGACGGACACCACGGCAACCATCAGCAGCCTCTTGGTAGCCGTAGCCATGATCTCCCTGGTCGTGGGTGGTGTGGGTATCATGAATATCATGATGGTATCCGTCACCGAACGCACGCGCGAAATCGGCCTGCGTATGGCTGTGGGTGCCCGGCCGATTGACATCATGCTTCAATTCCTGTTCGAGTCTATCATGCTTTGCACCATCGGTGGTATCATCGGCATTTGCGTGGGCCGTGCGGCCTCTATCTTCGTGAGTGAGAAGATGGGCTGGCCGGTTGCTACCTCGGTAGAAGCCATGATTTTGTCCGTCTCCGTGGCCGCTGCCATTGGTATCATCTTCGGTTGGTACCCGGCTTGGAAAGCCTCCAAACTCGACCCCATCGATGCCTTGCATCACGAATAATTTAAACTGTACACACATATAGATATGAGAAAAATACTTTTTATCAGTGCATTGAGCGTGTCTTTGCTCAGCTCTTGCCTGCTGGGGCCTGATTTTGCCGGGGCCTCGGCAGAGCTCCCCGAAACCTGGGTAAACAAGATGCCCCCGTCCACCTCCGAGCAAGACCTCACCGAGTGGTGGGCCGCTTTCGGTGACCCCCAGCTCAGTGGCCTTATTGCTCAGGCGTTCGATAATAACCCCGATATGGTGGTAGCTGCACTCAATATCGCTCGCGCCGAGTCCGAGCTGCGCTCCATAGGTGCCTCGCTGTATCCCACGGGAAGTGTGGGCGTGGGGGGCTCCAACTCCGGCTCGTTCGATACCTCTACCTCGCATGGTAAGTGGAATGGCAGCCTCTCCATCTCGTGGAAACCCGATGTATGGGGCAAGACGCGCCGCCAAATAGAAGCCAGCATGGCCTCCCTGGGCTCTACGGTGGCCGCATCTCATGCCACCCGCACGGCTTTGTCTGCTCAAGTGGCCACGGCGTATTTTGAGTGGATTTCTGCTATGGAAAGCCTGCGCATTGCCAAAGAGCAGCTCGCCTTCCAAGAGCGTACCTATAATATCGTTAAAAAACGCTTCGATGCCGGCATGGCCAATAGGCTCGACCTCGAGCAGGCGCGCTCGACCATTCTTTCTACCCGTGCGCAAATACCGGGGCACGAGGCCACCATTCGCAGCTGCGAAAACGCCTTGGCTATTCTGCTGGGTACCACGGTAGACCAAGTAAAGCTCACCATGCCCACTCCGGCAACGTACAACAAGATACCGCGCGTGCCCACAGGCTTGCCCTCCGAGATGCTGCGCCGTCGTCCCGATGTTATTCAGGCCGAATACAACCTGCACCGTGCCGTCGCCAATATAGGCGTTGCCGTGGCCGATCTTTTCCCCTCGGTCTCGCTGTCGGGTAGTGCGTCTTCCGCTTCGGGCTCAGACTTTGCGCACTTTTTCTCCACCGCCGGGTGGAGCCTGGTGGGCAATGTAAGCCAAACCATTTTCAACCGCACCTCTCTTAACGAGGCGGTGAACATGGCCGAAATTGCGGCTTGCTCTGCCGGGGAGTCTTACCGCAAAACGGTGTTGGCTGCCTTTGCCGAGGTAGAAGAATGCCTCATTCTCTATGCTCGCCTTACCAACCAGTTACCGCAGTACGAGGCCTCTGTAGAAGCCAATAAAAAGGCGGCCGAGCTCTCAATGCGCCAGTACGAGGCCGGTACCACCGACTTCCTCAACGTCGCCTCTGCCGAGCGCGCCTGGCTTTCTTCGGAGCTCAATGTTATCTCCACCCGCCAGCAGATTCGCATGGCTCTTGCTCGCCTTTGCACCGCCTTGGGCGGCGGCTGGAGGTAATGCTCTCTTCCCTCGATAAACACCGAAAAGCCGTGGCAGGTATACCGCCCACGGCTTTTTTCGGCGCGTGGCGGTATCATTTATCGAGCCGTCTTTTTCAGCAAATTAATTTTATCGCGCAGCACGGCAGCAACCTCAAAGTCCAGGCGGGCGGCGGCTTCTCTCATTTCTTTTTCAAGTCGTTTGATAACGGTTGCCGAGTCTTCCTCGTCTTCGGCTGCCATCAATACGCCGTCTTCATCGTCCTCTTCATCGGGGGTGTAAAGGCGCAGGGTACTTTGGTCTGCACGGGCAACGGTGCGGGGGGTAATGCCGTGTTTTTCGTTGTATGCCTGCTGAATGGCGCGGCGGCGGTCAGATTCTTCTACCAAGGCGCGTATGGAGTCGGTCAAAACATCGCAGAAGAGCACACACTCCCCGTGCAAATGTCGTGCAGCACGGCCCGCTGTTTGCACCAGGCTGGTTTCATTGCGCAAGAATCCCTCTTTATCGGCATCCAAAATGCAGACGAGCGATACCTCGGGCAGGTCAAGCCCTTCTCGCAAGAGGTTGATACCCACCAAGATGTCTACCGAGCCACTGCGCAGCTTGCGCAATATCTCAACGCGTTCAATGGCATCTACATCGGCATGTATATATTCTACATTCAACCCCACATTGCGCAGGTAGTCCGTCAGGTCTTCGGCGGTGCGTTTGGTGAGGGTGGTTACCAGCACGCGCTCTCGTACGCTGACGCGTTGGCGGCAGAGCTCGATGGTTTTGTCTATCTGGCCATCCAGCGGCAGCAGGGTAATCTTGGGCTCGGGCAGGCCCGTGGGGCGTATCAGCTGCTCGACAATAAGCGGTTGCCCCAGCGCGCTCGGGTTAAAACTGTCGACCGAGGCTGCAGATGAGTGCGGCGGCACGCGCAGCTCGCTGAGTTTGTGGAAGAATACGCCCCGGAAGTCATCGGGGGCGTGGGTGATGGCTTGGCTGGCTTTCTCGTGGCGAGAGTGGGTGTTGCCGCGCTTGGCTTTGAGCACGGGTATGTAGCTTTTGTTGCCGGGTATGCAGTTTACATACTCAAAGGGGCCGGGGGTGGCGCTTACATATACCAGTTGGTTTTGGCAGCGCATGAACTCCTCGAAGCGCAGCGGTCGATTATCCAGCGCAGAGGGCAGGCGAAAACCATGGTCTATCAGCACTTGTTTGCGAGAGCGGTCACCCTCGTACATGCCGCCTATTTGCGGTACCGTGGCGTGAGACTCATCTATAATGGTGAGGTGGTCTGCCGGAAAATAATCTTGCAGGGTAGACGGCGTAGAGCCCGGGGCGCGGCCCGCCAAGTGCCGCGAGTAGTTCTCGATACCCTTGCAAAAACCAATCTCGTTGATGAGCTCTAAGTCGTAATCGGTGCGCATTTTGAGGCGCTGTGCCTCTATGAGCTTGTTCTCTTTTTCGAACCACGCCACACGCTCGGCAAGCTCGCGCCGTATGGACATAATGGCGGGTAGGCGTTTTTCGGGCGATGAAACGTATTGTTTGACGGGAAAGAAGAGGTAGCTGCGCAGCTTTTCGCGTGTGCGCCCCGTGGTGGCATCTATCAGGCTGATGGCCTCTATCTCATCCCCGAAAAACTCCACCCGTATGGCCTCTCCATCGCTTTGCGCCGGGTATATCTCTACCACATCCCCGCGCACCCGGAAGCTGCCGCGCCGAAAATCAAAATCGCTGCGCTCGAATAACAGCTCCGTCAGGCATGCCAGCATCGCATCGCGGTCCAACTCTTGCCCCACGCGTATTGATAGAGTGAGCTCGCGGTAATCTTCGGGAGCCCCCAGCCCATAGATGCAGCTTACACTCGCCACCACAATCACATCTCGCCTCAGCAGCAGAGACCGCATGGCATTCAGGCAAAGGCGGTCTATCTCTTCGTTAATGGCGCTGTCTTTTTCGATGTAGGTATCTGTACTGGCAATGTAGGCCTCGGGTTGGTAATAGTCAAAGTACGAGACAAAATATTCTACGGCATTGTGGGGGAAAAAGCTTTTGAGCTCCGAGTACAGCTGCGCTGCCAGTGTCTTGTTGTGAGACAACACCAATACCGGCCTGTCTTGCGCTGCGATGATGTTGGCCATGGTAAACGTTTTACCACTGCCCGTTACACCCAGCAGGCACTGGTGCCTGTTGCCCGCATTCAACGACTTGAGCAGCTTACCGATGGCCTGCTCTTGGTCCCCCGAGGGCTTGTAGTCTGTTACCAGTTGAAATATCGACATAGGCTCGTCTTCGCCGCTATTGTATGCCTTATCCCCCGTTTATGCAAGGTTAATCTTTGCCTCTCTTATTATCAACGGCCGTATTGCTTGAGCCATTGTTGGTATTGCACGGGGTCGATTTCGCTGGGGTTGATGATGGCTTTTTCGCTGCGGAAGATGGCGGTGTGCAGCAGGGGGATGCCGCAGGCGTCCAAGTGGGCATCTATGGCGGCTTTATGGGCCAGCACACCCTCCCAAGCGGGTGCATGCACGACGCCCATAATTTGTGCCCCGCCAAACTTCTCGCCTCCGCTGCGCCAGTAGCAGTGGGTCATGCATATGTGGCGGCCGCATTCGGCACCGGCGCGCTCCTCCATGCCGGTGGGTACTGCCCAATGAAACAGCCCCGCTGCCCCGGTGCCGCTTTGTTTGTTGCTGCCGCCGGTGTGGTTCAAAAAAGTGGCAAAGCGCCCAATGACCTTGCGGGCATCTAAATCTGCCGCTATGGCACAGAACTCGTCGCATGAGAGCCCTATGCTGCGGGCGCGGGCTTCCCAGGGCTCGCGCACCAGCTCCTCGGGGCGCAGGCTTTCTTTGAGCACCATCAGCACTTGCCAATCTTTATCTGTCAGCACGGGGCGCGTGGGGCATTGCATGCGCGGCAAATCGGCTGTCTTGTCGCCGGGTTTCAATCCGGCACGGCGCACATGGCCTACCCCCAGTGCAAACATGCCTACCACGGGTAGCGGCGCAAAATCCGTTGCGCCTATATAGTGCATCAGCAGGCGGCAGTGCCCTTCTACCGTGTTGCTGCCACAGGGTACTTTGAGGGTAGTCCACAGGCGGTAATCTGCCCCGGGGGCATCGGCCTTATCGCAGCTTCTCAGCACCACATGCCCGGTGAATGGGTCGTTTTGTCGCAACCATTCCCACGCTGTCTCCAGTTTATCTTGCGGTACCTGCCAAGCCACCAAGGCACCGTCTGCCAAACCGGTAGAGAGCAGCGTTTGGCGTATGCGCCGCACGGCCCCGTTTGCCAATAGCTTGCGCAGGTGCTCCAGTACGGTTTCTACGGGCAGCCCGCAGCGCTCGGCTATCGCATCAAACGGCCTGCGGTGAAACCCCTTCAGCCTGTCTTCGGCCACCGCCAGTATGCGCAAATCTGTCTCGCTGAGATTCATAAATGTTTGCCGGGGCTATCCTTGCCGATATCAACCTTCTACTTCCAACTTTCAACTTTTTACCGTCTCCGTCGTTTGGGGGCTGCGGGGCGGGGTTTGCGGACGGGGCGGGCACCTTCGTCGAGCAAGGCCGTGTAGGCGTAGTCAAAGCCCTCGAGCTTGCGGCGCTCTACCTTCTGCTTGATGAAAAATTCAACACTCTTGGCAAAGTCGACTTCATCTGCCGTCAGCAGGGTGAAGGCATCGCCCTGGGCCTCTGCACGGCCTGTGCGGCCGATACGGTGCACGTAGTCCTCGGGGTTTTCGGGCACGCGGTAATTGATAACGTGGGTAACACCGTTTACATCGATACCGCGGGCGGCAACATCTGTGGCTACGAGTATGCGATATTTGTCCTCCTTAAAGCCACGCAGCGCTGCCATGCGCTCTTTTTGCGGTATGTCGGAGTGCATGACTGTTACCTCTTTGTCCCAGCCGGCACGGCACAGCAGGTTGGCGACGGTATCGGCCTCTTTGCGTGTGCGGGTAAAGACCATGAGGTTGCGGAACTCAGTGTTCTTGATGAGCGCCAGCAGCAGGTCGTCTCTTTGGTCCATCCCCACGGGGTAGAATGCGTGCGATATAGTGGCTGCTACCTCGCTGCGGGCAATGGCTACCTCTACCGGGTCTGTAAGACACCACTTGGCAAAACCTTGCAGAATTTGCGGCATGGTGGCCGAGAAGAAAAGGGTTTGGCGCCCCTCCCACGGGCAAAGGTTAATGATTTTGCGCACAATGGGCAAAAAGCCCATGTCGGTCATGCGGTCTACCTCATCGAGCACGAGGTGGCGTATGTGTTTAAACTTCATATTGCCACGGTAGAAGTGGTCTACCAAGCGCCCCGGGGTGGCAATGACAACCTCGGCCCCCTTTTTAAGCTCTTCTGTTTGTTTGCCGTAGCCGATACCGCCGTATAGCAGCGCCACCTTGATATCGGTGTGCTTGGCATAGGTTCGAAAAGCCTCTGCCAGTTGGTCTGCCAGCTCGCGAGTGGGCTCCAGCACCAGCACTTGGGGCACCCCATTGGCTTCAATTCGCGTGAGCAGGGGCAGGGCAAAAGCGGCAGATTTGCCCGTGCCGGTTTGCGAGGCGCCGATTACGTCTTTGCCCTCCAGCACCACGGGGATGGCCTGCTGCTGAATGGGGGTGGGGGTCTCGTAGCCGCAATCTTGTACGGCCTGCAATATGGGGGCTGAGAGCCCCAGTTCTTCGAATGTCATTGTGTATTGCTTTGAGGTGAAATTTTTTAGAATTGCCCTTACTTGTTTACAGATAGGGGTTGTTGAGGGTTTCTTCGCCCAGCGTGGTATCCGGGCCGTGGCCACTGTGCACGGTGGTGGTGTGGGGTAGCGGGAGCAGTTTCTCGCGTATGCCGCGCACCAGGCTGCTCATGCTGCCACCGGGAAAATCCGTACGCCCTACCGAGCCGGCAAAAAGAATATCGCCACAGAACAACTGCTCTTGCCCCGGCAGCTCGTAGGCCACGCCATCGGGCGAGTGCCCCGGGATGTGGTGCACCTGCCAGCTCAGGCCGCCCCAGTTGCCTTGGATATCGGCGGGGCCAAAGGCGTCATCCACACAGAAAGGCTCAACATCGAACCCGCCCCCCCAGCTGTGGCGTGCCATATCTTCGAGGGTGAGGGCCGTGCTGTAGGCCATGCAGGCATGCACGCGGCATCCGTATTGCTGCGCCAGTGCTGCTGCTCCCTGTACATGGTCAAAGTGTTGGTGTGTGATGAGCAGGTCTGTCACCTTGGCATCGGCGGGCAGTTTCTTCTTGGCCCACTCGGCAAATCCCAAGGGGGCATCTATGGCCACGTAGCCCTCTGTGCCGCGCACCAAATACCCATTGCAGGCACATGGCCCACCGGTGTATACCTGAATCTCTATACTCATACGCGCGCCATTGTACACAACTTATGCCCCGAATGCAAGCCGAATCAAGGGCATATGAGTCATTGTCGTGTTGTTGCCATGCGTCTGCCTCGGCCTAACCCAACGGGTGAAGTCGGTAACGCTGAGAACTCACCTGTCCCCCCCCCTACAAACTGCGATTCATCAGCCGAGCTGTTTAACCGCCGAAAAAAGCGGTGCCGTGGCAACAACCCCACGGCACCGGTAAAAAACTCTTGCTGTGTTCTGCAGCGTGAATGAGTGTTAAACTTTGAACATTAAAGATTCAACATCAAACATTATTTCTTCATTGCAGCGCGTATCAATAGCCCGATATTTGGGTGCGGTTGCGCAGGGTATAGCCTTTCGGGGCGTAATAAAGCTCTGCAGCGTCTATGGCATGCCGCAAGATGCGGCCATCGGGGCCGATATAGCGGGCGCTGAACTCGCGGTAGAGCCGGGTATAGTGCGGGCTCAGAAATGCCTTTTCGTAAAAGGCGGTCGGCATGGGGGCGCCGCCGAAATAATGGCGTTGTATGAATGTGCGGGCTACATGAATGGCGTGCCCCTCGCAGATGATGAGGGGGAGCCCCTGCGTTATTTTGGCCAACTTGGGGTATCGGGAGTAAAAGAAACAATGCGCCAGCTCGTGTGCCAAGGTGTCGTTAAGCGTCATTTCGCGCTCCAGCTTGCTGTCGGCATCGTTGGCCGGTGGCAGGGCGGCGGTAAAGAATTGCATACGTACCTTGAGTATCGTGTTGTTGGCAGCCCATTGGGCGCCCCCAAGGTGGCGGCCATCGCCTTCTTGCACCGCAATGGGGATAAGCTCAAGGTTGGGTACGGTGAGCCCATCCACATGGTATGCCTCTGCCTCTTGTGCTATGTGCCTTTGTATCAACACCAGCCGTGCGCGTATCCCCTCGGCATCTTCTCCGCATTGTGCCAGTTGCAGGGCCAGGGGCGAAAGCTTGACGGCTTCGTCGTAGCTTGCCCGAGCCGGGGCCGGCTCTGCCAAGGTGCAGAGCGGCATGAGCGGCAGTATGAGCATCAGCAGGTGTTTCATATCAATTGCGGTCGCCTGTATCTTAATCAAAAATGGCCCGAATGCAAGAAAAAAAGCCTGCAGCACTACGCTGCAGGCTCTCTGTATCGGATGAAATGGGGGGGATCAGGCCTCCTCGGTTGCGGGAGCTTCCTCAACCACAACCTCGCCCTTAACAACAAGCACCACCTTAACGGTTGCGGTAACTTGTGCGTGAAGCTTGGCGGGTACCTCGTAGGT
Source organism: Akkermansiaceae bacterium (assembly GCA_015062055.1). Classification (GTDB taxonomy): domain Bacteria; phylum Verrucomicrobiota; class Verrucomicrobiia; order Verrucomicrobiales; family Akkermansiaceae; genus Akkermansia. Next base: position 49,869 of record SUVK01000012.1, read on the forward strand.
GCCGGACTTCTTGAGGGGTTTCTCCAAGTCGATGCTGTGGCGGTCGATCTCGATGCCGAGAGCGGCCAAGCCATCAGTAATCTGCTGGTTGGTGATAGCGCCGAATACCTTGCCATTCTCGCCGGCCTCGAGGGTCAGGTTGACCGTGACGGCAGCAATCTTGGCGGCAATCTCCCGGAAGTTGGCCAGCTCGGCGGCCTCGCGCTCTGCGCGCTTCTTCTGGAGCATGTTGATGAAACGCTGGTTGGCGGGAGTTGCCTCGAACGCAAGACCCTGAGGAATCAGGTAGTTGCGACCGTAACCGGCCTTCACGGTAACGAGGTCGGCTTCACAGCCCAGACCTTCGATCTTTGTAGCGAGAATAACTTGCATGTTAGCCATAACTCAATATTTTTTGGTTTGGTGAGCGGGTCTTTTACACCGTTTCGGGCTTATTGTCAAGTAAATTCCGATAAATTGTCTGAAATCAGCCTGATTTTGTCTCCTGCGGGATACATAGAATCAACTTTTTCAAGCCATTCTAAAAACACGCTGTTGAAGAGGTATTGCTATATTTTATACGACAAACATCTCGGGCATCTTCTCCTTAAATGGCTTTATGCCTTGTTCATTGAGAATGAGATGTAAGGTGCTCTTCGCAATGGTTGAGAGTCGAGGAGTACCCTCTTGTCATCTATTCAGGCATGCTTAGCAATTCTTTTTGAAAAAGTTAGCAATGCCTGTTATTAACTCATTAAGCAGGTGCATAACGAACCCCAGCATCATGAGCCCGCCCCATAAAAAAATAGCACCAACTATCAAATAGACTATCATGCCTCATTTTTAGCAATTTTTCCCGCTTTTTACAAGAAAAACATCTCTTTTTTGGGGGCTGTTTCGGATTTGCTGATGTATGAACCTGCACCCGATGACAAAGAAAAGTAGCAATCCCGAATTGCTGGTCTTTGTAACACTCGTTACAAAGGGGTTCGCGTGGGCTCAATGAGATATCTTTGCCTGTTTTAACATCGGAATTGTCACTAGCCTCATGTTGTAACGTGTACACCATAATGGCGAGGGGATGATACAGACCGCCCCTACGCTGGTATCCCCACAAATTGCCATTTGGCTAATTGTTATCACGCGTAAGCCGGTCATCAAAGATGACTATGATGGCGCAACGCGTTTATTTGCAGGGTGGTAAATAAATACACCCTGCAACCACACAGACTATTTGACCACCATTCACTCAGCAGCACATATCTTGGCGCAGGGTGGCTACGTCTTTGCCGAAGTAGGCGCCGAGGGCAAAACCGAACTCGAGAGCAGCACCCGGGCCGCGGCCCGTAATGATGTGGCCGTCCGTAACAGTGGGGGTATCGCGTAGGGTTGCGCTCTTAATATCATTGGTTACGGCATCTGCCGGGTAGCAGGTTACTTTGCGGTCTGTAAGAACCCCTGCGGCTTCAAGGGCTATAGGGGCAGCACAGATGGCGGCTACCAATTTTTTCTCTGCATGCATGGTGCGCACCAGCTTGAGCACCCCGGGGGTGTCGCGCAGGGTCCAAGAGGCAGCACCGCCCGGCAGTATCACGCCGTCATAATCTGCCGGTTCTACATCTACCATCAGCATGTCCGATTTCATGATGATGCCGTGTGCACCCTCAACCAAGCGCCCTTGTACACCGGCGGTGACTACAGGTATCTCCAGACGTCTTAAAATATCAACCGGGGCACTGAACTCAATCTCCTCGAATCCCGGCGCCAACAATACTAATAAAGGTTTCATGGGGCATGATTATACCGTATTTGCGTGTGCAAATCAATACCGAAAACACCCCCTGTGGCTTCGGTATGGTTGATTAGAGGCTTGATTTATGGTGCTGTTCGCGATACAAGAAAGTCAGTGTATGTGGAGCGAGTTTGGAGATTATACCCCTGAGACGGAACCGTAAGTCAATGATGAAAATGAAAAAGGTGAAATTTTCATCATTGACTTACGGGGCTCAAATTTAGGCTCGCTAGCGCTCGCAAATTCCCCTACCATCTCCCCCCTCCAAATTCCGATTTATCAAACACGGCGGTCTTATTGGCAAAGCCCCATAACAATGGCCATCGCTCCGCGATGGGAACGATGGCCGAAAACAACGGGAGCTCTGCCCTGCTCAACGGCGACGGCGGCGCGCAGCCAATGCCACCAAACTCAGCAGGCTCAGCGTGGTCGTTGTGGGCTCCGGCACCAGCAAGCTCCAATTCCAATCCTCACTGACGGAGGGATCAATGGTGGTAATACCATTCACCACAAAGCCATTCAAACCACGGTCGGACTCTGCGATATAGTTGTCATTCCAGTCAGTTCCACCGTGCGAGGCAATCTCCATATTACCATCATTGTTTTTGTTGACGAAAACATAGAAGAGGGACGGGTCGGTGATGCCACCGTACTGGGTCTTTGAGTCGTCGGAGTCAGTCAGCCACAGCTTGGAAATAATCTTCTTACCATTTTCATCGAGCGTGGTCTCAATTCCCCACAGCGTCAATGCGTGAGAGCTGGAACCGACGACGAGCTCCAATGCCACGCCCTTACCATCAGTAACAGCGGTCATAATATCATTACAAACGACATGGAAGGTATCCTTCAGCACACTCTCCTCGTCTCCAACTCGCTGCTGGTAAGAAATGTGACCAAAGAACTCGCTCAACTCAGCAGAAACACCGGCATCTTTCTTGCTGTTTTCATCAATCTGACCATTAGCTAAAGCCTTAATCATGGGGGTGTAATAGCCATCCGTGGCTTCATAACCGATGTCGTTGCCACAATAACCATCACGAGTCAAGGCAGCCTCTTCTGCATTTGTAGGACGCTGCACACCGGTCAACCACCATTGGAAAGAATAGGAAACCTGACCGGAGGTGTCCTTAATCTGGTGCTGTTTGTAGGTATTCCAAATCTCCTGAGCATCAGTAGGCACGCCCTGGGGGATGTTCTCCTTGTGGTGGTTCTGCCACCAAGCAACCAAGTTGGCAGCGGTAGCAGCATGGCAGGTGGACTTGTCACCCGTTATTTCATCTTCATTCCAGTAATAACCATCATCACCGTTGGCGTATGAAGGCGTTTTATTAGCATCATACCAGCCACCGGTAACATTACCGGCTTCATCGAAAGTAATACCATCCACCCAATACGTCTCAGCCTGAGCCGTGAACACGCTCAGCAAGACGGTGGCTAGACCCGGTAATATATAGCGCGAAATTTTCATAACGAATTCCAGATGTATGTGTCTGATCAATAAAAGAAGCTTCTTGTTAGAGTTTTCTTGCCAACCGGCAAGTGGCCGTAAGAATATCATATATCTAACAAAATAAACAGTCATAATCGTGTCATATGTGTTATATTTTGCCGTTTCAACCGGGGATTAGTGCCAAGAAAAAGGAATCAGCCCGATAAATCGGAAGTTGGCGAGCGAAGCGAGCGGAATTTGAAGCCCCGGTAGGGGTAGAGCGCCTGGATGTATGGCAGATGGCAGTAGGGTTGCAAGCAGTGGATGGCTTGAAACCCTCGGACTTTCTTCTGCAAACATTGCCAAATTATTGGGTGAGCGCTCGTTTAAGCTTTTTCCCGGAGTGGTAAGCTCCATTCACCAACGCTTGTTTGAGGGCGTATACAGTTTTGCGGGGCAATACCGCAAGGTAGATATCTCTAAAAAAGAATGGGTGTTGCGTGGGGATAGTGTGTTGTATTGTACGGCACCTATGATTGCAGAAAGTGTGACTTGGGAGGTGGAGCAAGAGGCGAAACGCAACTACATGGCTTTGTCTATGCCGCAAGCGGTAGAAAAAATTGCTGAGTTTATCTCGGGGTTGAGGCAGATTCATCCTTTTTCTGAAGGGAACACACGAACGATGGCGGTTTTGTTGGTGAAGTATCTGCGATATATGGGGTTTGAAATAGATAATGCCCCTTTTGCCCGCCATTCTTGGTATTTTCGTAATGCTTTGGTGAGGGCCAATTATTACAGTAAACAAAAAGGTATCCCAAAGGATTCTGCTTACCTTATCCGTTTTCTGCGTAATCTTCTCATGGGCGAAGCTCACGAGTTGAAAAATCGATACCTCATCATACCCGACTTCTCGGGGACTGCTGCTACCACCGCCGAACAAGTTACCGAACAAGCTCGAGAGGGGGGGGGAACCCGGGGATGGCGCGCCACTCACATGGGTAACACTTTAGTTCAACTACATAGGTTACACTTTTGCGCGTAAGTTTTGTATCATTATATTTGCTATGATGCAAGTCTAATGTGCCGCGTGTCGGCTTTGTGCCGTAGCACGAGCCCGTAGGGCGAGGTGCGGAGGTGCAAAGCCGACACGCGGAGCGCCGATGGGGGATAACGGCGTTAAAACTCTTTGATGTAGGCTTTTTGTTTCCG
>SUVK01000013.1 GCA_015062055.1 Akkermansiaceae bacterium
ATCTCATTCGAAAAGAGGTAGAATGGTGCTCGTGAAGTCGAAATTAAACAACACAACGAGCACAGAAGGCTACGTTTCGGACTATGCCAAACAGGTCATACGAGGCACTTATTTACCTCATATAGATGGTATTCGAGCAGTAGCAGTAATACCGGTTCTATTGTACCATTTATGTGCAACACTCTGCCCGGGAGGGTACAGCGGAGTAGATGTATTCTTCGTCATATCGGGCTATTTAATCGGTGGCGGTATCATAAATGACCTGAGAAAGGGAGAATTCTCATTCTGTTCATTTTATACCCGACGCATCAAGCGTATCATGCCGGCATATTTTGCTATGATAATAGCAACTTTGGCCGTTGGTTTACTCATATATCACTACGAGCCGCTGAAGTCATTGGGGAACGCCTCATTGCGAAGCTCCTATTTTTTTGCTAACTTTTTCTGTTACAAATTTTTAGGTGACTATTTCACAGGCGATGCGGAGCTACATCCGCTCATCAATTTATGGTCATTGAGTGTAGAAGAACAATTTTACATTATAACGCCGTTATTAATGTGGGCATTGTGGAAGTTCAGACGACAAGCCGTGCTCATGATAACCTTGTGCGTGCTTATGGTGTTATCGTTCATCCACGCAGAGCTATTGCTCAACAGCGAGAACAACCGAGATTTGGTAAAGGGATTCTATATGCTGTTACCACGAGCATGGGAATTACTTGCAGGCGTGGCATTAGCATGTTTGCCCATACTACAAGCACAAGATAAAAAAGGAAGGGTAATATCAACAATACTCAGCAGTTTGGGATTCGTATTAACAATAGGAGCTTATGCCCTGTTGACAAAAGGCTCGCATTTTCCGGGCTATGGGGCCATGTGCTCAGTGATTGGATGCGCCTTGATGATTCGCTACGGAGCCTATGGCTGGGTGGGTAGATTTTTAAGTGCCACGCCCACGGTAGGTATCGGGCGCATTTCATATTCTCTTTATTTATGGCACTGGCCCATCATAGCATTCATGCATTACATATACAGCAAAACATTAGATGCCTCGCAGATACTGGTTGCTACCATACTTTCATTTGTTTTGGCCATTGTTTCGTGGAAGTTTATAGAAATGCCCATACGCCGAGCCAAACGCATAGGTTTCAAAACAGCAACCGTGGGGTTGATTATTACATGCGGTATAACGGCAGGCGCAGGGTCGATATTGTATAAGACAGATGGTTTGGCCAATGTTATTCACTTGGAGGCCAATCAACACAAATCGACCGAATATCCCAGAAAATTACAAACATTACAACCCGGAACATATGGGATTAGCCAACTCGATACCATTAACGACAAAGGTAATCCCGAAAAAAACATTGTTAAGCATTTAGGTGACACGACTTGCCAACCCAGCTTTGTACTGATAGGAGATTCTCATGCAGAAGCCATCCAGATAGGACTTGATGACATCTGCAAACAACATAAACGCGGGGGTTTAGCTATCGGGGTCAAAACATGTCCTCTCTCCGGCATTGAAATCACCAACACATTTGCCAATATATCGGAACCGTTTATTGGCTGGTTGGAACAGTCACCGCAAATAAAAACAGTCATTATCGTCTGTAGATGGAACACGAGACTAAGCCATAGCAGCGCAGCACAGAAGCTATACAGAACGGGTAGTGAAATTCCCCAAGATACATCTGCTAACACAGCATTATTGGAAGAAGGATTGGTACGTACGTGTCAGAAGATTAAGGCTTTGGGTAGAGAAGTCATCATATTGGGTCCTATGCCGGAGTTACAACTTGATCCCGGCTCAGAAATGCGGCGCCGCATTATGCTGGGAATGGATACTACCAACATAGGAGACGCTACCCCCCACGCAGAGTTTGAGAGTCGAGAAGCTCCTGTTTTTGAAATTTTATCGAGAATCAGCGAGCAAGGATTAGCTAAGGTCATTATGGTACATCCGGTTCTACAGACAGATGGTAAATACCAAGGATTTATAGACGGGAAGCTCATGTATCACGATAACAATCACCTATCAGGCGAAGGCTCTCGCTACGTAATAAGTCGTCTGTATACCGAGTTGTTCTCCGAGAATCCGTAACGACAAGAGTCGAGCAAATACATAACAAGGTGGCGAGTTGCACGGTTATGAGCAACTCGCCACTTTATGTACATAAGCACGTTTGCTCCTGATTACAACGGCAGCAGGCGCACCACTCGGTCTGCACGGGGTATGGTGATGGTAACGGTGGTACCGGTACCTTCTTTCGAGGCCAGAGAAAGCGTACCGCCATGCTCTTTGATGATATGGCGAACAATGAGCAAGCCCAATCCATTACCTTTGCGTTTGGTGGTGCGGAACGGCTCGTACATATTGCCCATTACCTCATGAGAAATGCCGGAGCCGTTATCACCGACCAGCACACGCACATCGGTATCGTTATAATCCGTTTGAATATAGATACCGCCATCCCTTTCTCCGGGGATAGATTGGAAGGCGTTGCGAATAATGTTATAGAAAGCTTGAAAGAGTTGGCCGGCATCGGCGTTAAGCTCGGGCAAATCTTCTGAGAGCGACTGCTGCACGGCAATGCCGCGAGGGGCAATCTCGGGCTCTAACACCTGCAAAACGTGGGCCAATATCTCGTTGAGCTGCACGGGATCTCGCTGCATGTTGCCGGGTCGCATGGATTGTAAAAATTGACGCAACAGGGTATCTAAACGCCGGGTTTCGCTCAAAGCAGACTCCAAAAGAGGCGAAAGTTTTTTGCGAGTATCCTCATCGGTCTTTGTCAACTTGCGTTGCATAAGTTGCAGATTAAGTCCCAGAGAATTAAGGGGATTGCCGATTTCATGCGCAACAGCCCCGGCCATATAGGTAACCAGGTTAAATTGCTCGGCCTCTGCATCTTCCTCATGGCGCTCTATGCTCTCCGTATCATCCCGAATCAGCAACAGGTATTCAGCACCATCAGCCACGGGACTCATCAAGAAGTTGTAATGGCGAGGTTCGGGGTAATTCACATGTAAATCTCGCGTAATGGAAACACCGCTGACACACAGTTCATCCCAACTACAAGTGCCCCCTACCAAGCGCTCAAACGGCATGCGTAACAGCTCGTGCTGCGGCCGATTAAACATGGCGCAGGCCGATTTATTGGCAAAGCGTGCATGGCCGTCCGAATCAAAAAGAACCAGCCCATCTCTCAGCGCATCGAACACATCTTGCAGCAGTCCTTTTTCAGACGCCAAGCGCATAAAGAGGTGCCGTAGTTCATCGGGCTCAAGATGCTCCAAACGATTTACAATTTTGTCTAAGGTATCGCGTTTCATGTGCCATGAATCTTAAAACTTGATGTTCAATTCGCGAAAGGCTGCAGGCAACTGCACACGGAAGACATGTTTCTTATCAAACGCGCCCTGCAAAGCAACACCATCAGCCATTGCCACAGGGGTGGCTGTATGTGGCAGGGCATGTAAGGCCAGCTCAAAGGCATCTCGGCGGCGTTCGGGGTCGCCTTCTTGACGGTGGCGAAGCGTCAGCTCGCGGGTTGATGCGGCATAAATAAAGCGGTGCAGAAGGTAATCGCCGATGCGATGAGCCAAGCCATCGCCGGCGTCTTCATACAACTCGCTCTCAGACTCAGTATCGGGTGCCCACCATAAGTCGAGTGTGACGGGAGGGTTGACAAGTTCACCCACATATTGTTGCACGGGCCAACGGGGAATTATGCTGCCACCACGCACAAATACGGGTATGGCCGACATGGTGGTAGACACCCAGGCCTCTGCATCGGCCACCGGTGCCGGGGCATCGTTCCACAATGAATACCAATGTCCGGGCGGCGCGTACAAAAAGCGCCCCCCCTCCCCGGGGTGGTGCACGGGCACCACATACAAAGCATCGCCCAAGAAGAACTCACTGCTGCGCCAATACGTATCTGTATTCTCGGGGTACATCAGCGACAGAGAGCGGATGATGGGGGTGCCGTGCTTCGAGTACCGGTAAAACTGCGTATACAAATACGGCAACAGACGATAGCGCTCGCCGATGGCTTGGCGCACCAAGCTCTCTACCATAGGGCCAAAGCACCAAGGCTCTTGCCCGCCATATTCGCCATTGTTGTGGTTGCGGAAGAATACGTGAAAGGCGGCCAATTGCATCCAACGGCAGAACAGCTCGGGCGTGGGGTGACCCAAGAACCCCCCCGTATCTGCCCCGCAGAACGATACGCCGCTACAAGACAAACGCTGCACCATCAGATTGGCCATTTTGAGGTTCTCCCAGTCAGAGAAATTATCCCCCGTCCACGTAGCAGCCCAGCGTTGCAAACCGGCAAACCCGGCCCGAGACAGCACAAAGGGCCGCCGTTGGGGTGCTGCTAACTCCATCCCTAAGCGCGTGGCTTTGGCCATGCACTGGCCATACACGTTGTGCGCCTTGAGGTGAGAACAGTAGAAACCATCGTAATTGTGGCGAGTGTCATCGGGGAAGGTGCAATCCGGGAAAATGGCCGGTTCGTTCATGTCCGTCCAAATACCGCGTACACAGTATTCTCCCACTTGCCTTTTAAAGAGGTCCGCCCACCAAGAGCGCGTCACGGGGTTGGTGAAATCGGGGAAGGTGCATGTACCCGGCCACACCTCACCCTCCAGCAGGGCGCCATCGTGCCTGCGGCAAAAGACATTACGCTCTAACCCGCTGCGCCACACATAATTATCGGGGTTAATCTTGATACCGGGGTCTATAATGGTTACCACCTTAAAGCCCTGCTCACCCAAGCGATTAATCATACCCGGCGGGTCGGGGAACCGCGTGCGGTCCCAGGTGAGGGCTTGATAATGCTTCATGTGGTGAATATCCAGATGTATGGCATCACAGGGGATTTGGCGTTTACGGAACTCATCCGCCAAATCCGTCACCGTTTTTTCAGGGTAATAGCTCCACTTACTTTGGTGGTAGCCCAAGGCCCACAAGGGAGGCAGCGGGGGCAAGCCCGTCATACGCGTGTAGGTTTGCACGGTATCCAGCGCGTTTTCTCCACAAATGAAGTAATAATCCATCACCCCGCCGTCTGCCCCGAAGAGCAAGCGGTCTTCGCGCTCCTTACCGAAATCAAAATAGGAGCGCATGGTGTTATCAAAGAAAATGCCATATTGAGTACCCTGGTTCAGGCACAAGAAGAAAGGAATACTCTTGTAGAGAGGGTCGCTGTCGGGGTGAAACTTGTAGTGGTCTGCCCCCCACATCTCAAAACGACGCCCGCGCATGTTGAGAGCACATGGCTTATCGCCGAGGCCGAAAAAATGAGCTTCTTCGGGTAAATGTTTGAGCACCCACACAAGCTCATCGCCGGTGCGCTCTTGCAAGCGGTGCCCCATACCTTCGGCATCTGCGCTCAGCAACCGCCCCTTTGCACGTTCGTAAAACTCCAGTCCGCCATCGTTTCGGCGTATACGCACGGCCAGACGCGCGGTACGCACTTCTATATAGTCTTCTTCATCGGATTCTTCTAACGGAACCTTTTGGTATTCATACTCGGGGGCAATACCATAGCTGGGGATATTCTCGAAAACGGCATGCGAGACATAACGACAACGCACCACCCCCGCCTCTGCAAAATATAAACGCAAGCGGTTGGTGGGAAACTCCAGCTCGAGCGTACCGGGGTTCACCCATTCACAATGTCTGATGAAAGGGAGCTCTGCCATATCAGCAAGCAAACGCTGCGGGGACTAACCCGGAGGCCACTGCATCGAACGCCCGCCGATGATATGGATATGCAGGTGCGGCACGGTTTGACCGGCATCGGCCCCGGTGTTCATCACCGTACGGAAACCACCCTCTGCAAGGCCCTCGGCCCGGGCTATTTCTCCCACTTTGAGCATAAGATGAGCCAACAAATCGGCATCTTCCGCAGCGGCGGCTTCTATGCCGGGTATGGGTTTACGCGGCACCAGCAACACATGCACGGGTGCCACAGGCGTAATATCGCGGAACGCTACGCAAAGCGCATCCTCATACACCATGTTGGCGGGTATCTCTTTATCAGCTATTTTCTGGAAAAGTGTTTTCTCCATTGCAGCACCGAATTTAACACAGTAACGCCCGGTATGCAACAGAATTCTTGCGCGATGCCTATTTTTTTCACACAGGAATTGCAACGCAAGCGAGGGAAAAAGAAGACTTTAGTTGTCTCTTCGTCATCTCTTTTTCCGGACTTCTTTTCATTTTTATATCCCCCCGAACCATATATTACTCATTTTCGGCACATAAGGTAAAAAATTGAAGCAAAAAAATGGTCGGGAGAGCGCTGCGAAAGTCTCCCGACCAAGGGTATGGAATAAGCCCGTTTCTCAGGTTATCAGCAACCGTAAACCGCTGCAGAGCCAAGCTGCTCTTCTATGCGTAGCAGGCGATTGTATTTAGCCATGCGATCAGCGCGAGAAAGCGAGCCGGTTTTGATTTGTCCGGCATTGGTGGCCACAGCCAAGTCTGCAATAAAGGAATCTTCGGTTTCACCGCTGCGGTGAGATATAACGGCAGTGTATGCGTTGGTGGTTGCCAATCGAACAGCCTCAAAAGTTTCACTAAGGGAGCCGATTTGGTTGAGTTTCACCAAGATGGAGTTTGCTACTCCCTTGGCGATACCTTGGCGCAAGAAGTCGGTGTTGGTCACAAAAAGGTCATCTCCCACCAGCTGGCAGCGGTTGCCGATGGTGTCGGTAAGTTGTTTCCAACCGGTCCAATCATTTTCTGCGCACCCATCCTCTATCGAGATGATGGGGTAGTGCTTGATGAGCGACTCGTAGTACGAAGTGAGCTGAGCCGCAGTCAGTTTGTCACCCGTGCTCTTTTTGAACACGTAGAGGCCGGTCTCGGCATCGTAGAACTCAGAGGAGGCGACATCGAGTGCGAGGCATACATCTTTACCGGGCTCGTAGCCGGCATCGGTAATGGCATTCACTATGGCCTCCAACGCGGCATCTGCACTCTTCAAGTTCGGTGCATAGCCACCTTCATCGCCCACGGCAGTACTCAGCCCGGACTTGCGTAATACTGCTGCCAAAGCATGGAACACCTCTGCCCCGCATCGCAAAGCTTCTTTGTAGGTGGGCAAGCCCTTGGGTATAATCATGAACTCCTGAAAATCTATGGGGGCATCGGAGTGTGCCCCGGCATTGAGCACATTCATCATCGGCACGGGTAAAATGTGCGCATTAGGCCCGCCCAAATAACGGTACAAGGGCTGCCCTGTCGCTGCAGCTGCGGCGCGCGCCGTTGCCAACGATATGGCCAACACGGCGTTGGCGCCTACGCGAGATTTGTTGGCCGTGCCATCTACCTCTCTCATCCGTGCATCTACGGCAATTTGTTCCGTCGCATCCATACCAACCAGTGCCGTTGCCAGCTCTGTGGTAGCATAGCGTACTGCATTCTGCACGCCCTTGCCTCGATATCGGGCCTTGTCTCCGTCTCTCAGCTCGCAGGCCTCGTGCTCGCCCGTCGATGCCCCGCTGGGTACACTGGCCATTCCGGTTGCTCCCCCTTCCAGCCATACCTCGGCTTCTACTGTGGGATTGCCTCGGGAGTCTAATACCTCTCTCGATACTATCTTGCTGATGCTTGTTCTCATCTTTTTGTTCCTTTCTATTGTAAAAATTAGTCTTCGCTAACTCTCGTTGCCGAAATTATGCACAAAAATCTGAAACAAGCAAGAAAAATTATTAGCCCGGCCTAACTTTATGATATTTTTTCTATAGAAAGGGGCAAGATTTACACTTGCCAAGGGGGCGTAAAGAGAGTAAACTGGCGGGCATGAACGAGAAAGCGAGCAAGATTCGAGTCTATTTAGATGAGCACTATGCAGCCGACGAATGGCCGACCCTACGATGGCAGGCAGAAGAGTGGGCAAAAACGGAACCATTGGCCGGGTTAAAGCTACTGGATGCCACGCCGATATACCGCAACACGCTTGCAAAGTTCATGGCTCTGGTAGCAGCAGGTGCCGAGTTGTATGTACCGGCCCGCACAAAGATGCCCCGCCAAGCCGAGATAACAGACATGCTGCCGGAGTTCGGCATAAAAACAGCGGGCAAAGAAGAAGCGTTTGATATCATATTGGATTGCGCGGGGAGTTGTGCCCACTTGCTACCGAACTTAGGGTACGCAGAGCTCACACGCTCGGGGGTATCAGCCTACGAGCGCACCAAGCGCCCGGTTATCGTGGCCGACTCCGGCATGATAAAACGCATAGAAACCGGGTTGGGCACGGGGGAAAGCTTTTTTCGCGCCATGGCACAACTCGGTTACACCGAAACAGAGGGGAAGCACCTGGTTGTGGTAGGTTACGGCAAAGTGGGCCGAGGCATAGTGCACTATGCGCGCCGCCACAACATGAAAATAACCGTAATAGAAACCATTAACAGAACAAACGACCTACCGGAGGGCGTAGAATATGTGGACGTACACGACACCGCAGCTCTTAATCAATGCGTCGGGCAGGCCTGGTGCCTGGTCACAGCGACCGGTAAGTTTAATGCCCTGCACAACAGGCTGGAGGCCGCAACGGTGCTCAACAACCCTACTCTGCTGGCTAATATGGGGGTAGATGATGAATTCGGCACCAAAATACCCCGAGAGCGCGTACTTAACAACAAAAAGCCACTCAACTTCATCCTCGAAGAACCGACTCGCATGTGTTTTATCGAAACCACCATGGCCTTGCACAACGAATGCGCGCTGGAACTTCTCACAGCCGACCTACCCCGCCGCTGCATGCCACCGCCCCCGGATGTAGAAGAGAGGCTTCTCAACATTGCAACCACGCAAGGATGCCGAGAGATGCAACACATACACTTGTTTTTGGGGCGATAAGCCACTCTTGCCATCGGCTCCCCTGTAACACAACTGTAACAGAGTTTGACGGAGCCGAGCCTTGACAGCGAAAGCGGAGCACTATAATATAGAAGCATGGGTAGTACCGGAAGCATCTATAACATATCAAAAAACATCAGTATCGGCCTGCGTATTCTGATAGTAGGGGTAGGAGCATTGCTGTTGATGCTGATTATCTCGTACCCCTCCGTACTCATAGCACAAGAGCCCTACCTCACACTCCCCGGGCTTAGCCAAGAGTTTTTACTTGAGTGGAAGAACTGGTTATGGGTAGCACCTTGGTTACTGATGGAGATTGCCGCAATAGCAGGACCACAGCGTAATTTTGTATGGTATTGCGGGTTAGTAGGAGTAATGGTACTCACCATGCTGGCATACCCCATCTTACAAGCAACAAGGCCCGAGCTGATACACCCGCATTTCTACGAATGGGTATACCGCATGTCGCTCTCGGAAGCAGCAGAAGACATCACCCTACTGGCCCCCAACTCCCCCTATCGAGACAAATGTTTGGAGTTTGGCTTTGCCATTATGTGGGCATTGCTGGGGCTGAGCATATTCCTGCGTACGGTGGTGCTGGGCTATCTGGTCAAACTGAACGAAGTACGCGAGGTAAACGAAATCAACAACGTTGATATAGCAGACATTGACCCCAAAGGAGAAAATGCCCGCACCGTCAAAGAAATTGCCGAAACGGCACAAAAAGTAAAAGCAGACTTCAAGTTCGGCGAAGCAGATCATGGGTTGGTAGCACATTTACGCAGCATTTTGACCCGTTTACAATACCTTCGCACCATCAAGGGACTTTGCTGGTTGGGAGCAGCCCTCTTTGTGATACTGTGGTTCTTCTTGTACCCACTGCCGAATAAAGAAGAAGCTTTGGCGCGAGATTTAGCGGCGATGTACGAAACGAGGCTCGATGACGAAGGGAACGAGATAGGTACCACTCGCGCCGTTTACGCTGCCTTGCGTGTTATGCAATATGCCTACGACAACAAAAGCCTCGACTACAAAACGGTGGCAGAAGCAGAAAAATGGTTGCAGCTGGACCGAGCCTCGGATACCTATCGGCAAGACATACGCAACGAAAACGCAGAAGAGTTGGAATACTTACCGGAACGCATTCGCAGTTACCAAACCCCATACCCACGAGCTCGTTTCCTGACCATTAGCGATGGCCGACACCATGCCGTGATGCTCCTTTACCTGGACGAAACAAAATCCCCCGATAACAGTAAAGCCGCCTCCCTGAAACCCGGCACAAAAATCTTTTTCTCGGATTTCTTCGAATTCGGCTGGGATAATAAGCAAGACGTACGCCGTAGTTACCCCTACCTCGAGGAGCTTTATCAATTCAACAACTTCACCTTCATGTAACACGGCCATGCCTGCTTATTCTCACTATTCACGTGTAGCCTTTGCCGATACTGATGCATCGGGCATTGTCTACTTCGCCAACTTTTTCCGATATGCACAAGACGCAGAGGTAGAAGCCTTGGCGGCCCATGGCTTTACCCGCATGGATATGCGCTACCCCCGGGTACATGCCGAGGCGGATTTTATGGCACCATTGTACTTCAGAGATGAAATACGCACCGAGGCGGCCTTACTGAGCATCGGCAGCACCTCCCTGCACTGGCAATTTTCCATTTACGGGCCCAAGGGGCTGTGCGCGGTGGTGAAAACTGTCATATCTCGCCGAAAGGAAGATTTCAGCCCGGCGCCTTACTCTGAAGCGGAATGCAAGCGATTAGCCCCCCTGTTATTGGCAGAAAATTCAATAAAAAAATAAAAAAAATGCGCCATCTTCACAAATTTGGGTTGCCAAGCAGATAAAATTAGTGTATACTCGCGCAACCGCCAGAGCCGAAAGGCTCCTGAAACATTTATTATTACCAGAAGGAGACCAAGATGAACATTCTCGACAAAATCGAACAGGAACAGCTGAAGGATGAAGTAACGCCCTTCAACGTAGGTGACACCGTAAAGGTACATTGCCGCGTTATCGAAGGCGGTAAAGAGCGCGTGCAGATTTTCCAAGGTATCGTTATCGGCAAGCGTGGTTCCGGTGTGAACGAGGCTTTCACCGTTCGTAAGATTGCATATGGTGAGGGCGTAGAGCGCTCCTTCCCCCTGCACACTCCCAAGATTGCCAAGATTGAGGTTGTAACACGCGGTAAGGTACGTCGTGCCAAGCTTAACTACCTGCGCGAGCGCGTTGGTAAGGAAGCCGTTACCGTTAAGACTGTACGCTAATATCGCATCAGCTGCAAGCTTTTCTATAGCTCAGCCCTCACACCGGGGGCTGAGCTTTTTTTTTTGGGGGGGGAGGCGGGGACTCTGAACAGATATTTTCTATGTCTGTAGAATCAACTCGACCGGCGTCAAAACGAAAAGTGCCGTCAGATGGCATATTATGCCATAAAACTGCTTTGATAAAGACCTCTTTATGTGCTAATATAAGGAACACAAGTTATGGAAACACCGAAGAATTACTACATACCCACCGTTATTGAGAAAACCGGGCAAGGCGAGCGAGCCTACGACATCTACTCCCGCCTGCTGTTGGACCGCGTCATTTTTCTCGGCACGGAGATAGATGACACCGTGGCCAACTCCGTCATCGCCCAGCTACTTTTCCTTCAGATGACGGATCCCAAGAAAGATATACACATCTACATCAACTCCCCCGGTGGCTCCGTTACGGCCGGTCTTGCCATTTACGACACCATGCAGTTTATCTCTTGCGATATCAATACATACTGCATCGGCATAGCAGCCTCTATGGCCTCTGTTCTCCTTTCTGCAGGCACCAAAGGCAAACGCTTCTGCCTGCCGAATTCACACGTGATGATTCACCAAGTACGAGGTGGAGCCCAAGGCACAGCAGCCGACGTAGAGCGCACCATCAACTTCATGTTCAGCTTAGACAAGCGACTTACCGGAATTCTTGCCAAACACACCGGCAAGGACTTCGACACCGTTAAGGCAGACCAGGATCGCGATAAATATATGACCGCCGAGGAGTCTCTGGCGTACGGCCTCGTAGACCGCATACTCACTCACAAAGCCTAATAAACATTAACGGAATGGCTAACAAAAAAACAACGCGTCACTGCGCAGCATGCCAAACGCCCGAGGGGCCCACATGGCCCATATTGACGTGGAACGGGCTCAACCTGTGTTTCAGCTGCATTGAAGACATGGTGCACAAGATGTTTATGGAGCCCATGGGCGACCAAGCCGCAGAGCACATGTTAATGCACGTAAAAGAGACTCACCCATGGTTAATGCCCCAGGATGATTCCGACGGTTCCCCCGTGCTGGATGTTGAGACGAAAGCCTTGGACTCCCTGCCCACCCCGGCAGAGATGCACGCCATGCTCGACAACTACGTAATCGGGCAAGACCTGGCCAAACGCACGCTTTGCGTAGCCGTATACAACCACTACCTGCGCTTACGCCAGCCTAAATCCGATGACGGCACCGAGATAGAAAAAAGCAACATCTTGCTGGCGGGCTCCACAGGCTCGGGCAAAACCCTGTTAGCCAAGACTCTGGCTCGTATTTTGGATGTTCCCTTCTGCATAGTAGATGCCACCACCCTCACCGAGGCCGGATACGTGGGCGAGGACGTAGAAAACACGGTACTGCGCTTGTTGCAGGCAGCCAATATGAATGTGGCTAAAGCAGAGCGAGGCATCATCTACGTGGACGAAATCGACAAAATCGGTCGCAAAACACAAAATGTAAGCATCACCCGCGATGTAAGCGGTGAAGGCGTGCAGCAAGCACTGCTCAAAATCATTGAGGGAACAGAATGCAACATACCGCCCAAAGGTGGTCGCAAACACCCCAACGAGGAGTATATTCGCGTCAATACCGAAAACATCCTCTTCATTTGCGGTGGTGCCTTCGTGGGGCTCGAGGGGATCATCCGTAAGCGCATCGGCTCGTCAGCCATGGGCTTTGCCTCTATCGAAGAAGACCGCGACACCAAGGAGTTTACCGAGGAAGAAGTACTGTCCAAAGCCATGCCGGAGGACTTCTTCATGTTCGGTATGATACCGGAGCTGATGGGGCGTCTGCCCATTTTTGCGCCGCTTACCACACTGACGGAAGACCAGCTGGTAACACTGCTTACCGAGCCGAAAAACGCCTTGGTAAAGCAATACACCAAACTTTTGAACATGAATGGTGTAGAATTAGTGGTAGAAGAGAACGCCCTGCGAGCCATGGCACGCCAAGCCATAGAACGCGGCACGGGCGCACGCGCCCTGCGTGGCATTTTTGAGCGACTCATGCTCGACATCATGTACGAGGTACCCAGCGACAAGAGTATCAGCACCGTCACCGTGACAGAGGATTGCGTACTCGGCAAGGGAGCCCCCATCATTACCCGAGGCAAAGAAACGGCAAAGGCAAGCAAAAAGCCGAGACAAACAGCCACTAAAACACGCAAAAAGAAAGCCTGATACACCATGCTGGTACTGGGAATCGAAAGCAGCTGCGATGAAACAGCCGTCTCTCTGATTGAAGAGGTGGCGGGAGAAACTCAACCACGAGTGCTCAGCTCCGTTATCTCAACCCAGATACCCCTGCACCGCCTGTATGGTGGTGTAATCCCCGAGCTGGCCTCGCGCAACCACTCCTCGAACCTACCGGGAGTGCTGCGCGAGGCACTCGAGAAAGCCGGGCGCAACATACACGAGGTAGATGTTTTCGCCAGCACGGCCGGTCCGGGGCTGGTGGCGGCCCTACTGGTGGGTAATACGGCTGCCAAGGCCTTGGCATTAGCGGCAGGCAAGCCATTTATCGCGGTAAACCACTTAGAGGGGCACATGCTCTCACCTTTCATTACACACCCTCAGGGCTTGGTGCCGCACCTCAGCCTCGTGGTATCGGGCGGTCACACCTTACTTATTGATGTGCAATCTTGTGGCAACTATACACTCATTGGGAGATCTATGGATGATGCCGCAGGCGAGGCCTTCGACAAAGTTGCAAAAATGCTTGATTTACCCTACCCGGGGGGGCCCGAGATTGACAAACGTGCCGAGATGGGCGACCCCGAGCGATTTGTGCTGCCACGCCCCATGATACACGAGGACCACTTGAACTTCTCATTCTCCGGGCTTAAAACCGCAGTACTTTATACCTTGCCCAAGCTGGTACCGAGTGGCAACCCGAATGATTTGGACGAGCAAACCATGTGCGACCTCTGCGCCGGCGTGAGACAGGCCATTCTCGACGTTCTCATCCACAAAGCAATGAAAGCCCTCAAACGCACGGGGCACAAGGTGCTGGCCGTATCAGGCGGGGTATCTTGCAACTCCGCCTTGCGCAGACAGCTCAAAGCGCGATGCGAACGCGCCCGCATTGAGTTGATACTCCCCCCCAACAGCCTTACTACCGACAACGCCGCCATGATTGCCTTTGCCGGTTTACTGAGAGCCCGCAACGGAGATTTCTCGCCGTTAGATACACCGGTGGACCCCAATCTGCGCTTGGCCGGTGCCCAAACAAGAGCCTGATTTTTACCCAGCCATGAGCTTAAGAGACAAACTGGTAGAGATACTACCCGACCTGCTGCCCACACGAGAGGAAGAAGCCATCAAAGGCAAAGAGCTCATTGCCCGCGTACGCGCCGTGCTGGGGGACTCGTACTCGGACCACTCATTACGCTCTCAATTCTCATTTATAGCCTTAGAACCCGATTCATGCTTGGCTCGAGTAGCCAACGGGCAAGGGTATTACTTGCGCACGGCAGAGGCAGCCCCCTCCCTGCACAACATGTTTGAGAGCGAGGCCGAGGCCTCGCGAGAGGGCCAAGACCCGCTTCACAAAGCCTTGGCGCTGGCGGTACGGCTGTACGACACTGCCGGCATGGGTGTATTTGTCTACCCGTTAGAAGACGAAGAAAGCTGGGAGCACCCCGACTTGGTAGCAGTACAATGGCCGGCCGCGACAACAGATGACACAGATGCCCTCGTGTTCGACCCCACAGATACCCCTGCCCCCTACCTGCGCTCGGTATGCGTGTGCATTGAGCCCGACGCCGAGAGCTGTCGGCGGGCATTCTTCCGCACTATGGCATGTGCCCTCAGCTCTCAAGAGGCAGAGTTACTCATCATTGGAGAGGAACCACATATGCCGACAGAGCTTAGCCGACTTGCCACGCTGTACGGTGTAGGTATAAGGGCTATCACAGCCGATGTAGAGGTAGAAGATGCCCTGCCGCGGGCAGATGAGATTTTTCGCGCCGACACAGCAGACGCGCGGGGACTGTTATCAGAGCTACCCCAGCTCACACTGGCCCACCCTCGCCACAGAGAACGCCCACCGTTGCCCGAAAACCACCTGCCGGCCACAGCGGCGGCAAAACATTGGGCACAAAGCTGCATAGCCAAGGGACGCGTCGAAACCTACGAAATGCGCGTTGCCGTTAATTGATTTCAACATGACACGCAGCAAAAACAGCTTCATCCCACGCATTCTTCTGTTCGCGCTTCTCGCGGGCGGCGGATATATGGTGCTAACCGCCTTGTGGGGCATGTGCAAAACAGCTATCTACATTCACGAGACTATTCCCGTTACAGGAACGGTAATCGACCTCAGGCAACGCCCATTTGAAAGCACCACAGAGGCCCTCAGCAGCGGCAATCTCTCTACCGGTGGCGATACCGCCTACTTTCCCATTGTTACATTTTCATTTAACAACGGCGTGCTTATCAGTAACCATGCCTTGCAAACACCCGATAACGAGCCAACCCCCATTGGTAGCACTATTGAGCTACGAGCCTATCCGTACGACCCGACAACCCCCGAAACCTGGCGGCCGGAAAGTATTCAGCCCAACAGAGCGGCACTGCTTTGGGGTGGCCACGCCATGGGGCTCCTCATCGGGCTTACCCTTGGTGGCATAGCCTACCTCAAACTTAACAACCGTCGCCACCCTCGACCGGCCAAAGCTGCCACCAAACACCCCAAAGCCCCTGCCCCCGCATCGGCCCAAGAAGAGCCGTTCACCCTCTCGGCAGACCCCGCGCCACCCAAAAAGAAGAGAGCACGCAAACCTGCCTCCCCCAACGCTCCGAAAAAGCCCCGCACGCCGCGCAGGAAAAAAGAGGCAGAACCCAATGCCCCGGCTAAACCCCGAAAATCACGAAAAAAGAAACAAACAGAAAATATAACGTAAGATTCCGTCTTTATCAAGATGAGAGCTCCGGCATGCAGGTCAAACGCATTAGGCAATAAACCACGTATATCTGTTATTTACAATTTTTTCATAATACATCGGCCCGAGTGCAGCACGATGAGTTACAACCGGCAAATCTGAAAAAGACCCCGGAAATTGTTACTGACATCAAATTAAATTGACTTTTGCACCTGTCTGTTATAAACTTCTTGCCGCAGGCGGGTAAGATACCCCCTGCATACAAGACATTTTAACCCATAAAGAACCATGAAGAAACTCAACATTTTAGCAGTACTCTGCGCTGCCGTAGCCGGCACCGTACAGGCCGATTTCATTTCGGCAGTTAAGGATGCCGCCGTGCAAGAAGCCAAGAACCAGACCGAGGCCGCCGTACAAGAGAAGGTAACGGAGGTTGCCGGTGATCTTAACGCCGGCAAAGAATCTGCCACAGGTAAAGTTACCGAAACCATCAATGGCGTACAAGAAAAAGCCAACGCCGTACAGGCCGAGGTAGAAGCTGTCCAAAATAAAGCCAACGAAGCCAAGGCTGCTGTAGAAACCGCTAAGAGCGATGCAAAAAAAGCCGTGGCCGACAAAAAGGCTGAAGCTGCCAAAAAAGTAGAAGAGGCAAAGAAAGCCCCGGACAAAGCCAAAAAGGCTGCCGAGAAAAAGGCGAAAGATGCAACCGGCAAAGCCGTGCGCGGTGGTCTCAAAAAAATTGGTCTCTAAAAGGCACTGATTTTCGGCACCGCTGCCATGGGCAGCGGTGCTTTTTCGTGATTTTTTTTAAGATTCAGAAAAAAAGACGTAAATTTGGCTTGCCAAAGTCAATCAATTAGGGTATAAATGGCGACCACCATTCCGCAGTGATGCGGGTAAACCTTTTACACAAAACACAGATATGTCCAAGCACTCCACACTTAAAGCAACCGGTACCGTTGGCGGTAAGCGTTCTGTCCTCAAGCGTTTTGAGCGTGTTAAGCTCATGAAAGAACGCGGTCAGTGGAAGCAGGGTCAGAGCCCCATCGGTCTGCCCAAGACCAAGTTCGAGGCCTGATGCCGTTCACGCCGGCCCTCAACAACTGAGGGTGTACAAACAACATTTTCCGGAGCCTCTCGGTGCAACACCGCGAGGCTCTTTATGCTAATTTCACACGCGCGCGCGAGCGCCCATAAAATCGAAACCATGACAGAAGAGAACACATACCCACCTGCCCCGGAGGGCAGCGTGCGCCTCAATAAGTTTCTGGCCTCCTGCGGCTATGAATCACGCCGAGCGGCCGACAGACTGATAGCCGAGGGGCGAGTAGAAGTAAACGGAAAAGCCGTAGACACGCCCGGGCTGAGAGTATTACCCACCGACTTTGTGAAGGTAGACGGCCGCCATGCCACCCCCAAAGAAGAAGTAGTCGTACTGCTCAACAAGCCGAGAGGCTATGTATGCAGCCGCGATGCGCAAGGAGCCATCGGCACGGTATATGACTTACTGCCGGCTAAATATCGCTACGCCAACTACATAGGGCGATTGGATGCCGATAGCGAAGGCTTGCTGATTTTCACCAACAACGGCACACTCAGCCAAAGCATAGGCCACCCCAAGGGGGGTATCGAAAAGGAATACTGGGTAACTCTTGACCAAGCTTTCGACAGCAGCGTACTCATTCAGTTGCTCAAGGGTGTGCGTATACCCGAGGGGCAAGCCAAGGCCAAGTATGTATCACGCCTGAGTGCACGTCGCGCCTGCGTAGTGCTCGACCAAGGCTTGAAACGCCAGGTACGCCAAATGTTTGCCTGCCTCGGGCTGCGTGTCAAGAAGCTGGTGCGCGTGCGTATCGGTTCTCTCTGGGGTGGAGATTTGGAGCCCGGGCACGCCACGCTGATGGATGCCGAGCAAATTGCCCAAGCCTCTACCAACCCCCGCCGTCGCAAGGGGCTGATGGGTGCCAATCAAGTGTTCAAACCTCGCCCGCAACATCAACAGTTTGATGCCCCCGCAGACGAAGAGGACGACTACGTATTCAACCCTGCCGATTTCGAGACAGAGGAGGAAGCGCTGGAGTCTGCCACCAAGTTCACGGAAGGCGAGGCCTTTGAGCCCGAACGCGACAATAGCCGCAGACCTTTCGGCAAAGCCCCCCGAGCCAAACGCGATTCTTTTGTACGTGAAGAAAGAGAATACCGCTCCTTCGGCAACCGAGAGGGTGGCGAGCGCCGTGGCGGTTTCGGTGGTGGAGAGCGCCGCTCCTTCGGCAACCGAGAGGGTGGCGAACGCCGTGGTGGCTTCCGTGGTGGAGAGCGCCGCTCCTTCGGCAACCGAGAGGGTGGCGAGCGCCGTGGCGGTTTCGGTGGTGGAGAGCGCCGTTCCTTCGGCAACCGAGAGGGTGGCGAGCGCCGTGGCGGCTTCCGTGGTGGAGAGCGCCGCTCCTTCGGCAACCGGGAGGGTGGCGAGCGCCGTGGCGGTTTCGGTGGTGGAGAGCGCCGCTCCTTCGGCAACCGAGAGGGAGGTGAACGCCGTGGCGGTTTCGGTGGTGGAGCAAGAAAGAGTTTTCGCTCGTTCAACAAACACCGCTCCAACAACAGATAAAAATTAAAAGACACGGCCCCGCCCTCAGCGGGGCCGTGTTAAATTGAACAAACTCCGCAATAGCGGCATCAGAATAACGAACACATGAAAAAGCACTTCGTATTACTTACTCTTCTGCTGAGCTGCGCGCCCGCACCGGCGCAACAAACAGAAACAGATGCCCAACAACAAGCCCCCCTATACCACAGTGAAGACACGGCACTGGAAACAGAATTGGCAAAGCTGAAAAAACTGGCAGAAAAAGGTAATCCGGAGGCAGCCCACGAGGTATACGCCTTTTACGCCCAACGCGGGCACCGGCCCCAAGCAGAGGCGTGGTACCACCGCCATCTACAATTAAAAGAAGCGAGGTCCGAACAAGGCAACAAAAACGACCTGCGAGAACTGGGTAGTTTATATTTGAGAGGAGATTTATACTTACCACCTAACCCTCAAAAAGGTGTTACATATCTCTCTCGGGCCAGCGAGCTGGGTGATTCAGCTTCTACCCTCAAATTGGCAGAGCATTTTGCAACAATAGCTCCCGCAGAAAGTCAGAAGTTCTATGCCCGCGCATACGAGCTGAACAAAGCGGTTGTAGATACAATCGAAGCAGGTAAAGACTTATCTGCGGAGCAAAAAGAGGCTCTTTGTATCATCGGTGAATTGGAACTGAAAGGGATTGGTACCGCACAAAATACCGCCGCAGGTATTGCTCATTTAGAACAGGCAGATACCCCCGTAGCCTACCTTTGCTTATACCAAGCCTATGCTATCGGTATAGGTGTAGCCGTAGACATGCCGAAAGCACTGAGTTACGCGGCCAAAGTCGCAGATTCTGACAACCCGAAAGCCGAAGAGAAAGCCGATGAAATGGCTTGGATTTTGGCAGATGCTTATTTTAACGGTAAATACGGAATGCAAGTGAACGTAGAACTCGGTGAAAAATATCTTGCGATTGCCGATAAACTCAACTATGCCCCAGCCGTTTATTGTAAAGCATTACGTCTGAAAGCTGCAGGCAAAACTGCCGATGCCTACCTCGAGTTCTGTCGCTTGGCCTCTTGGGGGCACCCCGATGCCCAAATGCATGCAGCCCTCATGCAGTTGCATGGCGCCGAAGGTGTAACGCAAAACGTAGAAGTGGCGGTCGAGAAACTCATCAAATTAGCAAGTAGATACCACCAAGGGCAAGAATGGTATGTAGGCCGCGCCCCCTACGAACTGGCGCTGTATTACGAGCGTATCGGGGCAGATGACTTGGCAGACGAATGGTACCGCATTGCATCCGACCGTAACGTAGTAGAAGCCATGGCCCACCGCGGGCTCAGCCATATTCGCCCCGGTTCTGCCATGGAGTGGAGCCCCACCCTTATGTACAAATGGTGGAAGATTGGCAGCAATGCCGGCGATGCCACTTGCAGCTACTACCTCAATATCTTTTTGTGGGTTGCGATTCCGATTATTCTCATCATCGTTTTCGGCCTGCCCATTCTCGTTGTGCACATCTTGAACAAACGTTCAGAAAAACGCGAAAACAGCGAAGAAGCCGAATCTTAAAAACAAAAAGGCAAGTATTACCGATATGCACTGCAAAACACCACATATTACGGGAATCTTTCTGCTGTCGTTCATCTGCGGAGATGCTTACGCCCACGCAGATACGTTGAATGCAGGCATGACGCTAATAAGCGAAAACAAAAGCGCTATTTGTTTTCCGTGCGGACAATTAGACGACGGCACCCCCTTAGAATATGCTCAAATGGGCGACTTTCTCTATATATTAACGCCTAATACATTGTACGCATACAAAATCATACCGAATTCTACCACCGCTTGGCTTGGCAGTTACGTTATCGCAAAAGTTGCACCCCATACGGGAGCTTTCCCATTAACTATTATTGAAAAAAACGGGCATGATGAAGTGAAAATTCACCGCCAAGGCATCACCCACCGTTGCGAATTCAAAGAAATGAGAGGGCTTAACCCCGGAAACGTCGCAAAAGAATACGAGGCATACAAGGCACGCACGAAGCGGGCTGAAGAAGTTTTGCAGGTTTACGCCCGTTCATGTGAGCACAGCGAACCATAATTCGGAAAAGCTCACTTCGTTCACATGAAAATTCGCTACGCTCACGTTTTAGATACATTCCCAAAATGCAGAGGTATTTTCCACCCCTCGCATATTCACATACCGCGTACGCAGTAGGCTGCTGTCGCGATGCCCTGTCTCATATTGCAAGGCAGTATAATCCTTAAAATGCCGCAGGTGATAACTGGCAAAAGTATGGCGCAGCACATCCGGCTGCCACGTGGCAAAGCCCGCCTGCTTGCGCAGCTCTCTCCAATGCCTAGGCCATTGAGGCGGGCATATGCGCCCCACTTGCGAGCAACGCTGCAACAAACGCAGCAAGGGCGGCTGTATGGTTACCATGCGAGCCCCGCCCGTTTTGCTGTGCTGTGGTAAAATACAAATACTTTTGCCCTCCATATCCACCTGCTCCCAAGTGAGCCGCGCTACCTCATGCGGGCGTATACCTGCATACAACATCATCCCCACTGCTGCTAAACATTGGCCGGATTCATATTCGGCAGCACCCTGCATCAACCGCTCTATCTCACTCGGTGTCAATATCTCGATGCGTTTTTCCCGCACCTGCGGAGTCTCTACCTTGGCTACCGGGTTCTCACTGCACCAGCCGCGCTTCACCGCTGTGCCGAACACCCCGATGAGCACCCGCCGCGCCTTGGCTCGCTGGCTCGGCGTATCAAACGCCATCTCAATATATTCCGCGCATTCCTGCACCGTTATCGCCCGCACCCTCCGCTTCGCCAGCCCCCTGCACCGCTTCATGAATCGCCGTGTGATATACCGAAAATCGCTCTGTGTTCTCGCTCTCCGCTCTTTCCTTGCCTCCAACGCCGCTGCCACCGCTTTCTCAAACGTCACCGTCTTCTCCTGCCGTTTCAACTCTTCTGCCCCCAGCGCAATTATCTTTTTGCATCGCTTTAATGCCCTGAGCGCCGTAGTTTCGGAGGCGCGAACCTCGGCGTAAGCAGAAAGGTTTCCATTCTGTCGAAGACGGATACCTCCCGCTTCCAGCGCTGCTTTTGCCACCAATGCCGCTTCTATTAGATTTACCCCCGTTGACCTCAGTATTGCTACTGCCGCTTGCTCTTGTTCTGACTGCGTATTCATAAGCCGGTAGTCAAGCAGAAAACTCAGTTGATATCAAAATAATTTGCTTTTCCGCTGTCACTTTTCACTAATAGCATGGCGTGAAAATAACTCGTTTAATTCCATGCATTTATATAGGATAAAATACGGCTTATGAATACGTAAAATGAACTGCGGAACTGAACATTTCTTCCTTTGAAAGTAAAATCTTCACATAAAACTCACATAGAACCATGAAACTTCATCTCCCTATTACGTTATTAACCGCACTACTCGGAGCATGTGTCGTTCTCGCTATCGAAATCCCAGATGGCTATGAACAGATTGACCTCTGGACTCCCAGTTATCTGGATGATTATACCACCAACACAGCAGATGATAAGAACGCCTTTATCCTCTGGACGGATGTAGCCTTTACGCCCACCACCAATCCCACCTGGACCAGCTCCAAGCCTTTGGTGACAGGTGGCAACCTGATTTTCACAACGGCCGAGGGGTATGAACCAGTTGCACTCAGCTTCATCGGGGGAAAATCAACTGCCTTTGAACAGCCAGCTAGCCTCGCGTTCGACACACTCAGTAAGCTTTCTGTCAGTGACACGGCAACACAATATAGGGTAGCCTTAAATTTAGACAAATCAGGCAAACTACATATCAGAAATGTGAACGATGGCATAGATGGCACGGCTGATGTTGAGTTTTTCAATAATAAACTCCTTTCTGTGAGAGGGAGCGTTATTTCGGCCTCAGGCAGTGATTGTGATATCGATATATCTTTCAATGGAGATGTGAGCATCAGAAACAACACCACATCAGGCTCCTCCATTAATGACACTAATCGCTATGGTGGGGCTATTTATTCTGAGGGTAGCATCTGCTTCAGTAACAATGGAAAAGTAAGTCTTAGAGATAATTCATCCACCGCCGAATGTGAAAACAACTCTTATTCTACAAATTACGCATATTCCTATGGCGGCGCAGTTTATTCAACCAACAAACTGAGCATTATTAATAATAAGGAAATAAGTATTAGCACAAATTCTTCATCTGGACACGGAGACTTCTCATACAACTACGGCGGAGCAATTTATTCTCAGGACAGCCTAAGCATTGACAATAATGGAATAGTAAGTATCAATGGTAATTTCACCTCTTCAAGAGCCAGCTATTACACCAGCTACTCCGACGGCGGAGCGATTTATTCTACAGGAGATTTTAGTATTAGTAATAATGAGGAAGTGAGAATTAGTAACAATTACACATTTTCATCAGCGAGTGGAAAATACAGTTACGACATCAACTCCCCCGCTATCTCCCGTGGCGGAGCTATCTATTCAGCCGGCAGCTTAAGCATCTGTAATAATGGAGATGTTAGTTTCAGTGAAAATTACTCATTTTCTAAATTCACATATAATTCCACATCAACCGCAAACGGCGGGGCTATTTATTCAGAAGGCAGCCTTGGCATCGTTGGCAATGACAGTGTTACGTTTGAGAAAAATTATGAAAAAGTAGTTGAATATTCAGGAAAGCTTGCTAAAGAAAAATACACATACCGCTTGCGTAGCATTTTAATGACACCAGATTCCAGCGGGGATAATTTGGTATTAGCTGCAAAAACAGGCGGTCATATCACTTTTTATGATTCGGTATGCATGGGGTATTACTCAGAGGCTAGTGCTAGCTTCAATGCCGATTACCAAGATGCTGATGGAGTCAAGCAGAAAGCCGGAGGGGATATCATCTTCAGTGGCGAAAATACTGCAGAGCATCTGGCGGAGATAAAGGGGGCAGCCGCAACTTCCTCAGAAATCAGCAACTCGCAGACAAGCGTAATCAACAATCTTATCACTCTTTACGGCGGCACCTTGCAGGTGGTTGACGGAGCCAAATTAAATGGGCGAGGGCTGACGGTGGCAGCGGGTAGCGGAGCCAAGCTCTTGCTGAGGGATGGCAGCATGAGCCACAGCTCATACGGCTTCACCTTCAACAGCGGCACCACGCTGGAGCTGCAAGGGCAGAATTCTATTACAGCCTCGAAAGTAACACTGGGCAGCGGCTCTGCCCTGACCGTGACCGTAGGGGAAAACAACCTGAGTAAAGCGGCTCTCACTCTGGGCGGAACGGATTTGACGACATCGAAGCTCACCGTCAATCTGAACCGCACGGATGGACTGACCAGTGGAATGTACAAAATCATCAACCAAAGCAGCGCGAGCGATTTCACCACCCAGTCCGCATGGACGGCTGAGAATGTCACCGTGAACGGCAGCGGGCATGCCAACCGAGCCACCTTCGGCGACTTGGTGTGGGAAAACGGCACATTGTATTACAAGGTAGGACGCACCATATGGGGAAATGGCAGCGGAGACCGCCTGTGGAACACGACCTCGGACAACTGGACGATGAACGACCGCAGCTACACCTATCTGGACGGCATGGACGTAACGTTTACCGACCTCGGCGCAGGGGAAGTGAAGCTGGTGGGCGATGTGGCTCCGGCCGATATCATCGTGAACAACAGCGAGGGTAATGACTACACCTTCAGCGCAGCGGATGGCGGCGGCAAGTTGGTGGGGGCAAGCGGTATCACCAAGAACGGCACGGGTGCGCTCACTCTCAACACCGCCAACACCCACACCGGAGCCACCGTGCTGAATGCAGGCACCTTGAATGTACACCACAGCACTGCCTTGGGTGCTACGGCAAGCGGAAGCACCGCGACCGTTACCACCTTGTCCGGTACCACTTTGTCCATTGATAACAACAGCCATGTAGTAATGGCCGGGGAAAACAGCATTGCGGGCATGGTAAACGTGGCAGCAGGCTCCTCCCTCGAAATGCAGAACAAGGGATATGCCGCCTCCGCAAGCAGCATCGATGGTACGCTGAGCTTTAACGGAGCTGCCGCCGGCACCACCAACGCCGGAAGCTTGACGGGCAGCGGCACCGTGCGTGTGACCGACAGCAGCGTTGCTTTTGCATCGCAAAGCAAGTTTACCGGCAATCTTAGTGTGCAGGGCACCAACGCCAAGCTGAGCATAACAAGCGGCAACTACAATGCAGCCGGCACGCTGGAGGCCAACGGCAATGGAGCTACCCTCAACCTCGGCACCAACAATGTTACCATCAAAGCAGATGGTCAAATTAAGCTTGCAAGTGAGGTTACAGAGGAAAACCGCACCGCAGCCAAACTGACTGCCAACAATGTAACGATATCCAAAGATGCCACGCTGACGGTAAAAGGCACGGAATACATACCGGTGGAGGCAGATGGCACTATCAAGAATCTTACGCTTGCTGCAACCTATGCCCCGCCTGTATTAAACAGCAATCAGGTAGGTATTGCAGATATCTCTAAGTTGACCTTTAACAGCGGCTCTACATTTGAGGGACTGTATGGTAACTTGGGACTCAACAATGGGGAGTTAACTCTGGCGGTACCCTCATCTTTTGCAGACAAGATTCATTTGGAAGTTCGTTTTGACGGAGAATACAGTAAGGATGCTAAATTGGTACTCTTTACGGATGCCGGAAAGGTTAATTTCATTTATAATGGAGAAACCGTAACGGCTACGGGCACCCAATTATTGACGCTGAATGCGGCGGATTACTTTGATGGGGCAGCCATCAATAGCAACACCAAAGTAGTATTCGAAAGCGGAACCGTTTACCTGACCGAGTTCAACAAAGTTATCCCCGAGCCCACCTCAGCAACGCTGAGCCTGTTGGCACTGGCTGCGCTGGCTGCACGCCGCCGCCGTAACAAGTAAGACTAGGGTGATATAAACATATCCGGCCGTTGTTCCGCAATAAGGCGACAACGGCCGAATTGCGTAAAGAGGGGAGGCAATCTTCACGCGAGCACCAGCAAGACGTATTCGAAAAAGTTCGCTTCGCTCTCGCAGAGGAATCAAAGATTCCACAGCTCATACAGCTCCGGGGGGAGAGCGGTGAGAAAACGGGATGGGGGGCAGAATTGGCTGTCGTAGCTGTGGCCGTTGTAGCGGGGGTAGGAGAGGTAGAGTTGGTCTTCTGCACGCGTGACGGCCACGTAGAAGAGGCGCAATTCTTCCTCAAGGTCATCCATTTCTCCGCTTTGAATCACACGGTAATGGGGGAAGAGCCCCTCGCCCAGGAAGATAACGAACACAACCTTCCACTCCAACCCCTTGGCTTGGTGAATGGTGCTGAGGGTAACACAGTCGGGGTCTATTTCCGTTTGTGTATCATCCTCGCTGAGGAGGGCGACTTGGCTGAGGAAAGCATCCAAATCGGCAGCATCGGACAAAGAGCGCGTGAGCTGGGCAATATCTTCCAAACGCTCCTCGTAGTTTTCATAAGAGGCACGCAGATGCGCATCAATAAAGCTCTGCACCAAATGCACCAACTCCGCCGGGGTCAGCACCTTATCGGCCGGGTGCAGGTCATCCATCGAGGCCAGGAAACCGCCCCAGTGCGGGCGCGCGGCAGCGGGCACTTTTACCGCGGCAAACACCTCTGAGTGCGGGGCAGTGATGGTGGTGGCCTCCGGGTTGGCCTGCAACCAAGCATCTGCCACAGCAAACCAGTTTTCCCACAGTTTGGAGGCCGTAGCCTCGCCCACTCGGGGGAAGGTGGAGACGATACGACGGAAGGCGATTTCATCACGCGGATTGGAGAGAAGCCGCAGCCAAGCCACCACATCTTTGATATGGGCTTGTTCAAAAAAACGCAGACCACTGGTAATGCGGTAAGGAATATGGTTGCGGGTGAGCTCCATCTGCACATCCATACTATGGAAGTGCGCGCGGTAGAGCACGGCAATATCTTTGCCGGCAATACCGGCAGCCATAAGCTCATCGATACGCTGGGCGACAAAACGAGCCTCGGTGCGGTTATCGGGCGCGGGGATAATGGCGGGCTTCATGCAGCCGGTATCACGCGCAGGGCGAAGCGTTTTGGCAAATTGGCGCGTGTTGTTGGAAATAGCTGCGTTAGAAATCTCAAGAATGGCGGGTACGCTGCGGTAATTCGTTTCAATTTTAAAGACTTCGGCGTCGGGGTATGTATTCGAGAACTCAAAAATATGGTCGACATTTGCCCCGCGCCAAGAGTAAATACTCTGGGCATCATCGCCCACTACCATAAGAGAGGTATCTAGCCCACCGGCAAGCAGGCCTATGATAGCAGCTTGCAATACGTTGGTATCTTGGTATTCATCCACCAGAACATGTAAGAAACGCCCTTGCAAATCGGTACGTATATCTTCATGCGCTTGCAACAAGCGCAACAGATTGGTGAGCAAGTCATCAAAATCCATGGCGTTGCTCTCCTTTTTCCGAACAGCGTAGGCCTCGTATATTTTCCCGATTACCTCTTCATGCTTATCGAGGTGCGCATACTCCGTACGCAACGTCAGTTGCCAACTGCGCCCGGTGTTGACGGCGAGGCTGTGCAGACTTTGCAACACCTCTGCCTTGGGGAAGCGGTCATTTTTGGAGGATTTACCGACAAATTGTTTGACAAGAGCGCGGAAAAGCGCGCGTTGGTCGTCGCCATCCAAAATGGTAAACCCGGGTTGGTAGCCGAGGCGGACAGCGTGCAGACGCAAAATACGGTTGGCTACGGAGTGGAAAGTGCCCCCCCATATTTGCCCTGCCCCCATACCGGCCAGCGATGCCACACGCTCCAGCATTTCTCGCGCAGCCTTGTTGGTAAAGGTAAGCAACAAAATGCGCCACGGAGCAACTCCGGCATCAAGCAAGCGCGCCACCCTGTAGGTGAGGGTACGAGTCTTGCCGCTACCCGCCCCGGCTATCACCAGCGCGTGGCGGGCATTTGTCGTAACGGCTGCATATTGCTCGGGATTAAGCTCGGCAGCATAATCTCTCCCTGCGGCCGTTGGCCTCAGGGTGTACTTCATGACTCGAAGTCGAGGTAAATCTCGGCACGGCGGTTTTCACCGCGCTTATATTCCACTTGGCTTTCGTCGTCCGTTGCGGTAATCGGGTTGCGCGGTTCATTTTTACCCAAGCCTTTAGTGGTAATTTGGTCGGGAGACACCCCCTGCTCAATCAAAACTTGGCGCACGGCCTCAGCACGGCGGCGAGAAAGCTCGAGGTTGTATTGCTCGGAGCCTTGGTCATCGGTATGGCCGGCAATATCAAGCTTGCCCTTACCGTCAATCAAAATCTTGGCTACAATTTGCAGCTGTTTGATAGAACGCGGGGTCAGGCTCGAGTCATCAAAGGCAAAGTAGAGAGCAATGGACTGCCCGCCCTTCGGGTTCTTAACCAAGGGACAATAGCGCCCGCCCTCGGCTTGTGCACTTTGCATGTATAACTCCAACAACTTATCGGTACCGACAGCCGTGATTTTCCACTCACCGTTCACTTTATGAAGATTCACAGCAATGTTGTTAGACTCGTAGGTCAGCGCATCGGGATTATCAGACGGCACCACGTATACCAAATAACTTGATCCGGTATCATGATGAGAAATACAGCGTATGGGGGTCTTCTTGCGCATCATGTATGACCCATCCTCAAAAATCATACAAAGGCCGGCAAGAGACGCATCGCCGACATAAGAACGGTCTACCATGTTGCGCGCCTTCAGAACACTGCCTTGACGCACCGCATGCAAGAAACACTCTACCAGCATCATCGAGTCGCCATCGGCAATCATCTCGGTACGGTCAGCCGGCACAACAACGGCAGCATTGAGGAACGGTGAGTTGCCTTTTGAATCAGCAATAAAATCAATCACCAAATCTTTCTCACCATTGGCAGATACCATGCGATAACGGTAAAGCTTGGAGCTGCCTTCGTAGGCCAATACATACCCTATCTCTTCAACCGCAGCAACTTCGTTATTGGCAAACCACTCGGTAATGACTCCCGCAGCTTCTTGACTGAGCAATTTATTCTCAACCATGAAATGGATGTATTCGGCAGAATCGGGAGACGTGAACACCTCGGCTACGGTGAAAGCCATTTTTTGAGTTTCGTGTTCAGGCTTTACCCCCTCGGGCAGTTGAATGGAATCTATAGACTTACCGGCAGAGTCCGTAGTGGTCTGCTCTTCTTTATTTTCGTCACCGGTGGGTTGCTGTTGATTATCATCCGCATCCTTGGGAGCAGTCGGTGTTACTTCCGGGGTCTTGTTCTCATCAACAATCACGACAGTTTCAAACTGTTCTTTTTTGTTTTTCTGCTCCGCATCGGGGGTTGTCGTGGCAGTTTTATCTTTATCGGCAGGAGTCGCTACGGCTTGCTGTTGTTGCCCGGCAGGCTGATGCGGTTGCGGGGCCGGCTGACTCTTGTAATAATAGAAAGTGGCCACTACACCGGCAGTAACCAAAAAGGTAATCAAGAACAAGATAATGCTACGTTTCATAATAATCAGAATATAAAAAATTAAGGTGTATAATCAGCGTTTTGCTGCATATATATTGCAGAGACATCGCGCATGGGGTCAGGGAAAGGAGGCGCCGGGTGCGACTCGATAAACTCGTACGGGTTGAGGCGGTTCATGGTACCGCCGGGATGATAGGCTGTTACCCCGGCTTCCGTAACACGAGAGTCTATCACCTCAAAATGCAGGTGAGCCATGTATTTACCATCAGCCGAACCAATGGTGCCGATTTTTTGTCCGCGGTGCAATGTGTCGCCATAAGAAACCGACACATCCTGCAAGTGGGCGTAAAGGGTTTGGTACACCTTATTATCCCCGGGAAGCCGATGTGCCACGACTACCACTTTCCCCCAATCATCAGACGGGGTACCACAGTATACGACTCTACCGCGAGCAGCGGCTTGCACGGGTTCTCCCAAATCGGTGTCAGCACCACCGATACCATTAAGATCAACCCCACTGTGAAAACCGCCGCGTTTTTCATTATTGACGCCAAAGCCTTGGGCGTCATACATAAAGGCCAAGCTTCCACCACCGACAGGCCATTGAAAACCATCTGCCTGAGGAATACGAACAATCTGTTCGGCAGTAAGAGCAATCAGGGCGGGGTTAATCGACTCGGGCATGTGGCTGAGCGGAGCATCGGCAGAATACACATTGACTGCCTTTTCTTCCCCGGAGGCGGTGCATAAATGCAAGCACAGTGCCAGCAAGCCACCCACCAACAGAACAGGGACAGCTATGCGAAAAAAATCTTTTCTCTTTAGTTTACTCACGCGCGGGCGAATTATAACGTAACAAAACTTTTCATTCAAGAAAAATAGCCGTCATTTATCATAATTTAGCATTCGAGAGGGGATTTTCCTTTACAATGCTCGAAATCGGGCGTATATTTCGGCTAGAGATGTACACGCCTAGTCTTTTCAAATCGCTTAAAGAGTACAATAGAAAGACCTTCTTCTCTGACCTGACAGCAGGCATGACAGTAGGTGTAGTGGCTTTACCATTAGCCATGGCATTTGCCATAGCATGCGGGTGCTCAGACATAACACCTGCCAGCGGCTTGGTAACAGCTATTGTAGCAGGTCTGATTATTTCTGCCTTGGGTGGCAGTAAATACCAGATAGGAGGCCCCACCGGCGCATTTGTTGTCATTATAGCCGGAGTAGTAGGTAGTTTCGGCATGGGGGGGCTTATCATGTGCACCCTCATGGCCGGGCTTTTCCTGATACTGTTCGGTGTACTGAAAATGGGGGCCTTGATAAGATTTATCCCCTACCCCGTGACCACGGGCTTTACCTCCGGCATAGCGGTAACAATTTTTTGCACGCAGGTAAAAGACTTATTGGGGCTGAGCATTCCCACAGCGGTGCCGGCGGAGTTCGTAGAAAAGTGGCACTGTTACTGTCAATATTTTCACACGATAAACTGGTGGGCATTGGGACTCTCCCTGTTTACCATCGTCACGATATTGGTGACCAGACGTTTTGCCCCGAAAGCCCCGTTTATGTTG
Organism: Akkermansiaceae bacterium; assembly: GCA_015062055.1. GTDB lineage: Bacteria > Verrucomicrobiota > Verrucomicrobiia > Verrucomicrobiales > Akkermansiaceae > Akkermansia. Next base: position 30,753 of record SUVK01000013.1, read on the forward strand.
GTAGGTATGTTGGCAGCCACGGTGTTGTGTGTAGCATTTGATATGCCGGTAGAAACAATCGGCTCACGCTTCCAAGAGCTACCCAAGGGGTTACCGATGCCGAGTTTCCCGAGTTTTGAATGGGCAGCATTACCGGCCTTGGTTAAGCCGGCATTTGTGATTGCCTTGTTGGCCGCCATCGAATCCTTGCTCAGTGCGAGCGTGGCAGATGGTATGACCGGCTCGCGCCACCACCCCAACACCGAGCTTATCGGGCAAGGTGCGGGTAACATCGCATCTGCATTGTTCGGCGGTTTACCGGCCACGGGTGCCATTGCCCGCACCGCAACCAACATACGAGCCGGGGGTAAGACGCCGGTATCGGGTATCATTCATGCCGTTACCTTATTGCTCATCCTGCTGCTTGCCGGGCAATATGCAGCGCTTGTGCCGCTGCCGGCACTTGCCGGTATATTAGCTATCGTATGCTGGAACATGGCCGAAGTGAGCACCTTCTGCCACCTGCTTACCGGACCCAAGCAAGATCGCGCCGTCCTTCTCATCACCTTTATTCTTACGGTAATGATAGACTTGGTCGTTGCGGTAGAAGTAGGTGTTGTCCTTGCCGCCTTGCTCTTCATTGGTCGCATGGCTCAAGTAAGCAATGTAGAAATGATTACCAAAGAGATAGAGGGTGAGGACCCGGAGGAACAGCCGTCTCGCTCCCGCTACCTCAGACACATACCTGACAACGTGGAAGTGTTCGATATTCAAGGGCCCTTCTTCTTCGGTGCTGTCGAGCAGTTCAAGGACCGCGTGTTCCGCTCCATTGAGCCGGACATGGACTACGTATTATTACGCATGCGCTTAGTACCCACCTTAGATGCCTCGGGGTTGCATGTACTGGAAGACTTCTTATCCTATTGTCGCCGTCGCAACATCACGCTATTGCTGTGCGGCGTGCAGGCACACCCCATCAAAGTAATACGCAGAGATTCCATGTTTATCAGCGACTTAGGCGAGGATAACATCTGCGAGAATATCGATACGGCACTCGAACGCATTCAAGAGCTTGAAAAGCTCAAAAAGACGGTAGAATACGCTTAATTCCGACTCTTGCTTTTTCAAGCACAAAATCCCACCTCCGAAACGGCCTCAGATATAGAGGGTTCGGGGGTGAGTTCCTTCAACATCGAAAGAGGAAATCACCTGCGGGGGCAACGGGGTATTACATAAGTTAATCAACTTGATAGCCCCGGTAGGGCAAGCCTGCTGGCAAGCCGTTTGCGGGGCAGCATCGGCGTCATTGGCAGCGGCATTGATACGCTGCACACAGTAGGTGCATTTCTCCATCACCCCGCGAGACCGCACCGTTACCTGCGGGTTATGAGAGCGCTGCGTTTTCGCAGCATCTTCTTTGGCATAATCTCTGAAATTGAACACACGGGCGTGGTAGGGACAAGCCGCAGCACAATAGCGGGTACCCCAACAACGCGGATACACCATCGCATTGAGTCCCGCCGTGGTGTGCATGGTGGCATTTACGGGGCACACCGCCTCGCAGGGTGCTTTTTCACAATGTCTGCAAGCCACAGGCACAAAAAGCTGAGTTTGGTCGGCACGCAAATAACGGTTGATGTGCAGCCATTGCAAATCGCGATTGTAACGCATTTCTTCTACACCCACCGTGGGTATATTATTTTCTGCCCGGCAAGCCAGGGCACAAGCCCCGCACCCTATGCAACGAGACAAATCAATAACCATGGCCCATTGAGGAGAAGGGCCGCCACCAATCGAGGGGTTGTTGCGCTGCACGGGCGGTTCGGGGTCGGCAGCACGATACGGCAGCGGAGGGGCCTCCTGCAGCCGAATCTGCTCCCGCGACACGCCCACGCACTCCGGCAGCAAAGGCAACCAAATGTTGCTCAATTTCTTATGAAACCATGCCGGCAGGTGCAGGTTCCTCACTCCCACCCCGCCGGGTATGGAGGTTCCCGGCAAAAAGGCTTCGGGCATACCGGCCCAACCACTCAGCGGTAAATAGGTTTCTTGTAGCCAAACATTGTGCCTGAATCGGCCATCTGCATAATAGGGGTGCAAATACAAGTTCACCTCGGCAGCAGGCGCGGGGGGTAAAAGCTCGGGTTTTGGAGCGGCATTGGCCACATAGCCGGTTTTCAACGCAGACTCAACATCGGGCACCACTTTATCCAACCAGCCACGCGCGGTTGAAATACCACTGCCATCTGCTGCCGGCAACTCCCCTTGGTGCAACAAGGCATGCAGCACCTCAAACTCCGACAAAGCCCCGTGTGCCGGGGCCATAATCGGTTGGCGCAAGCAAAGATTGCCGTAGGCATCGGCATCCGCCCCCCATTCTTCTAAAAAGTGCGTAGACGGCACCCGGTACAAACACAGGCGGGCGGTTTCATCGGCTTGCAGCGCAACAAAACGTATCGTCTCTGCTGCAGTCTCTGACAAGGCCTTGGCAAAATCGGCATCAAAAGCGGCCGGGTCGGCCGGGGTAAAGATAAACAAGGCATCCAGCCGGGGTAACCGGGCAGTAAGAGTGGCTAAATCTTCAAAACCTTTATCGGCAAAACGCACCGCAGCCCCGAACGCGGAGTTCTGCAATGACTCCAACTCAGCAAACCCCGTGGGCCGAGGCGCAGCGGCAGGGTCGTATTCGTAGCAAGAAACCCCGGCATAGCGGCGCAACTCATTTACCTGAGCCATACGCACCGCAGAATAGCCGGCCGGAAACAAAAAGCCGATTTTCCGTCCCTCTTTTATCAATGCCCCCCACGCACGCAAAGAAGCGCGAAAAGCAGACATGGGGTGGGGTTTGCCCGCCCGCAAAGGTGACGTCATGCGAGCCGTACTGAACAAATCCAAAAGAGCCGCCTGCGCAAAAGCAGGCAGGCCACGGCGCACCGACTCATAACGAGGGTTGCTTTGCAGGGCAACCGGTACCCCTTCATGGCACACGGCCAGCATGGGGATAGCCCCGGTGGCCCAAGGCATGCAAGTGGCAAAACAAGTAGCCTCGCCCGGCAACATCCACTCCGGGCAATCCTCGGGCTGCACGGCAAATTGCTGCGCTCTCTTGCATGCGGGCATTGCCATAAGCGCCATCACCCCCAGCCCTTTCAAAAAGCTGCGGCGAGATATCGCGTTGTCACTGCCTGTATGTGCCATGCGCCCCATTGTACGACAAAATGCCCAAAAAGCAAACCTCAATTTAACACTGTAGGCCGTGATTTGTGCGTCAGTGCAAGGAATGAGCTTGATTTTGGGGGTAAGAATGATAGAATACGCGCGTATGACGAACGAAGAAACGAAACGAGATTTCATACGTGAATGGATAGCCGGTGACCTTGCAGAGGGACACTGCAAAGCTCCCATTACACGTTTTCCGCCCGAGCCTAACGGCTACCTTCACATCGGACACGCCAAAGCCATCTGCCTGGATTTCGGTGTAGCTAAGGAATACGCCCAACAAGGCGCGGTATGCCACCTGCGTTTCGATGATACGAACCCCTGCAAAGAAGATGTCGAGTTCGTCAATTCCATACAAGAGGACATCAAGTGGTTGGGGTTTGACTGGGGTGAGCACCTGTACTGGGCATCCGATATTTTTAATTTCTACTACGAATGCGCCCTGCACCTCATCAAAAATGGGCTGGCCTATGTGGATGAGCAAGACCGCGAAACCATGCGCGCCCAGCGTGGCAACCTGACCACCCCCGGTGTGCACTCCCCCTACCGCGACCGCAGTGTAGAAGAGAACCTGGCACAGTTCGAGGCCATGAAGGCGGGCAAGTTCCCCGAGGGCGGTGCGGTGCTGCGTGCCAAAATTGATATGGCCAGCAGCAACATGAACATGCGCGACCCCGTGATTTACCGCATCTCTTACGACCACCACCACAACACGGGCAACACTTGGTGCATTTACCCGATGTATGACTTTGCCCACCCGCTGGAGGATGCCTACGAGTACATTACCCACTCCCTGTGCACGCTGGAGTTCGAGAACCACCGCCCGCTCTACGATTGGGTGATTGAGAACTGCCCCATCCCCGCAGGCTCTCGCCCGCAACAGCGCGAGTTCTCTCGCCTCAATATCACCTACACCGTAATGAGCAAGCGTAAACTGCGCCAAATGGTGGAGGAAAACTACGTTGCCGGGTGGGATGACCCCCGCATGCCCACCATTTGCGGTATGCGCCGCCGTGGCTACCCCGCCAAGGCCATTGTAGACTTCTGCGAGGGCGTGGGCATTACCAAGTTCAACGGCAATACCGATGTTGCCCGACTGGAGAACGCTGTACGCAGCGAGCTTAACGCCAATGCAGAGCGCCGCATGGCCGTGCTCAAGCCCCTTAAGCTCGTGCTGACCAACTTGCCGGACAATCATGAAGAGGAAGTGGAGGTTGTCATCAACCCCGAAAAACCCGAGCTGGGCAACCGCAAGCTTACCCTCACCAAAGAAGTGTGGATTGAACAGGAGGACTTTATGGTAGACCCGCCCAAGAAATACAAGCGCCTCAGCCCCGGCGTGTGCGTGCGTTTGCGTGGTGGCTACTGCATTATCGCCAAAGACTACGTAGCAGATGCCGACGGCAATGTGACCGAGGTGCATGCAGAGGTACTGCCCGGCACCATCGGCACCAACCCGCCCGAGGGTATTCGCTGCAAGGGCGCCATCCATTGGGTATCTGCCAAATACGGCGTGAAAGCAGAGGTACGCCTGTACGACCGCTTGTTCAGCGATGAAGCACCGGATGCCAACCCCGAGGGTTTCTTGGCCTCCCTCAACAAAGAATCCCTTACCGTGTTAACAGATGCCGTGGTAGAGCCCGCCTTGGCAGAGGCCCCCGCCGAGTTCTTGTGCCAGTTTGAGCGCACGGGTTACTTTGTGGCCGACCGCTACGACCACGCCCCCGAGCACCCCGTATTCAACCGCTCTGTGGGTTTGCGCGACTCATGGGCAAAAATGAATAAATAATCAGCCAATAATCTTATCCCTGTTCGGCGGCTCGCGCCGCCCGTGCTGCGAGCCGCCGAACTTCATTTTTACACAGTCATGAAGAATATTGAGTTTGCCTCCAAAAACGGCGTATTTGATATGAACAGCTTTATCTGCGAGTGCGATGCAGCCGTGAGCGGTGAGCCCCTGCCCGAATATACGGAGGAAGAAGAGCTGCAAGCCCCTGCCCCCGCACCTGTCGAGATACCTGCCCCCGCGGTTCCCGTGGCAGATGGCACCGACCCCATCACCTACCACCCGCTGGAGGAGGTGCTTTGCGACTTACGCATGGGCAAGCTTATTCTCATGACAGATGACCCGCACCGAGAAAACGAGGCAGACCTCGTGTGTGCAGGTCAATTTGCCACACCGCAAAATATCAACTTCATGGCCACCCATGCACGTGGCCTCATCTGCGTGCCCATGGCCCCCGAAAAGGTGGACTCCCTGGGCCTACCCATGCAAGCCCAGCATAATACGGAAAAACTGCACACTGCCTTTACCGTGAGTGTGGATGCCAAGGAAGGCACCACCACCGGCATCAGCGCGTTCGAGCGCTCCATCACCACCATGAAACTGGCGGACCCCAAAGCCACGTTGGATGACTTTGTGCAACCCGGCCACTGTTTCCCGCTGCGTGCGGTAGAGGGTGGTGTGATTCGCCGCGCCGGGCATACCGAGGGCACGGTGGATATGCTGCGCATCGCCGGGCTGGAGCCCGTAGGCGTATGCTGCGAAATCATGAAAGAGGACGGCACCATGGCCCGCCTCGGCGAGCTGGGCGAGTTCCAGCGCAAGTTCGGGCTCAAAGCCTGCTCCCTCGCCCAAATCATTGAGCACCGCCAGCATACGGAGAAGCTCATCATTAAAGAAGAGGTCGTGAAACTGCCTACCGATTTCGGGGAGTTCACCTGCCACTCCTACCACTCCAAGGTGGACGGCCAGACCCACTTGGCCTTGGTACATGGCGAGATTGCCCCGAGCAAGCCCGTACTGTGCCGCGTACACAGCGAGTGCCTTACGGGCGATGTGTTCGGCAGCCGCCGCTGCGACTGCGGCAGCCAGCTACACACGGCCATGCGCCGCATTGCTCAAGAGGGCGGTGTACTGCTCTACCTGCGCCAAGAGGGGCGAGGCATTGGTCTCTCTGCCAAGTTGCACGCCTACAAACTGCAAGAGCAAGGGCTGGACACGGTGGATGCCAACATTGAGCTCGGCTTTGCCCCCGACCTGCGCGATTACGGCGTGGGGGCGCAAATCCTGCGAGACCTCGGCATCACCAAGCTGCGCCTGCTCACCAACAACCCCAAGAAAATCGTGGGCCTGGCCGGCCACGGACTCGAGGTTGTAGAGCAAATGCCCATCAGCATCCCCGCCCACAAGGATAACAAGGCATACCTTGATACCAAGCGCGACCGCATGGGGCACATACTGTAAACATGAAGAGATGCACAACAGTGTTGTATACGCTGGGGCTGTGCGCCTGCGGGTCTTGGCATGAAACATTCCCGAAAGATACGGGGGTAAAAATGATTGCCCCAACTCAACCTCAAACTCCCACGCATATTGAGATTGAGTTACAAAGTGTGCAGATAGACGCCCACCGCACCCGCGTGAAGCGCCACCGCACGGGCGGCTGCATCATTGCAGCACCACCGGTATGTCTTGATTTTAAGGTAAACATGCCCGAGGGTCATGTTTTTTTCGCAGCACTGCCGCAAATCAGCATTACTGATGACGATGGGAAGGTCCTCTACCCCACCGTCCCCAATGGGGGACTGTTAATAAACCCGCCACCCCGCTTCGACAACGAAAATGGCGTTATCCGGATTTGGTGCGGGCACGCCGCCGGGACAACCGTTCATGTAAACGGCGTGGCAGAGATAGAGTACAGCAGCACCACCGCTGTACGTAACAGCAATCATTGGTACATAACCAAACCCACCGGCCCGCGACAAAAAGCAAGCATTCCCTTCTCTTTTAAACTCAACCTCCTCAACGGCGAGCAAACCGCCTACCGATTCCCCCTGCCCGACAGGAAATAAATCATCATCGGGCTGTTTGGAATCAACAGCAAACGATTACTTACGTTTGCGAGAAGATTTTTTTGTTTTACCGCGTTTCGTTGTTTTGTCCTTTGATTCAGACGATGTACCTTTGCCATTTTTTCGAGAAGAACGAGCACCTATCAATCCCTCGATGGGTACAACCTCATAAAGATGGTTCACATTCTCTTCTATATTGAGTCTCCCATCGAGACAGTTCTCTGTAACATAGGGATGTGTTACCAATTCTCCCACATATTTTTCGGTTTTGTGGTATGTAAAATACAGAGCCCTCGTCAACGGTGTCTTATTGGCAGAAAAAGTACGCAAATTTACCCCCCGCTCTTCGCATAGCTTTTTTAACCTATCCATCACACGACTTAACTCATAAGGGGCAACGTACACTTGATAAGTTCGCGCATAGCGAGAAGGGTTCACATCATCAGGATTTACTTGATTATGAAACGAGAAGTCCCTACTCTCATCCTCTGCATAGCTTACACCTACTAATCCCTTTCCGCCACAATCGCTGCCAATACCTAAAATAGGAGTGTCCGGTAAAATCTTTTCATAAGAATAAACGGGGTGTCCTAATGTTCTGTATAGTGATGCTTGTTGCTCTGAATAATCCGATAAATCCAACCAATCTACATTTTTATCAAAAACAAAGCATTTTTTTGGGGGAAATTTACCCATTAATTGAGTCTTATCCTCATTCGGGTCACGCCCCAAATCCACCAATTGCATTCCATAAAAATAATGAAAATTTTCATTCAAAATGGCAAGGACATCAGAAAAAAACAGAGCATCGGGTTCATCCATGCCGGCATTACCACTTTTAACCTCACGCCATTCAGCATCAGATAATTCTATCCAAGGGCGCCCGGTTTCGGGGTTGATGGCCGGTTCTTTTTGATATTTCCATGCTTGGTCATCGCCGAAGAAACGCGTTCGATACAAATATATATGCCCGCATTTTTCATAAATGCCAATGCCGTCTTCATCATTTACATATAGTAAACTTTCACCCGACCTCAAATAACGGTAATTTTTTTTATTTTTCTCAATCCATTTTTTGAAAACGGGGTGTATGGTGTCATAGTTATCAGCAGCTTTGTATAGTCTATATATCGTCGAGGGCGATTTCCTCTTGCCCCCGAACCTACCACTCGAAACACGCTCACTCGGCTTATATTCACAAGAAAGCAAATCTCTTGCTTCTGCGGCGCTCGCCCCCCATAACATGGTTAGCACCAACAAAGCTTTCAATCGCAAAACGATTTGACAAAGTTTAATTTATTTACATATTATTCATTCAAGTCATCGTTTAATGCATCATTATAAAAACAGCTCCGGTTGCTTGGGGGCAGCAGCCACGGCGTTGAGGCGTTGGGTGAACATCTCCAACACCGGCGGGGGCAGCAAGCGGGCTCTGCGCGGGCAAATAGCCACACAGCGCATGCAAAGGATGCACTTGGCGGCATCTGTCGTATGCGGGGCAGCAGCCGGTATGGCCCCCACGGGGCACACACGGGCGCAACGCCCGCAGCCGCCGCAAGCCTCTGTAGTAAGCGGCGTTACCGGCATTTTGGGCAAGTCTTTATAGGGATAATTGCCGGGCACGGTGACGGGGCTCTTGTCGGCCGCAGCAATTTTGGTGGCAACTGCTTTACCGAAATCGGCCGCAGTGGCCATATCCTCCGCATTCGGGCGCCCCGCGGCAATGCTGCGTACAATAGAATGCTCCGCAATAAAGGCAGCAGCAGCCACCACCACAAAGCCGCAATCTGTGAGCACTTCCTTCAACTCAAGCAGAGCATCCTCATAGGCGCGGTTGCCGTACACCACCACAGCCACGGCAGGTTGCCCCTGCCCTTGAATCCGGCGCAGGCGCTCCACCGCTACAGCCGGCAAGCGCCCGCCATACACCGGCAATACCGCCATGAGCGGGGTGAGCAACGGCAAGGGCTCCACCTCGGCACATAAATCTACCTTATTTACGCCCATTGCCCCGGCAATGGCATCTGCAATGCGTTGAGTTCCACCCGTCGGACTGAATACGGCCTGTGTCACGTTTAACTTGTTCATGCTGGCTATAGCATACATATTAGTTGAAACTAAGTCAATACAGAAAAAGATTCTTTTGATTTATGAAAATTGTAAAAACAAGTGCAACACCGAAAAGCACCTCTTTTTTGTTTCATTGCGTCCACAAGGAGGAAGGACTCATTGCCGTCCTTCCCCCTATCCCCCATCCAGCTAGGGCAGTTTGGGCTCCTTTGGAGACTTCTTGGGAGGGCTTTCGGTGTCGCATTTTATTTTACAACTTGCACGCGCATAAATTGACAAGCATAGAGCTTGACATTTGAAAATATATGGCTTAAATAGGAGGCGCAATGAAACACCACACACACATGCTGCTCGCAGCCACAATCGGGCTGTCGGCATTAGTTGCCCAACCGGCAATGGCGCAAGAGCGCATCACCTACGCAGATGTTCAGGATGGCGAACAAAACGTCAATTACAAGTTCTGGGTATGTATCGTGGGTTGCCCCAAGCAGGCAGTTACCGCCATCAGGCTCGACACGATTGTCTCAATCAATAAACACACCTATACCGTAGATGGCGTGGTGGTAAAAGAGTGCACCATTGATACTCGCGGCAATAACAGTATCCGCTTTTATTGCATGAATAACAATGAGCAAGCTAACAAAATGGCAGGGCGCGCCAAAAACACGCGTAAGCTCATCGATGCCAAGACCGGAGGGCTGAGCACTAAGCCGGCAAAAGCGTTCCCCGATGGCACCTATAGCCACAACATTGAATACCTTATCGATGACCCGAAAAAGATAGACGATATCTATGAGTCTGCGCTCAACGCCGTTATCAGAAACAAAGGTTGCACCTATAAAGTAAATTGATTTTATGATAAAGAACACATACACCATGATAGGGCTGAGCCTTGCCTTGGCACCGCTCAGCTTCGCCCAAGAGGCTCCTGCAGTCACCACAGTACCCACAGTAGCCCAACCCACCCCCGAGGAAGTAAGACAAGGGTTCTCATACCTCATCGGCCAACAGCTCGGCAGCAGCTTAGCCACCGACCTGAGTGAGCTGCAGATTAGCGATATTGACGCAGTTATGCTGATGAAGGGCATTGAAGACGGTATGGCTAACCGTGTAGACCCCGAGATGGCCCAGAAAGACGTGCGCGTCATCATGGAGGCTTTCGTATCTGAGATGGAGAGACGCGTTTTGGCCAAAGCAGAGGCTAATGCAGCAGCCGGTAAAGCCTTTTTGGAAGAAAACGCCAAGAAGGAGGGCGTAGTGGTGCTGCCCAGCGGGCTTCAATACAAGGTGCTCAGCGCCGGCACCGGCCGTAAATACGACGCCGCCACCGATGGTGCCGGTGCTATAGCCATGGTTACCTACGAAGGCCGCAAGACGGACGGCTCCGTCTTTGATGCCAGTGAGACCCCCATTCAGTTTCCGATTGACGGGGTAATCCCCGGGTTCAGCGAAGCACTTAAGCTGATGCCCATAGGCTCCGAGTGGGAGATTTATATACCGGCAGAGTTGGCCTACGGGCTGAATGGCCCCGGTGTTATCGGACCGAACGCCACCCTCATTTTCAAGCTGAAATTGGTAGACTTTATGCCCCCTCGCGGCAGCCAGTCGAACCCGATTATGCTCACCCCCGAGCAGGTTGAGCAAATCATGCAACAGCAACGCTGATTGACAGCTACACCGTATTTAACGCGCCCGCAACCGCAACGGTTGCGGGCTTTTTTAATGTTAATTCGCGGTTTGAGCATTTTCAACTTGAAAACAGTTGGAAAGGGGGTTAGTATAATGGTAATGAAAATTCATTTTTGCGGAGCAGCTCAAACCACTACCGGCTCCCAGCACCTGCTGGAAGTAAACGGCAAACGCATACTGCTTGATTGTGGTATGTACCAAGGGCATCGCGAAGACCAATTGCGCATTAACCGCGATTTCCCCTATTTTGACCCCAAAACCGTGCATTGCGTTGTATTGTCGCACGCTCATATCGACCACTCCGGCAACTTGCCGAACTTGGTAAAAAAAGGATTCCGTGGGTTTATCTACACCACCTACGGCACGCGCGATTTATGCTCAGTTATGCTGGCAGATGCCGCCCGAATCCAGGCAAGCGATGTTAAGTTCCTGAACAAGATGCATGCCCGAAAGGGGGGGATCGGCACCGTAGCAGACGTCATCTACACCGAGCAGGATGCCGAGGCCTGCATGCGCCAATTTTTGACCATCGGCTACCACATGCCACTGCCCATTGCCCCTGGTGTAACCCTTTCGTTCTACGATGCCGGGCATATTCTGGGTGCGGCACAGGTGGTGTTGGATATTGATGATGAGGAAGACGGGCAGCACAAGCGCCTGCTCTTCTCGGGCGACATAGGGCGAGGCAACAACGAGTTGTTGCGAGACCCCGAGCCGGTGGAGGATGTAGACATCATGCTGATGGAGAGCACCTACGGCGGGAGATTCCACGAATCGGGCACCCGAGCAGACGACACCTTTATAGCCACCATCAAAGCAGCGATGAAACGCGGGGGCAACGTATACATACCCGCCTTTGCCGTAGAGCGAACACAGCAATTGCTTTACCTGCTGAACCGCGCCTACCGAGACGGCAAGATGCCCAATTACCCCGTCTATGTAGATAGCCCCATGGCCGTGAGCGCAACAGAGATTTTCCGCATTCACCCGGAGTGCTTTAACAAAGAGGTGTATGATTTCCTCTTCAACGAGCGAGACCCCTTCGGCTTTGAACAGTTGCACATGGTGCGTACGGTTTCGGAGTCTCAACGGCTCAACAATATGCGAGAGAAGGCTATCATCATCTCGGCATCGGGCATGTGCGAAGCGGGGCGTATTCTGCACCACCTCAAAAACGGTATCAGCCGTGATAATAACTCGGTGCTCTTTGTCGGATACTGTGCCGCCAACACCTTGGGGCGCCGCATTATGGACGGCGCGCTGGAGGTGCGAATACTCGGCGACCTCTACCCCGTGCGGGCCAAGGTTATATCGCTGGACTCCTTCTCGGGCCACGCCGACCACGGCGAGCTTATCAACTACTTCGGCCGCACCGGTGGCAAAAAGAGCAAGGTATACTTGGTGCACGGAGAAAAAGAATGCACCGCCGCCCTCAAAGCAGCACTCTTGCCCTTGCACAAGAACGGAGAGATTCATGTAGCACACATCAACACCACCGTTGAGTGCTAAGACAAAATATACCAAGTAATTTTCAAAGCAATCGGTCTGCCGGGCCGATTGCTTTTTTAGTGATGACAAGCGTCACAATTAACGGGCAAAGCATGCTTGCGGTGGCAATCTAAACAAGCAGACATGGTGTGCGGGGTCGGGGTATCGGGGGTGGGGTGACACTCTGCACACGTGATACCGGCGCGCGTATGCCGGGCATGGTGAAAATGCACATGCGCGGGCAACGGTGCCTTGCGTACCCAATATACAGGAGTGGCGGAATAAACCGGGGAGTCGGGGTTGGCCGCAGCATGCAGGGGCAGTAGGCGAGGGTCATCGGGCAAGATATGACGATGGCACTCCATACAAACGGAATCGGCGGGCAAGCCGGCACCGGTCCCCTGCTCTGCACCCCGATGGCAACGTTGGCACTGCATGTTCACCAAGTGGGGTGCCGTATGCGTGGCATGAGAAAACGGCAAGGGTTGCCGTGTTACCACCTCGCGAGGAGAGTACGCATGAAAATAGATTACTAAAGTGGCAAGCACCCCCACCACACTATACAGGCAGAGGGGGTGCAAAATAATGCGTAATCTGTGAATAAAACGCTTCAATTATTTCTTTTTAATGGAAATCGTGCCGTATGAATCACGATTCTTCGGCATATGGAAGATAGCCTCAATTCGGGGAGATTTAACCTTATCGGGTACCTCCAGCGTATACACATTCTTATTGTGTTTAATACCGGTGGTACCTACGTGCATATCTTCCGCAACCTTACGAGTGCCATCATAAAGGCGTACACCATGGATTTCGAGTTGGTGAGACCCGCGAGAATAGGTAAAGGTTACCTCATATGTACCTGCTCCTTTGATGGGATACGGCCCTTTAATCTCGGTCGGAGTATCATCCAACGGCAAAACGGCGGGTGACCAACCATCTAGCAAACTCAACTCGTTGACCCATATTGCCATGGCATGGTCGGCAGAGCGACCAAGGGGAGATTTTGGATCAATCTTCTTCATGGCACGCAGATAGCGAGGCAGCTTCTTTTGGTCATTCATATCCCCATGGCGTCGGATGAGACCGACAGCGATAGCATGCAACCCCTGGCGCTGAGCTTCCGTATAGGACTTATCATCTATTTTGTCTTCTACTTCTTTGAGCGTCGCTTTCCAGTCCTTCGTCTGAGAGCAAGCTTCGGCATAGTTATGCACGCTGAACTCTAATCGACGCACCTGCCCGGACTTGTCCTCGGGGTCTGCCTCTTTAATCATCTTAATGATGTTATCAGGGCGGTTGATATTGTCAAAGGCAGCAGATTCACCCAGCGTTTTGGCCTTGGCAAGCCCTTGCTCGCCCTTGGCTTTTTCGAGCAAAGCCAGCTGCTTCTGTACACTTGCCTTGGCCTTGGTAATAGAGTCGGCAATTTTATCTTTATCCTTGCGGTCGGAGTATGGCACCGTTACCGTTGCATAATGGCGCCCATTCTTATCATACAGCACGAAGGCCGGGTATGTATTCGGCGCCACCCATTTGAGTTTACCGAGCTTTGCCGCACGTTCTTTATTCGTATCGTCAGATGAGAGGTTGGGCACACCATACTCCAAGACAACGCTATCGGCCAATGCTGCCTGTATTCCTTTGTCTTTGAGAAAACCCTGTATCAATTTTTTGCTGTATTTATCCCAGCCATCTGCATACAAGACCACAACATAGCCCCCCTCGGGTGCAAGAGGCTCTGCCGCAGCGTAATTCTCTACGATGCGAAGGGGAGCAGCCGCTGTATCAGCCGATGCAAGAGTGGACATGGCGGCAGTCAACAGAACGGAAAAAATTACTTTTTTCATTTTCATTATAAAAGGTTATATATTAAGCAGCTTGATTACCATAGACATAGATACCATTGAGGTGGAAGAACTCCGGGCCACCGGGACGCAGAATGCGCACGTATTTGGCGAGGGGGAGCTTATCCTTAAGATCCGCGCGCATAACACGTTGATTGCAGGGGCCGAACTGGTGAACATCCGTCCACGTTTTACCGTCCTCGGACACCTGAATTTTCATATTATGCAAGCGGTGCAAGTTGCCGGGGTTAGTAATCAGCACAACACCGGTCACATTTACTTGGCGAGGCAATTGCACCACAACATAGGCATCGGTATCTTTAGCGGTATGGAATGTACCACCACAAGGCTCGAGCAAGCCCCAGTGAGAGCACGGATTATCCCAGTTGGAGGTGGAGCTGGCCCATACTAAACCACCTTGAGAAGCCAGCTTACCCGGGAAAGGCTCGTGCTTGGGCAACACATTGGCCGGTTTTTTATATTTTTCGGGCAGCATCTTAGCAAGAGACTGGAAAGTGTTCATATCTCCATTTTTCTCTGCAGCCAAGATGGCCGGGGCCAAGAGTTTATCCATCTCTTCGGCAGGCAAGTTTTTGCCTTTTTGCAGGCCTTTCACCATGGCCGCCATAAAGTTCTTGCGGTCGGCTTCGCCCAATTTGGCAGAAATGGTGTTACCCCAAGCAAGGATAACAGTCATGTACTTGCCGGAGGATGCCGTAGCACCGAGTAAATCACCATAGAAATCGCACATTTCATCAGGTGTTTTGTCCGTAATACCCAACTTCTGCATCTGAACATTAGCCAAGCGTTCGATATGCCAACGATCCGGCCCCATCTCCTTACAAGCACGCCAGAAGTCGAGTATACACTTACGCAGTTGTTTTTTATCCAAAGCTTTAGCCATACCATCGAGGGCCCCTTTCTGCATTGTCTCGTATGCGAGCTCGGGATAAATGGGCACTAAATTAGCACAGAGAGTCTTGTTGTAAAGCTCCCAGTCATTGGCAGAGCCGGATTCGCCCAAGAAGGTCCACCACTCACGCCAAGCGATAAAGTTACGGGGTTGAGCCTTAGTGGCAGCCTCAAAACAAGCGACCGCCTGTTTGTTTTGACCTTTTTGAGCATACACGTTTGCAGCCACACGCAAAGCGTTGGAGAGCTCGGTATTTCGGGCTTCCTTGGCGCCATACATCTCGGTAGCAGCATGAAGCGAGGAGAAGGAGTAAACGCTGCCGAATACCTGCCAGTGCAAGCCACGCTCCCAACTCAGAGAGTAGGCGGGAGTCCACTTTTCTCCAACCTTTACGATATAGGCACAGTGCCCGGGCTCACCTGCAGTGAGTGCAGGTATACCGTTGGCCAAGGCAGAGAAAGCACCGAAGTGAGAAAGGCTACCACACACCCCACCGACATAATAGGTAAGAGCCGTACGGTTCCCGGGGTACGAAGCATCCCAGGGTGTATAATACTGTGTGCCATGAATTGAATCACCGTAAATATTGTTGAGGCGATACGCGCAACGCCAACAGCTGCCGGGGTATTGGTCTGCGGGTATGTGTACGTTCTCCAAGCTCCACGTCAAACTGGCAATGCTGCCATAGGGGTTGTCGCCCTTACAACCACAAACCATACGGCGCTCCCAGAAGGGGATTTTGTCGAACACGGTGTTGAGGCGCCCGGCCTTATAGTTGCGGATGTAAAAATCAGCGCGCTCTACGGCATCTTGCTGATTCCACGAAGACTTGGCATATTCAAGCGCTGTAGCAGTGGCAATATCGCGCACCATGCGGCTTTTGAAAATATCGGGCTGTTCCTCCGCAATCTGCAGCAAGATAGAAAGAGCCATACCGGGGCGTACACACTCACCGGAGAATGCAAATTGAGCCGACCACTCCGGGTCTGCGGCAATCATTTCCATCAACGTCGCACCCTTGGGGGTTTTGACAACCTCTGCTATGGTAAAGGCAGCTTCGGCCTCGGCTTTAGCGCGCTTCACCTTGGTTTCTAACTGAGAAAGCTCCCATTTCAGGCGCGGAGACGGCTCCATCCCCTCAGGTACGGCGCTTTTCTTTTGCTCGAGCTGGTCTTGAAGATTTTTCAGATTTTTCGCACGGTCATCGGCGCGTTTCTGAGCCTCGGCCATAGCTGTTACCTCGGCCTGAGCAATAATCCACTGAGCCATCAGAGCGCGATTTTTCTCACTCTTGACAAACTTCTGAGCATCGGCAGCAGTAGCGCCTCCCATTTCAGCGAGAATAGCCGTTGAGAGAGCATCTCTCTTAGCCGTAACGTCCGACCAATCAGACGATTCGACCAACTGCATGCCCTCAAATGCACTAACTCTCTTCTTAGCCTTCTTTTTCTTGGCTTTTTTCTTAGAAGAAGCCGGTGCCATGGCATCGGATACCACATGAGTTTCGGTTTGAGATGCACCGAAGAGCTCGGGCTTGACCAAATAGGTACCCCCTGCCAGAGAAGCAAACAGTACCGATAATGCTGCTATTGTTCCTTTACTCATAAAACTTACAGCCCGTTTTTCGGGTTATCTGTAGTGTACAGCAAGCCCCCCCCTGCTGCAAGCAAAAAATTAAAAATCTTGCACAGCATGTCTTGAAGAATGCTTGTAACTTTCGCATTTTCTCGCTAGTATCACAGGCATGACCGACCAAGATAAAATGAAGCAGATAATGGGGTACCTTATCGGGTATCGTCTCGGCAGCCAAATTCTCCCGCAAATGTTACCCGGCATTGAGGCTGCAGATATTGTAGGCGACATGCTTGCCAAGGGTGTACAAAACGGCATTGATGGTGAGATGGATATGAGCCTGATTGATGCCGATGTAGACCGCTACCAGCAAGAGTTCATCAGCATGCTGCAAAAGCGAGGCGAACAAAAGAGCGAAGCAAACCTCGAGCTTGGTCGCAAATATATGGCCGAGAATGGCAAGCGCCCCGAAGTAACTACCACCGCCAGCGGCCTGCAATACGAGGTACTTGTTGCCGGCAACGGTGAGAAATACGATGCCGCCAAGCACGGCGAGGCCCCTACAGCCGAGGTTATGTATAAAGGCACTTTGGTAGACGGCACCGTGTTCGACCAATCGCGCCAGCCCGTTAAGTTCAACATTCGCCAAGTTATCCCCGGCTTTACGGAGGCACTTAAACTCATGCCGGTAGGTGCTAAGTGGCGGGTAACCATACCGGCCGACTTGGCGTATGGGGCCAATGGCCCCGGCAGCATCGGGCCAAACTCCACCCTCATCTTCGAAATGGAGCTCATCTCCCTCAGCAAATAATCGTTAAGGAACAAGACTCATGCAAGGAATGTCCCGAGCTATCTTTTTCTTGGCATTAGCCACTTTCTTTTTGCTATATGCCTTGAACATGGAGCCCCGCTGGGGGCGCACCATGCTCTTTGCCTTTGCCGGCATCGACTATGCATGGGGGCTTTCGCTGTTGATTTATTCCCTGAAAAAACGCAAAAAATAATTACTTATGATTAAGAACATTGCCATTACAGCAGGCCTAGTCTCGGGCACCATGTGCGCCCTCGGACAATGGGCAGAGCCGAGTGCCGTTAACATGAACATGACCGAAGAAGAGGCCATGAACATTATCGGTGAGTTTGCTCAATTCATGAACGAACTCACCTCTGCTCTGGAGAGTGCCACAGACCCCGCATCAGCTGATGCGGCAGTAGAGAGACTCAATACGCTCAAACTCTCGGCCCGAGATTTACAGGCGCGGATGGACCTCATCCAAACGGCCCCCCCGGAGATTCAGCAAAAACTGCTGCCTATCGTTTTGGGTATTGTTATGGAACAAGGGCAGCGTGTTTCTGTGGCAATAGAGCGTATCAAAGCCAACGACTATTACGGCTGCCAAGCACTCAGAGAATGCCTCAGCGAGCTACAGGCTCAATAAGCTTTCACCATTCTTTTGACACCACAGGCGCAGGTAATCTCACCTGCGCCTGTTTTTTCGCAAAGATTACGGCTTGACAGAATCGAAAATACTTGCTATGCTCGGCGCGCGGTCAACGACACCGTGAATGTATATTACCATGTCTACGGAACTTCCCAGCAAAGTCGAAACGCTGCGCAGTGCAGCCAGAATCACCATTGTAGCCTCAACCTACAATGAGAAGTACACCACCGCCCTGCTCGATAACTGTTTGGACGAGCTCAAAGAATACGAGGATTTAATATCAATCAATATCGTGCGAGTGCCCGGTGCGTTTGAGGTACCCATGATGGTAAAACGCGCCATTACCACCGCACCGGCAATACGGCAGAATGATGTCGTCATAGCATTGGGCGTTATCTTACGAGGCAGCACCGCCCATGCCGATTTGATAGGCGATGCCATTACCCGCCAACTGTTAGCCATCTCTTGCGATACCCTCACCCCGGTTATTCACGAGGTACTTTTGCTGGACAACGAGCAGCAGGCATTTGCCCGTTGCATTGCATCTGCCCTCAACCGTGGCCGAGAAGCCGCTCGCGCCGCCCTCACCATGCTGCGCGTGCTCGAAGACGATAACGCCCTCAACAGCCAAAAACAGCGTGCTGCCAATATCAATATTCACGGCTCTCTTTACCAATAAACTTTCTGCGCATCCATGATCAATAAAAGCAAAGTAAGACAAACAGCCCTCAACCTCATCTATGCCGTTGAGGCGAACGGTGGAGACATCAACAATTTTGATCTCAACCTCTTCTGGGATATCGCCCAAGAGAAAGAGATGGACACCTACCGCAAGACGCTGGCCAAAGCCTTGATTCACACGGCACGTGCCAGTGCAGACTCTGCACGACTCTTGAGCACGCGTGCCGAGGCTTTACTCTCTGCCACCAAAGATAATCTGCCCGCAGCAAAACTGGCAGAAGATACAGACAGATTACAAAAGCGCTCCGATGAGTTTGAGGCATCGCTCAAAGCTCTTAAATACTGTCTCAAAGACAAGAGACAAGACACCACCGAGCAGTTGGGCATTTGCTGCCGAGAACTCATGAACTTGGCCCATGTTATACAAGCTCTGGCATCGGAGTTAGTGCCACTCTTTGCCGATTTCCCCGAGTATCGACAAATCTTGCAACAGCTGGAATCTGCCATCAACCGCCGCAACAAATTGATGGCGGTGTGTGCCTCCTTGCGTTACCCGCAAGAGTTGCTCGGGCAAGCCGAGTTCACCAACTTGGTGCGCTGTGCCGAGATGCTGCAAGAGCTTCGCCCCGAGGTAGAAAAACTCGCCTTGGCCGTCATTGCACGCCGTGCCGATTTTGAGGCAAAAATCAACTCGTTGCTCCGCAATTACTCCTTAGAGCGTATGGATGTAGTCGACAAATGCATTATCTTCTTAGCCCTGTATGAGCTGGAGGTCAGCAAGCTCGACACCCCCATCGTTGTATCTGAGGCCACGGCCTTGGCTCACGCTTATTCCGGCGGCAAGAGCGCGCCTTTCATTCACGGTATCATCTCTGCTGCTGCAAAATCCTAATTTTCCACCACACCTCCGTAGCTATGGCCGGTTTCTTTTCCAGACTGATAGACAAATTCCTCGGCGAGCCCCAGATTGATTGGGATGAGCTGGAGGCCGACTTAGTGGCAGCAGACATCGGCGCCAAGCGCGTGCTGCCGCTTATCGAAGAATTGCAGGAGCGCAATGAACAAGATGCCTGCGACATCGCAGATTACATCAAGGCACAGCTGCGCACGGCATTCCCGGCAAACTTACCTACCCTGCCCAAACCGCAATCAGGTAAACCCTGCGTCATTATGATGGTGGGTGTTAACGGTGCCGGTAAAACCACCACCTCTGCCAAACTGGCCTATCGGCTCCAACAACAAGGCTATAAGGTCTTGCTGGCTGCGGCAGATACCTTCCGCGCCGCGGCAGTAGAACAGCTCGAGAGTTGGGCCGGCCGCTTGGGTGTACCCATGTACAAGGGCAACCCCAACCAAGACCCCGCCTCCGTATGTTTCGAGGCCCACACCAAAGCTCTCTGCAGTGGCTTTGATTATGTGATATGCGACACGGCAGGCCGCCTGCACACCCGCCACAACCTTATGGAGGAGCTCTCGAAAATACGCCGCTCCATCGGCAAACAAGATGCAGCAGCCCCCCATGCTTGCTACTTGGTGGTAGATGCCACTACCGGCGGCAATGCCCTCATGCAAGCGCGTGAGTTCCACAAAGCCACCCCGCTGGATGCCGTGGTCGTCACCAAGATGGATGGCTCCGGCAAAGGCGGCGTAGCCGTTGCCATTCAGGACGAGCTCAAGATTTCTCCCATTATGCTCGGCGTGGGTGAGGGCAAAGACGACCTCATCCCCTTCGATGTCAAGCAATACGTAGACTGCATTCTCTGATTATCTCTCATGACCGACAAAACCTGCCTGATTGGCTGCAAACCACAAGATTTGGTAGAGCTTATGGCCACCCTGGGCCAAAAGCCCTACCGTGCCAAACAGTTGCAGGAATGGGTGTGGAAACACCGCGCCACCTCCTTTGACACGATGACCAACCTGCCCCCTGCTCTGCGTGAGCAGCTGGCGGCACAATGCACCCTGCGCCCGCTGGAGGTGGTGGAGGTCAATGAAAGCACCACCGGTACCACGCGCAAGTTCCTCTCCCGCATGCAGGACGGTCACTTGGTGGAGTCCGTCATCATCCCCGCCGCCGTGGGGCAAGGTGGCGTGCACAGCGACCGCATCACCCTGTGCGTTTCCTCTCAAGTAGGCTGCGCCTTCGGCTGCAAATTCTGTGCCAGTGGGCTGTTGGGGCTTACCCGCAACCTCACCACGGCTGAGATTGTGGGGCAAATCGTTGCAGCAGAAGAAATCAGCGGCACGCGTGTAGATAACCTCGTCTTCATGGGCATGGGCGAGCCCCTGGCCAACATGGAGAACCTGCTGCCTGCCCTCACCATCATAATGGACGAGCACTCGCTCAATATCGGGGCTCGCCACATCACCATCTCTACCTCGGGCAACGTACCGGGGCTTAAAAAACTGGCAGCGTTCGGGCGCCCGCTGCGGCTGGCCGTCTCCCTGCACGGCGCGTGTGATGAGGTGCGCAACCAAATCATGCCCGTCAACAAAAAATGGCCGCTCAGCGAGCTCATCCCCGCCCTGCAAGAGTGGACGCGTACCTCCAAACACAAAATCACGCTCGAGTACATCCTTATTCAAGATGTCAACGCCATGCTGCCCGAGGCCGATAAACTCGCACGCATTGCCCACCTGCTCAACGCCAAGGTTAACCTCATCCCCTACAACACGGTAGAGGGGCTTCCCTGGGTGCGCCCCTCCGAGGCCGCCTGCCGCTTCTTCTGCAAAACCCTTATCGGCAAAGGCATACCCGTCACCATGCGCTACGAAAAAGGGCACGATATCAACGCCGCCTGCGGCCAGCTGCGCCTGCGCAAAGTACAGCAGCAATAACAGCGCAGGTAACTCTTCTTTGATTGGGGCTGTTTACGTTTCACGCCATATCGCTCTGCCCCGTAAACTCTAATTTATCGCGCAGATGGCGCCTGCCTCGGCGAAGACCGCAGGGCGTAGACGGAAGCCGTAGGCAAGCAGAATTTAAGAGCCCCGCTAAACTCCGATTTACCAACTTAATAATCGCGTCGATTTCAGATATGCGATAGACAAAAATTTCGGGCACTACCGAAAAGTAGTGCCCGATAATTAAATGATTCTTGTTGGATTCGACTTCTTAAGCCTTGAGAGCAGCACCCTCTTTGGCGTCGATAGCCTTCTTGGCGAGTTCGAAAACAGCCTTGAAGCCCTCCGGGTTGGCGATAGCGAGCTCGGAGAGGGACTTGCGGTCCAGAGTGACACCGGCGGCCTTGAGACCCTCCATGAAGCGGGAATAGGTCAGACCGAGGGGACGCACAGCGGCAGAGATACGAGCAGTCCAGAGACGGCGGAATTGGCCCTTTCTCTTCTTGCGGTCGCGGTACTCATACTGCCATGCTTTGTAAACAGCATCCTTAGCGTAGCGATAGAGTTTGCTGCGGAAACCGCGGAAACCCTTGGCGCGAAGCAAGATGCGCTTGCGGCGGGCGCGAGAAGCCGGCCCATTAGTAGCACGTGCCATAGTATTTTATCTTGTGTATTGTGAGCGGACTGTTCTTCCTCACCTCCTTGCAGTCTCGTCCGTTCTATCCGCGGCATGTGTCATGCCGGGAAGGCTGCATGAAGGCCGCCCGAATAGCGGGCGGGACTTGGCTTTGCGGCCATGTTCCTCGGTTTTAAGCGAAGGGCATGTTCTGCTTTACGGCCCAAACCTGGGTCTCGTCAACCAGAGCGGGTCTGCCGAGAGCGCGCTTGCGCTTGGAGGACTTCTTCTGGAGGATGTGACGCTTACCCTGCTTGCGACGCAGAACCTTGCCCGTGCCGGTCACCTTGAAACGCTTGGCAACAGCCTTACGTGTCTTGTTGATACCACCTTTACGAGTCATGGTGCGAGGATTATACACTCAATTTTTGATTTGGCAAGAAAAATAATCCAAAAAGCCGCTATTTTTATATAAAAAAGAGCGAAAGCCCTCACAAAAAGGCTTTCGCTCAGTATGAATGAACAACTTCTTATTGCGCAGTTTCGTAAAAAGTCTTCAACTTTTCAGAACCATAAAAGTTAGCTTTAAGGATACGCTCCGCATGTTTCTTCATTGCCACTTGAATCCGGTTAATGTCAGCCTTATATATCTCCTCTAAGGGTGCAACCAAAGAGATGCCATACTTTCGAATCATAGTCTTTCGTTTATATTCCATCTTTTTGGTCAATCTGAATGCATCGCGCAAATGAGGCACGGCAGCATCAGCACTTTCTTTATCAGTAATCTGCCCCATAATAACGACAACCAGCTCAAGCTTTTCAATAGCAGACTCATAAGACTGCATCATTTCAGCTTCATCCTCTGCGGACATCGAAACAGTTTCTTTCTGAGCTTCAGATTGTTTGTCAAACCGAGTATTAGGTCTGCGCATAATATCAGATTCATCAGCATTAGCGGTTACCGCAACGGCCCCAAGCATGAGTGAGGAGGTATATTTAAACACAGCTTTCATAATAAATATAAAATTAATTACCCTTTCAGGGTAAACAAATATATGTTATAAGTCAAGCAAAAAACTCAAATAATTGGTACTATCCGTATTCGGACAAAAATGCGCACCGAAATCGACATAAGTGTTTCGGACATAATTAGCGCACCGTAATTTCTATAATTCACGTATAATTAGCAAATTACTCTTTTTTGAGGGCTACAGGTCGCTGAA
>SUVK01000067.1 GCA_015062055.1 Akkermansiaceae bacterium
CCTCGACGAATCTTTAAAGGAAAATCAGCACGACACATGGTACGCGCAGAAAAGCTCCATTTTATCATATTTGCAGCCTGAATAGAAGAAAAATCACTTACTGTCGCATTTGGTCTTGCAATTCAGCGTGGTTTCCCCCTTCTTTATATGCTCAAAATCCGAAATTGGGAGGCGATTTTCGGAATGCAAAACATACGCGGTTCAATAAAATGCTTGAAAATTTGTGCAGAAAAAAAAGAGAAAATCAAGCGGTGTGATTTTCTCTTTTGGTATAAACTTATTCCTCATCCTCGCCCTCGGCCGGTATGCGAGTAACAAAGCGCATGATTTCTGCATGGAAGGTGAGGGGTACATCACCCGTGGGGCCGTTACGGTTTTTGGCGAGAAGCAGGTTGGCATCGTTGCCTACTTGTTCGCGCTCATCATCGTCTTCGGCATAATATTTGGAGCGCCAAAGCAGGCCAATCATGTCGGCGTCCTGCTCAATGGCACCCGATTCACGCAGGTCGCTCATCATGGGGGTGCCTTTATTTTTGCCGGTACGGTTTTCCGGGCCACGGTTCAGCTGGGCCAGCACCACAATGGGTATTTTTAGCTCCTTGGCCAGCGCTTTGAGACCACCGGAGATTTCGGCAATCTCGCGTTCGCGGCTGTTTTGCGCCTGTTTGGTGTGAGAGCGCATCAACTGCAAATAGTCAATACCGATGGCAGCCAAATCCGGGTATTTGCGTATTTGTCTGCGGGCTTTGGCACGCAGCTCTGAGATAGAGATGCCGGCGGTGTCGTCAATAATGAGCTTACTGTTTTTGAGCTCAGTAATGGCGGAGCGGAAACGCTTCACCTCATCGGGATTGAGCTTGCCCTGGCGTGCCTTGAGGTCTTGCTTGCTGATGGCCGAGCGGGCGTAGAGCAGTCGCTCCACCAGCTGCTCGCTGGGCATTTCGCAAGAGAAACACATCATCGGCAGCTTGAGGTCCAGCACCACGTGCTCTACGATATTGAGCATGAAAGAGGTTTTACCCATGGACGGGCGCGCTGCGATAACGAACAATTCGCCGGCCTTCATGCCGTTAATCATGGTGTCGAGCCTTTGGTAGCCCGTTGAAATACCCAGTATGCCACCTTGCGTGGTCATCATGCGCTCTAAGTTTGAAACGGCTTTTTCAATGTCGTCCTTCAGGCTCCATTCCTCCCCTTTGGTTGAGGCATGGCGTATTTGCAGCACTTCTTGCTCCGTTTGGTCGAGCAGTTGCTCAATCTCAGCCTCAGAGGTATAGGCTGCATCTGTGGCTCGGTTGGCGGTAAGAATGATGCTGCGACGTATGTATTTCTCTTTAAGAGTTTCAAAGTGAGAGGCGTATAGTGCCGTGGTGGTGGCAAAGGAGAAAATATCCATCAACCCCGCATTGCCGCCCACAGCCTCCAGTTTCTTATTATCTGCCAGTTCTTGGGCAACGGAGACGGTATCGATGGCAATGCCCTTTTCATAACGGTTGCGGAAGATTTCCCACAAGATGCGGTGTGCGGGTATATAGAAATATTCTTCATTGAGGCCATCTGCAATGCACTGAGAAATAATGTTGGTAGGGTCTATCGTCATCATAGAGAGAAGACTCTTCTCCACACCGGGAGCTTGCGGCATGACGGCGTGCTCTTTTTCTGCCGTTGCCCCGGCTTTAAAATCTATCTTCTCTTCTTTCTTTTTTGCCATGGTCCCTCGTTTGTGCGTGCCCGCACATGCTACCATATAGGATTGTTCTATTCAAGTAGTAATTTTTTTTATTGTTTTGAGCATTGCATTTTGAACTTATTAAGTTGACATAACAGATTCAGTGTGTTATTTTGTTTCTGTTAAACATTAGTGTTTTTTATGAAATTGCCCCTTTTCTTAGTTCCTATCATTACCTGTGTGGCGCCTTGTGTGTACGCTGCTGTGCCGGAATCTGTAGCAGGTTATACCCTTGTGGTGAATTTATCGCAGGCGCAGGCATGTGATACGGAGCTGTACCAAGAGGCCAAGGGCCCGTGGTTTGACATGCCGATGACCTCACTGCGCTTGAGGTTCCCCGCAAACGGAACCAATGATTACACTGCACCGCACCCCCATAATAATGACCAAAACAAATGGCCCGATGTACACGTGAGCTATGCTGCCAATGCCGCAGAAAATCAAGCATACGTGAAAGTTGGTAACGGTGATTTTGAGTCTTTGTGCATTTTGACCTTTAAGGATGCGTTGAGTGGCACGGCCGAGGTCTTTTTGCATGAGGATGGGCAAACGCGCCATTTTAGGCATGTTACTTTCTCCATGGGGAAGAGGCGGCGTGCCGAGGCGCCTCTTCAGCTACCTCAACCGTATGAAACGGAAGGAACCCCCAGTGTGTTGGATGATGGCTTGGGCGATATTCTTGCTGCGCTGGAAGACCGAAAATTCAGCTCAGCTACCGATAAGCTGTATCAAAAGCGCCTGCTGCTGCTTTTGCCGCTTATTATGGAGAGTGGCAATCCCTCTGTAACGACACCAGAAACAAAGGGCAACACCGCATTGCATTATGCCTGTGCGCTCAGCCATGTGCAACTGGCACAATGGTTGGTAGATCACGGGGCCGATTTAGAGGCCCGTACAGATAAAGGCGCAACGGTAGACGCCTGTGTCAGCGGGAAAAATGCTAAGCTGATAAGGACTATTTTACAAAATGGTCGTGCTGCGGGTAACAAGCGCCCTGCCGCCGGGGCTGCAGGCGAGCCGTACTCATATGTTGACGCTGCCGGGGCAGAGTTGAGTGCGCGTTCTCTGGAGTCGCTTTTTGCGTCCGATGGTCAAATGCTGATGCAGCAAGGGTGGGAGGCGCATGCTCTTTTGTATGCAGAGCAGTTTTTCTCTTACGTTGTCGTGCAAAAAAAATTACCTCAAGGTGTGTCTGCCTCGGGCCGTGTCGGTAAAATGGCTCTTTCTGCCCTCCGCGAAAGACTGACGCCTTCTCAATTTGCCGAACGTGTAGTTGCAGAGCTACGTAACGAGCTTGAAAACCGCTTGGATGCTCAATTGGAGTCAGCCTCGTACTTTGCCGATGCGCAGCTGGAGATTCCCGGCATTGCAGATGATGTGACGGAGATTGTCGTGACATTCGATCCTGCTTGCCCTGCTCAACCGGATGTACGCGTGGAGCGCCGCAAGGTGGCAACCCACATGAAGCCGTATACCCTTAAGTTGCATTTCTGTGGGCGTGTGTCGCTTGCAGACGGCGCAGAAGCCACTGTGCTGCTGGGGCCGGAGTATGCCCATGTGGATATTGCAGAGCCCGAGTCTCGATTTGATGCGGATATAGCCCGCCATTTCGGTAAGCACTGCCGCTTGGTTTCTTACTTCATGGGCAATAGCTGCCTGCTACTGTATTACACCCCCGAGGGCGAGATTAACGAGCAACGCACCACCGATGCCGTGCCGCAAGATGTGTATTGCGTGCCGGTCGAGTTTAAAGTGAAAGGACCTTCTGAAGCCGGTAAATAATGAAAACGGACTGGAAAGAGTTTGCCCGCGATATGGCGCAGCTGGAGGCGGAGATGGAAGCCATGGCGGATTCCATGCCCGATGAACAGGTGTCCTATACTCACTCCTCGTTTACCCGTAATGGTAAAACCATAAATCGGCCATGTGGCATGCCCCAAAATGCGGAGACCTCACGTACTACGGGGAGAACTACAGACCACCGTGACTTGCAGGAGAGAATGACGATGCAGTTGGAGCGCATGATTCAACAGCGTACCAACATGCTTTATGTACTCGTCATCATTTCGATGTCCCTTTCACTTTTAGCTGTAGTAGTAGCATGTTTGGGGTGATAAAAAAGAGGCCGGTTACCGGCGTCAGTATTGCAGCATTAGTGTTATTGGGGAGCTGTTGGTTGCTTTGCATGCTCGACAGTGGTTTGGCATATCAAGATGGTTATGCTGCTGCCGAGCGCATACAAATAGAGCGGGCCAACTTATTGGCGGTGATTCAGGCTATGGGTGCAGCCCTCGGTGTTTTTTTGCTGTGGTGGGTAATATGTGCCTTCTGGGTATTGGCTCGCATGAAGTCGGTAGGTATACCCCGATGGGTCATGTCGTATCGAGCGGTGTTAACCTTGGTGCCGTATGCTGCTTTTTGTTGGTGGGCAAGGGTAATACTGTATTCTCGCCCTGCAGAGTATCATTATGACGCGTATATGCAGTGTGTACTGTATGCGTTTTCGGCTGTTTGTTGCGGGTGTGTGCTTTCCGCTCTGGCTGTTTATTATTTATGCCACAGGCCGTGGCGTAAGCGCAAGGCCTCTTGAGGCATACTCCCATGCGGATATTTACGCCCGTTGAACCGCAGCCCCTCTCATTTGGTTAACGCAACAACGTGTCAATTATTTAATCGGCGGTGGTATTCTTGCAACAGGGTATCCTGTTTTTCTGTCCACCATTCATTGTTGTCGAAGAGCTTCTTTCTTTCACCCTTGTACCAACGGACGACTTCTTGATGCTTGGGCGAGAGCGTTTCGTGGCGTACATAGCAGTCATACCCACGTAATGCCAACTTTTCGTCAGGATGCGGAATGCAAACGATATTCGCGTGCTCGATATGGGCCGGGATATAGTGTTGGGTGCTTGGTGGCATGCTGCAATCGTTATGGGCGAGCTCGTAGTTGTACAAATTGCAGATGGCCTTGCGGCGGCGGAGGTTTTCGGGCGTGTCGCTGGTATCTGTTTCCGCGGCAATTTCTTCCCACAGTGCAATGAGCATACCGCCGGGGGCTTGTCGGCGGTCTTTCGGCAGCGCATTCAGTTTACCGTCTTTGACAAATTGCTCCCAAAGCTCCATATCCCGCTCCTGAGGATGATTGTCTTGCCCGTATGCGGCTTCCGGTAACCCGGCATAGCAATCTATCAATGCCGTTTTGTAGAGGTGCAGCTCTTGCGGATATTTTGCCCTGAAGTCTGCCAAATCTTTACGATACTCCTCGCCGAAGCACTCCAAGGGATTAGTGAGAATCGCAGCTTCCTCTACCGGTTGCCATTGGCAGGCGGTCATTAATAAAAAGCAGGCTGTCGCTGTTGAGATGAATCGTTTTTTCATAAACTATCTTCTATTATTCTCGTATGCCATGCATGAGCAGGATGAGGAGCTTTTCGTGATTGAGCGCGAGGTATTCTTGTTGAGCTGAAATCATGCTGCCTGTGCCCGTGCCGCTGAATTGAGGCAGCGGGCAGTGCAGGCGTGCTGCCGCCCATGAGTATTGCTCCCATGCGGCTTCTGCTGCTTTGAATTTTTCGGTGCGCACGCGGCGGTATTCCTCACCATCAAAGCCTGTGGTGTTGATGTCCGTGTTGCTGATGAACTCTCGCGTCAATGAGAAATCGCCGCCGGGACAAAGATGGGAGATGATGGTATCTTGTTTGAGTTTTAACTGCTGCTTGAGCAACTCACTTCCTTGGGCTCTGAAGGCTCGGTAGCCGGCACCACCTAAGTCGCTTTGCTCGGCTCTGGTGATGATGGCTTCGCAAAAGGCATCTTCTTTCGGTGGCACAATTTCGGGGTGCCTGTAATAAGGCGTCAGTACAGAGTTGCTTCTCAGGATGCGGGCATCTTGCCAATAAAGAGCCAAAAGCGCATTGCTGTATTGCTGCAATGCTGTTTGATAGCGTTGGGGGTGGGTGTTTTTGATGGGCTCCAAAGAATAGAGCGCAAACTCCATCTGCGCTTGGTACGCAATGTGGGCTGCTGCTATGTATTCTTCTAATGCTGCCATCGCCGGTTGAATCTCCTCATCACTGAGCGCCTCCAAGTCTCCTTCTTGACGATTCTCGTGGATATCTTCCAGCCATGTCCGGCGAATGTTTTCAAATAATTGCTCGGGTGAGATGCCGTCTACGGCTTTTATTTCCTCCCCGATGATGGCCTCTGTGGCGTTGATGCGGTAGGGCGCGTATGCCTGCTCAAGCGTCAGGGCTTGCGCGTTCGTCGGGCTGATTATTGCTGCTGCGCCAATTAAAATGGGTAAAATCTTCTTCATGGCATTTTTAAGGCTTGAGTACTGTTATTTTGTGCCAAAAGCGCTGTAAAGCGTGGTAGCGTCTGCACCACCGATGACGATATCGCTGATGCCGTCGCCGTCAAAGTCTGCAATGGCCCGGTAGGCGGGCAGGGGGTGGCCACAAGGGGTGGGGGCATCGGCAAATTTGAGCGTCGGTACATCCTCCCCCACAATCTCGGCTTCTACCGCTAAATCCATGGCGAGGTGAATCATAAGCTTGTTGTCGGCAATAGCGTAGAAATAATCAGTCTGC
The DNA here is from genome assembly GCA_015062055.1 of Akkermansiaceae bacterium. Lineage (GTDB taxonomy): Bacteria > Verrucomicrobiota > Verrucomicrobiia > Verrucomicrobiales > Akkermansiaceae > Akkermansia. Next base: position 6,316 of record SUVK01000067.1, read on the forward strand.
ACCGGGTGCCCTTTTGCATCGGTCAGTTCAATGGGCTCGCTGAAGAGAATCTTGCCGGGTTTGGACTCATTGATATAATACCAAAGCCTACCATTAGCCAGCACAACCAAATCGTGCTTATTACCCTGTGTGAGTACTGCTACGGGTAATCTCCCGGGGGTGGTTGTCCCTATGCCCTCCGTCACGGGCGGTAGCTCTCCGTAGTAGCAAAATCCATCCGGTATCGGTACATCGGCTGCCGGTACGGGGGCACTCAATAAGATGCCGGCAACGGTGGCGAGTGTTTTCATATGCGCGGACATTCTACCTCGCTTTTCATCGTAAATCGAGCATATTTTTCAAAAATTGCACAAATAGCCGATAAAATGTGGGTAGCTGTAAAAATACAGCTTGACATCTTGCACGGAACTCGTATACTGGAAATGTCCTTATAACCATGAAAACGCTTTCCATCCTTTCAGTTTTTGCAGCCTTGGCACTCAGCGTTCAGGCTGCCCCCACCATCGATGCCAAGGACCTTTCTGAAGACAGCCTTCAGGAGGTAGCAACCGAGCGTCAGAAGAAGAGCCTTAATTCTTATAATTCTGCCGTGAAGAAGGCAGAGACTCGTCGCGAAAAAGCAATCAAAGAGGCTCAAGAAATTACCGACAAGAATGACGCCGGCATGAAGAAGACCATTCAGCATCGTCATCTCAACACCATGCTGCCTCCCTGTGAGCGCGAGCCCGAGGGTCCCCGCGATCCTGAGGATTACAGCATCGAGTATTAATATCGGTTCCTCCACATCATAAAAACTTTGTTGGGCTGCGGTGCATGTGTGTACCGCAGCTTTTTTCGTTACGGGCAAAGAAGCCCCCACCGATATGAGAGAACGGTGGGGGCTTCTGTGGGGGAAAGTCGGTAACGGCCCGGCGGTTAGTGAGCTTCGCAATTGATTTGAGTCACATAGGCAAGAGGGGCTTCTTCCTCATCCGATGAATAGATGGACCACGATATTTCGTGCGCACCTTCTTTCAGATTATAGAGAAGCAGGGCGTTGAGCTCGCCACCCTTTTGGGCATTTTTCTGCATGATACACATGCCGGCGGGGCCATCTGTCAGCAAACGTGCCCCGTTGTAATTAGGCATGGTCAGCAGCAGTACATAGATACCGGTTTGCGGGGCATTGATGGTGATCTTTGCCACCTTTATGGTATTATTTTTGCGGCGCATATGGTGCCACTTGAGGGGGAGATTTTGTGGTACACAGGCTTTAGAGGCTTTGGCGCCCAAGGGCTCACGAACCAGCATGCGGAGCTTGCGAGTACGCGAAGCCTTGCGGTATGTTTGCAGAGTAATGTAACTGACGGGTAGTAAACCCAAAGAAAACCAGCTGAGTGCCGACACGAGGGCCACAGTTGTGTAATCGAGCGCCAACATTGTTACCAGAAATAAGCAGAATACGCCCGTTATGGCAACCCCCACCCAGTACCCCAATATCATGGCCGGGAAAAGTAAAAACAATATGGTATAACGCAAAAACGGTTTGATGTTGAGCGGTGTACCTTTCAAAAACTCTTTACGAACAATCACTTCGTAAAGTTTTTTTAATTCGGTTTGTGTGGTGTTGTTATCCAGTTTCATGCTGTTCAACGGATTGTGGTGGTGCGTTGTTTCAGTAGGTGGTCTGCCAGTACAAGATAAACCATGGCTTCTACTACCGGTACGGCACGCGGCAGCACGCAGGCATCGTGCCTGCCTTTGCCCTTCAGCTTGACCTCCTCGTGAGCATCATTCACGGTATCTTGCTCTATCATAAGGGTAGCGGTGGGTTTGAAGGCAATGCGCATGTTTATGTCTTCGCCGTTCGAGATGCCCCCTTGAATACCGCCCGAGTTATTAGTGCGCGTGCGTACGCGTGCGCCCTCCATATAGAAAGCATCGTTGTGTTGAGAGCCGGTCAAGAGCGGCGCCGAGAACCCCGAGCCTACCTCAAACCCTTTCGTGGCGGGTATGCTCATCATGGCATGCGCCAGTGTTGCCTCAAGCTTGTCGAATACGGGGTCGCCCAACCCCACCGGGCAATGGCGTACCGTGCAGGCAATTACCCCACCCAGCGAGTCGCCTTTGCTACGGGCATCTCGTATGGCTGTGGCCATGTGTTCGGCACTTTCGGTATCTGCCGTGCGTACAATGTTGGACTCCACCATTTCTGCCTTAACATCTTTCGGCAGAATCGGGCAAATCATGGTATGCACTTGCTGCACCCATGCCACAACCTCCAGCTGAGGGCACAGGGCTTTGAGAATTGCCTTGGCCACGGCACCGGCTGCTACGCGCCCAATGGTTTCGCGAGCGCTGGCGCGCCCACCACCGGCCCAAGCACGTATGCCGTATTTTGCATCGTAGCAAAAATCTGCATGAGACGGGCGGTAGGTGTGCTGCATTTCATCATAAGCGTTGCTGCGGTGGTCTTTGTTGCGCACACTTAAAGCAATGGGGGTACCGGTGGTCATGCCGTCTACCACCCCACTCAATATCTCTACCGTATCGGCCTCGTTGCGGGGGGTAACGATATCACTTTGGCCGGGGCGTCGGCGGTCGAGCTCGGCTTGAATCTGCTCGGCGCACAAGGGTAAACGGGCAGGGCACCCGTCTATCACAACGCCTACTCCCACCCCGTGAGATTCGCCCCACGTGCTGATTCTGAAAATGGAACCAAATGAATTTGACATATTGCTCCGCTCATCTTAGCTTAAAAGCACTGCTATTACAAGATAAATCACAAATCTGACGGTATATTGCAAGTTGTAAAATCAAATGCGACACCGAAAGCCCTCCCAAAAAGTCTCCAAAGGAGCCCAAACTGCCCTAGCAGGATGGGGGATAGGGGGAAGGACGGCAATGAGTCCTTCCCCCTTGTGGACG
>SUVK01000068.1 GCA_015062055.1 Akkermansiaceae bacterium
GGAAGGACTCATTGCCGTCCTTCCCCCTATCCCCCATCCTGCTAGGGCAGTTTGGGCTCCTTTGGAGACTTTTTGGGAGGGCTTTCGGTGTCGCATTTGATTTTACAACTTGCAAATTTGATAAGGACAAGAGTTAAGGCTTTACGTATAATCTCAAATATGGTAGAATGGCGTGACGGGCGCGAGCAGCCCCAACAAAATAAGCATTATGAGTGATCCTTCCAAGTTCCGCAATCTTGCCATTATTGCCCACGTAGACCACGGCAAAACCACATTGGTAGACCAGTTGCTAAAAGCCGGCGGCACATACCGAGAAAACCAAGAGGTGCAAGAGCGCGCCATGGACTCCATGGATTTGGAGCGAGAAAAGGGTATCACCATTAAGGCAAAAAACACCTCTATTCACTGGAACGGCTACACCATTAACATTGTCGATACCCCCGGGCACGCCGACTTCGGGGCCGAGGTAGAGCGTGTGATGAAGATGGTGGATGGTGTTATCTTGGTAGTAGATGCCTACGAAGGCCCGCAGGCGCAAACGCGGTTCGTGCTGCGTAAGGCGTTAGAGGAGGGCTTGCTGCCCATTGTCGTGGTCAACAAGATAGACCGCCCGCATGCCGACCCGATAAAGGTGCACGACCAAGTGCTGGAGTTGTTGCTGGAGCTGGATGCCACCGAGGAGCAATTTGAGGCACCGTTTGTGTATGGCTCGGCCCGCGATGGCTACTTCATGAACAGCCCCGTCAATGAGCCGCCCGTAGACTGCTCCCCCCTGCTTTTCCGCATTGTTAACCACATACCGGCCCCGAAAGACGCCGACCCCGAAAAGCCCTTCAAGATGCTCATCTCGAACATTGACTGGGATGACTACGTGGGGCGTGTTGCCGTAGGGCGCATTACCTGTGGCCGCGTACAAAAGGGAGACACGCTTTACCTGTTGCAACCCAATGGCAACCGCATACAAGGAAAAGTCACCAAGCTCTTTGAATACAGCGGGTTGCAAACAACAGACTCTGCCGTGGGCGAAGCCGGCAATATCATCGGCATCTCGGGCTTTGAAGATGTCGATATCGGCCAGACCCTAGTAGCCAACCCCGAAGACGAGGCCATGCCCTTTGTGCAGATTGACCCGCCTACCGTGCAAATGGAGTTCAGCATCAATGATGGCCCCATGGGGGGCAAAGACGGCAAAAATGTAACCAGCCGCGTGATACGCGACCGCCTGATGCGCGAAATGCGCACCAATATCTCCATTAAGGTAGAAGACACCGACTTGGCCGGCGTGTTCTTGGTATCGGCTCGCGGCACCATGCAAATCGCCATTTTGGTAGAACAAATGCGCCGCGAGAATTACGAGGTGCTCGTCTCTCGCCCCAAAGTCATTACACGCGAGATTGACGGCGTAACCTGCGAGCCCTTTGAAACCGTCTTTATCGAGGTGCCGGATGAGTGCGCCAACGGCACCGTGCGCATTCTCGGCAACCGCCGAGGTATTCTCGAAAACATGGAGACCACCGGCAACGGCCGCACCTTTATTCAGGCCACTATCCCCACGCGTGGCCTCATCGGCTTTGAGTTCGAGCTGGTCAACCTCACCAGCGGCCACGGCATCTTCTCTCACCTCTTCAAAGAATATGCCCCCTATGCCGGTGAAATCGTCACCCGCCAGTGCAGCACCCTCATCTCGATGGAAAACGGCATTGCCCGCCCCTATGCCCTGCAGGCTATGGAAGAGCGTGGCTCGCTCTTCATTGCCCCGGGTGATGAGGTGTACGAGGGCATGATTGTGGGCGAAAACCCCAAACCCATCGACATACCCGTCAACCCCACAAGAGAAAAACACCTCACCAACCACCGCTCCGCCACCAAAAACGACTCTATCCAGCTCACACCCCCTCGTGTCTTCTCGCTCGAACGCGCCATCGAGTATATCGAGCCCGATGAACTGGTAGAGGCCACCCCCCACTTCATCCGCATGCGTAAGCGCATCCTCGATGCCACTGCTCGCAAACGCGCCGAAATTAAACTGCAAAACAGTTGATGCTTGTCGCCTATTTTATGCATACACATTTTGTAGGAATTAAGACACACACCAGCGTTGCAGAGCCAAAGAAGTCGTGATAGCATAGGCGCGCTATGGATAACGAAGCCTACCAAGTATCCACCCCGCTTTTTCGGGCCATCACCACCGGAGACACACAGGCTGTAAAGCGATTATTAGCAGCCGGGGAAGACCCCAACGAATGCTACGGCGAAGACGACGAGAACGCCTTGCTGGTAGCCGCCGTAGAAGGGCGCACCGAAATAGCACAACTGTTGCTGGCAGCCGGGGCCGACCCCAACCATTGTGATTTGAAAGGTTACACACCGCTAATGGGCGCCGTATGCGCGGACTCCCTGCCCTTGGTAAAACTATTGATAGAAGCCGGGGCAAATATACACGCCCGCTGCGCCCAAAGCGGGGCAACAGCCCTGCACGATGCCGCCGGCGGTGGCCATGCCCCGCTGGTGCAGGCCTTGCTGGTAGCCGGGGCCGACCCCAACGCCCAAGAAACGAAAACTTGCTTTACCCCACTGATGAGCGCCGTCTATGCCCTGAACCCCGAATGCGTACAGCTTTTGCTGCAAGCCGGGGCAGACACCGCTACCGTAAGCTGCAAAGGCGACACCGCAGCCGAGATATTAGAATACCGCGCAGACGACATGTGGAAACCGACCATGTTGGCCCGGGCCACAAAAATTCGCACCTTATTGCAAGAGGCAACCCCAAAGTCCTGAGCCACACCCTCTCCCCGCGCGCGTCCGCGAGGCCAAAAACCGGCAGCATGCTCAATTCTGCCAATTCATTACACACTCACCACTTGCAAACAGAACAATAATTTATTATAATGCACGCATGAATCTACTGCGCATTTTAGCAACGCTCGCCTTACTGATACCGGCATGCACCCAATTATTTCAACCCACAGGCGACGGCAGAATCCCCGAGACCAAAGAAACCGAGCAGACCCTGCGCAGCCATGTCTACATGCTGGCAAACACCATCGGAGAGCGCAACCACTACCACCAAAACGCTTACGACCGCGCCACAGATTACATTGCCGGTGAGTTGCAAAGCTACGGTTATACCGTCGAAAAACACCCCTACACCATCCCCGATAAAAAAGAATACAAATCTGCAGCCGGTAAAATCGCCTACAATATAGAAGCCCGCAAACCCGGCACAGACCCCACCGCCCCCTGGCTCATCATCGGGGCTCACTACGACACACGCGTTGGCATGAAACGATGGAACGTGCATGGCCCCGTCATCGAGGGAAAAACCGGCACCCCCGGCGCCAATGACAATGCATCGGGCGTGGCGGCTATGCTTTACCTTGCCCGCCAACTGTACAACGTACCCACCCGCAACGGCATCATCTTTGTAGCCTACGCCAATGAGGAAGCCCCCTTCTTCCAAACAGATGAAATGGGCTCTCGCCAACACGCCCGACGCATCGTCAAAGAGCTGGGCAAAGAAAACATCATGGGCATGTTCACCACAGAGAGCATGGGCATATACTCCCCACGCAGCAACAAAAAACGCCGTAGCGCCATTGCAGGCTCACTTGTAGGCATACTCGACCGCTGCGACTACGTTGCCTTTATGAGCACCTTCAGCGGCAAAGCCTATTCTCGCAGCTGTGCAGAGACCTTCGCCTCCGTCTCCAGATTCCCTGTGCGCTCCGTCGTCTTCGGCTACCTCACCCGCGGCATCGCTTGGTCTGACGACTGGTCTTATATGAAAGAAGGCATACCCTCCTTTGCCATTACCGACACCGCCTACATGCGCTGCGACGACTACCACGAAACCAGCGACACTGCCGATAAACTAGACTACCGTGAGTTCGCAGAAGTGTGCATCGGCGTAGAAGCCATGGTACGCAAACTTACCGGCGCCCCCTCCCCCGATAATCCTACAAAAAGTTGAATATTGAAAGTAAACATCAAACATTCCAAATGCCTTCTTTGCGCGATTTAACCGTTGAAACGCTCACCCACCTCATCGAGAATGGGCAAGAGCAACTCGCGCTAGACCCCGAGGCGCGCAACATACTGCGAGCATGGATGCTGGCAGCACGCCGTGGCCCGCACCCCACTACCACGCAGCCCCCTTTACCCGCCCCCGACAGTGTAGAAGAAAAACTCGCCTACCTGCAAATGCGCGCCCGCAATTGGAAAGCAGCCCGAGCCCTAGGCACCCTGCGAGACACCATGGTATTCGCCACGGGCACCCCACACGCCCGACTCATGCTGGTGGGCGAAGCCCCCGGCTACGATGAAGAACGCTTACAAGAACCCTTTGTCGGCAAAGCCGGGCAAAAACTCAACCAAATACTCGCCGCTGCCAAACTCTCAAGAGAAGAAGTCTACATCTCCAACATCTGCAAATTCCGCCCCTCCATGGGCCCCAACCAAGGCACCGCCAACCGCCCACCCAACGATGAAGAAATCGCGGCTTGCCTCCCCCTCATCTTAGCAGAGATTCGCGCCATTCGCCCCACTTGCATCATCTGCCTGGGGGGAACCGCTGCCAAAGGCCTGCTCGGCACCGCAGCCTCAGTTTCATCTCTGCGAGGCAAATGGTTTGAATGCCAAGGCATACCCACACGCGTAACATACCACCCCAGTTACCTCTTGCGCAATGAATCTACCACCGCCAAACGTGCCGTGTGGGAGGATTTCCTCTCCGCCATGGAGAAACTCAACCTCAACATCACCCCGCGCCAGCGCGCCTACTTCCTCCCGGCATGAACAGCCCATACCTCACACGACTCTTGCTTGCCGGCACCGCCCTTTTTACCGCCTGCAACACCCCGCAAATACTCGCACACAAAGCAGACAACGGCGACCCTATTGCCCAATATCGCTTCGCTGTTATGATATTGGACACCCCCTCAGCCACCCTCCAAAACAAACAACGAGCCATCGCGCACCTTAAAAACTCTACAGAAGCAGGCAACCGCAACGCACCGGCCTTGCTCGCACGCTGTTATATCACCGGCAACGGTACCTCTACCAACCTGAAAGAGGCCGTTAAATACCTCAAAATCGCCTCCGACCGCGACAACTTCCGCGCCCAGCTCCTGCTCGCACACTTTTATGCCAACGGGCTCGGCACCCCACCCTGCCCCCTCAAATCCGTAGACGAAATCCGCTACGCCGCCATGCAAGGCTCCCCTCAAGCAGCAGAGCTCATGTTCCTCTGCTTTTACGACGGCTTCGGCGTCCCGCGCAACACAGACCTCGCCCTCGGTTGGCTCGAAAACGCGGCAGAATACGGCTCCGAACCCGCACAACTCCTCCTTACCCTCGCCAAAAACGATAAAAATGCCCCCAATTTTGACGAAAACGTCAATTTACTCAAAAAAAAGCTTGACTTCTTCCCCAAAAATCGCTAAAATACCCCCGTCCTCACCAGAGGCCCGATAAAATCGCGGGATAGAGCAGCTCGGTAGCTCGTCAGGCTCATAACCTGAAGGTCATAGGTTCAAATCCTATTCCCGCAATTCTTAAAGCTCCGTTTGCAAACGGAGCTTTTCTGTTTCCTGATGCCAACCTCACGTACTATCGCCATGCTCCACACACCATCCTCACACCAATGGCAACTGCGTCATCAACTTTGGGAAATACCCGCAACAGGCGGCATCATGGGCATTCTCAATGTCACCCCCGACTCCTTCTCTGACGGAGGCCGCCACGCCAGCCTCCACACCGCCATAGAACACGCACGCACCATGCTTAACCAAGGCGCCCACATCATCGACATTGGCGGGGAGTCCACCCGCCCCGGCGCCATCCCCGTCTCCCCGGCAGAAGAAGAACGCCGCACCGCACCCGTCATCGCCGCCCTACGCCGTGAGTTCCCCCACGCGCTACTCTCCATAGACACCCGACACCCCTCCGTTGCCGCAGCAGCACTGGCTGCCGGGGCCGACATCATCAACGACATCACCGGCCTTACCTCTGCCGAAATGAGGGCGCTTTGTGCCACCCACCCCTGCGGCATCGTCCTCATGCACATGCAAGGCACCCCGCAAACCATGCAGATTGCCCCTTCTTACACCGATGTTGTGGCCGAGGTACGCACTTTTTTTGAAAATCAACTCACCTTAGCAAAATCTGCCGGCATATCCTCCACCCGCATTTGCCTCGACCCCGGCATCGGATTCGGCAAAACCACCGCCCACAACCTCACCCTCATCCGCAACCTCGAATCCCTGCGCATTGCAAACCGCCCCCTCCTCATGGCACTCTCCCGCAAACGTTTCCTCGGCGAAATCCTCCATAACCCCGACCTCCCCAAATCTACCCCCCTCCCCACTGCCGTTATGAGCCTTCTTGCCGCCCAAAACGGGGCCAATCTTCACCGCGTGCACGATGTTGCCCCCCTTCATCACACCCTCTCACTCCTCCGTTCTCTCCAAAATTCATAAAAAATTCACTAAAACTTCACTTTTCCTTAAATTTAGTCTTGCATTCCTTCCGCCCTTTCTGTATAATGCTCCCGCAACCTTGAGCTGCACAACATGGTGGATGTAGTTCAGCGGTTAGAGCACCGGATTGTGATTCCGGGTGTCGTGGGTTCGAATCCCATCATCCACCCTTAAAGCAAAAGCCCCATACCTGACAAGGTGCGGGGCTTTTGCTTTATTAGCGTGGCAGGATTCGAACACACGACACCCGCAGGGTGGAGTGGGCGGCGAATGCCGGTGGCAATCAAACAATGATAAAGACAGGAACAGGCATTTGGAGGATAGTCTACAACGCCGAAAACCGCCCCGTGAGCTTCATGAACGATGACACCCGCACGGTCGTTGAATGCGCCTACGATTCCATGGGCCGTCGCTGCTTCAAGCAAGTAACCGTAAACGGCACCGTCACGCTGCACCAGCGCTATCTGTACCGTGGTTACTTGCAAATTGCCTGCATTGACCTCGCCCGCAGCCACCACCTGGGGCTTTGGCTTATAACTTGGGCTCCCCGAGGCCACCTCCACTCGTCCACTTGCCATCCAAAAGGACGGCACTTGGTACACCTATGGTCTTAACCTAACCAAGAACGTATGCGAAGTCTTTGGCCAGCATGGCTATATCCGCACGAACTACTTATACACTCCTTATGGTGAGGTGTCTATTACCGGTGACGTGGATCAGCCGTTTCAGTGGTCCTCTGAATATTTTGATAGAGAAACATCTTTGATTTATTATAACTACAGATATTATAATGCAAAACACGGGAGATGGTTACAATTTGATCCAGTAGAATTTTCAGAATTCTATAAGGTAAATAGTAATAATCCTATTCAAATAACCGATTATTTAGGATTATGGGCAAAAGACCCAAAAAATGAAAATATCAGAATAGCACGCAAAGGCGACACGTTAATGGAATTAGCACGTTCCATAAGTGGAAACATATCGGATTTGGCGTGCTTATGGCCAATCGAAGATACGGCAGACCACGGTTACCCGAATCGCATAAAAGCCTGTGATAGATATGACGTAAGTAATTTAACAGAAACAGAGGGTAAACAAGTAGAATATTATTTAGAGCGTGGAAGAAACGGAAGACCTTCGCTAAATGCGTATAGTGAGATATTCCCAAACTCAACTTTTATGGAAGCTAGTAAAGTACCTCAAAAAATTAAGGAAATTTCCAACGAAGGAGGAACACCCATAGGACATTTTGTATCCGCTGGGCATGGTGGCGTATCAGGAAGTCCCAACCCTGATAAAAAAGAGAAAAGGCAGTCATATTCAGTAACGCAAATATTAAATCTTGCAGTAAAACGACAAACCTTTGAATATGCGAAAAAGAGAAAAGGGCCTATACGATGTTGGTTTACACGTTCAGCAAAAGTTCGGTTTTCCGGATGTTCTTCTTCGGCAACAGCGCGAGAATTCGCAAAAAAAGTATTACGTAAAGGGGCAACAGCGTTAGGGACAAATCAAAAGATTGCCAATTTTTACAAAGATGGAACAGCATGGATTAGAATTAAAGGAATATCAAACGAAAAAAAGCAATGGGTGAGTGGCGTAGATCTCCCATATTTTTCAAATGCTGCAAGCAGAGTTATATGGGAAACCCATAACGGTGAATTATAAATCAATATTCTCCTCACGCTACTAATTGAGAGAGGGGCGAAAGCCCCCTCTCAAACCACCGAAGTACGACCGACGCAATATGCGTCGGTCGTACTTCGCATCGGGCTTCGCATCGGGCGCAAAAATAACTTGACAAATACTTAGTTAGAGGGTAGAATGCAGTGCATATGAAGGCTGTTTTATTATTATTTTCTCTTTGTTTATTATCTGGCATGACATGTTACCCTGAAACTGTGCAGGATGTTGGGCTTAATGAAACTTCAGAAGAAAAAAACACAGAGCTGAATGTTAAATGGAAAAACGTATCTGTTTGTGTCACTATCCATCAAAAAAGCAAAGTTGTCATTCAAAGCCTCGCATTAGATGATGGTATACGTAATAAGGTAGAAATACGAGTAGTTCCTTCTTGGACAATAAATAACATCAACGTTTTATTTGAAAAAGATTATTTAGCAATCGAATTCAGTGATACCGTTTGGGCATATATAAACGAGGATGGACAAATTATAGAGCCGGAACCAGAAGTTCTGTTAGATTGAATATATCAGGCATCTATACAAAAGACTCTGTTTGCGGTAGCTGTACTAAATCGTCTTCTAATCTAATCGCCAAAACAAAAAGCTAAATTTTGTCTTTCGTTTGCAACCTTATTTTCATAACGCACTTTTTATAAACATTTTACAACGAAAGAAAACTTTCGACTCCCATTGGCGACCCTTAAAGCAAAAGCCCCATACCTGACAAGGTGCGGGGCTTTTGCTTTATTAGCGTGGCAGGATTCGAACACACGACACCCGCAGGGTGGAGTGGGCGGCGAATGCCGGTGGCAATC
>SUVK01000014.1 GCA_015062055.1 Akkermansiaceae bacterium
TGGCGAATTTTTCTGCCCCAAAATGCCGACTCGCTACGCTCGCTGTCATTTTGGGGCAGAAAAATGGTGGATTTGCCTTGTTTTCTAGTCAATTATCCGCTAAAGTTTCGGTGACCGCAATTTTGAGGCATCCACTTTTCGGTGACTGTTTTTTTTGAGGCAATACGCTTTGTTCCTCTTCGCTGCTGATTGTGGGGGGGGATGTCAATAAAAATTAAACTTTTGATATGAATTGTCTTGACATTGCGCAAGAATTCTGTAAACTCTCTCCCACCAAAACGAAAAACCAATTATAATCTTTACTTATGGCACACACTCAGTCCGCTAAGAAGCGCATCCGCCAGACGATTGCCCGCACGGCAGTCAACCGTTCCGTCATGTCCCGCGTTCGCACCCTTCGCAAGAAGGTTGCTGAGGCTGTAACGGGTAACAACAAGGAGGCCGCTGTAGCCGCTTACAACGTATTTGCTTCCGCTATCGACAAAGCCGCCAAGAAGGGCGTAGTGCCCGCTAACCGCGCTGCTAACTACAAGAGCAAGGCCGCCAAGGCTGTGGCTACCATCGCCTGAGTTCCTTTTCAGGTTTTTCCGTTTTCTACAGGGTATCGATTGACGAATCGATACCCTGCCGTTTTGTGTGCCGGTAGCTAGGCTAATTCCCCTTGATAAAGCCACGTTTGAGCGAATCTCCATTTGTGGAACAAGATAAACAGCCGTGTAAGATTGGTGTCACTCAATTACAACGTGTACCCTGTACGTTTTCTTGCACCTTCATAAAAACGCAAAGCCTACGTTTTGAAAAACGTAGGCTTGAGTATTTTTTTGTGAACGGTGATTCTCTCTGAGAAGCAACCATTGTTGAGTATTGCTTTCTATGTACTATAGCAACGTACTTTGCTCTGGAGCCTCGTCTCGGAGGTAGAACACCAAATCACTAAAGTCTATTTGGTATAATTTGAAGAGCTCTATTAAGACTCCGAGCTTGTGCTGGGTGTCATTATTTGTCCAGACGTATATGTTTTTGCCGATGGGCTCGCTTCTTCTGAATGCATCTTCGGAGAAACTGAAATTAGATTCCAGGCTGTATTTATTATCAGAGGCGGCCATCGTTTCAATGATGGTTCTATCCTCGGCGTAGATTTGGCTAAGAACATTCTTATACATCTCCACCCAGCTTGTTACCGGCTGCTCGCTGTTTTTGAATGCAAATCTTACTATTGAGCGACCGGTCATTAGCAATGCATCTTCCAGTGTGTATGCAATCATCTGTTTTTCTGCAGGCTTAAACGAGGTAATAGGCATAGGCCAGATAGTCAATGCTTTTTGCGCTAATAACTGGCTGCGCTCCTCAATCTCTGTTAAAGTCCAGTGCTCTTTTTTTGAAATCCACATATTTAAACGGATGCCGCTTTCATCATAGCCGTGCTTCATGGTTCTTTTATCCATGAAAGATGAATTGCCGTACTTCGAGTTATAAGCAGTTAATGTAAGGTTGCCTATTCTGTGCAGCCATTCTGCATGAATTGACTCGTGATTTTCTCCCAGCTCTCGTTTCCAAGTCGGCGTTAAAATTTGAGGCATGATATGGTCGATGGAGTAATCACCTGCATCGCAATGGCGGTAGATGTCTTTGTCCTCAGCGGAGTCACTGTTTTCAAGACGTTCGAACAAATAAATCTTATTTTTGGGGTACATGTTGTACACCGGCTTGCTCACAAAAGCACTAGCAAACTCCCGGTCGTCAGGGAATCGGGCTTTGTCCCTTTTCGCCAGCAGCGCAAACTTGTATTTTTCTACATAGTTGTCCTCATTGGATTCGTAGCGAACTATTTCGTTATGTAACATGAGGAAGATTTTATTAAGCGCATTTGTGGGCAAATCGCAGATATTACGTCTCAGCACATAATTCTCTGCTATCAGGAATACTTGTGTAACCTCTTCTATTGTCAGCTTGTTTTCATCGTATAAGCGAAGTACTTCCAAGAAGAAAGGTCTTGTTACGGTTGTCTCTAGGCGAATTAATCGCTTAATACAGGCATTTAATACACTGCAAGAGGTTTCATTTCCCAGAAGAATTCCATATCTTTTAGCATATTGCAGCATTTCTGCCAAAAGCTGCTCCGTCTCATAGTGCTCGGTTCTGACAAACTCCTTGAAAATGGAATAAACTTTTTTCTGCGGCGGGATAGATTGTTGCTTGACACTGAGATAATCGCGGATGAATGCACTTACCTCGTATCTGGTATAGAGTTCGATTCTATTCCAGTATTTCTCATAGTAATCCTCTTGCTCTTGTGCGGGCTGCCCCATCAGAATGAAGTTTCTGATTTTGTCGCCTTCGCTTAATTCGAGCCCTGTAGAGTTCAGACTTTCAAATATGAGCTGGGCATTATCTTCACTATTTAAGCCTATGTTGATGACATCAAGCTTTTGTATAGCGCGGAATAAGTCATCGATTGATATTTCCCGTTTTTGGATCCGCTCATAAAAATAGTTGTAGTTAACCGTTAAGTGCGAATCTCGAATATATTCAGAGGTGTCAGCAAATAGCTTATCAAAAGCCATTCTATCGTGCTTCACCGGCTTCAGCTTGAGACGCTTTTCCTTGGGTTGGTATTTGTCGACAAGGTATTCATCATAAATACGCTGTTTCAGATTGTCAGCATCAGCCACGAGTACCCCCTTATCCAAGAGATTGTACATGGCAAGAAACAGAAGTGAGACGGTAGTCAAGCGCTGCTGCCCATCAATAATCAGGTACTCACCGTTGCTATCCTGATTGTATTTAGACACAATACTTCCAAAGAAGTGACTCCGACGATTTTCTGCTATGATTTTGACAAGGTCATCATACAACTGCTTGCAGTTCTCAATTTTCCAGTCGTAGTTACGCTGGTATACAGGGATGACAAATCGTTTGTCTGACCCCTCCATGTATTTCACAAATTTGCATTCTTGTCCAGTCATGTCTCTATCTAATAGTTGGTAAATAATCTAGCACAAAAGTAACTTTCAGTAAAGAAAATGGCATATTTTCCCGGAATTGATTTGCACGATAATCGTATCGAGCATAAGGCTCTGAGTGCTGTATATCTCGCTCATGTCTGATATCTAAACTGTATGTTGTTTCTTACTTCTCTTCTTCAGCTGCTTCCACTACATTTGGCTCAAAATCTTGGGGCTCGAACTTTTTTGCTTTTTCTCTGAGTCCTGTGTATATTTCTGAAACGAATATACCGAGTACTTCTTTTTTGAGCTCCTCATTATTGAGCAAAGTGGTGTAGAAGTCCTGGTTTTGTTCCAGTCCTTGAATAAGAACCTCATCTATATTTTTGTAGAATGAGAATTCAAAATCGCGCTCGGTGTTGTTTTTTGCGCTGCGTTTCAGGGTGTCGGACTTTAAGAGCAAATCGCGCATTTGCAAAAGTGATTTGATGACCACATCTCCATCGAAGTTTTTGCCCATTCGACTGTTAATCTCTTCGATAATTTGAGATAAACGCTCTTTTTTGGACTCGATGTTCGAGACTCCTTCCGCTTCGGGCAGTTTCACCATGGGATTGGGGCGAACCGTCGGCTTTGTATGTACGGATCCTTTTTTCTGGGTAAAGCCGGTGGCTTTGAGTTTACCGTCCAAATTAAAACCGGCACCCTCTTTTCTTGTTTTCAGGAACGAGCCCAAGTAGCTCAAGAAATTGTATTTCTTGAACAGCTCTTTATCTTCAAAACAACTCGCTTGAATCAAGAACTCGTACAATCTTACAAATCTCTGTATAGCCTGGGCAATGACTATTTGCTCTGTTTGGTCGTAGTTGGTTGTAATGTGTTTTTTTGCACGTTTCAAGTAATACATCATGTGCGTTCTATCCAAGTCCGACTTAACCTTTTTATGAAGCAGCTTGTTAAAGTCATCTATGTCTGTAGGATTCAGGAAATAATACGAATCAATCTTAGCCTCCAGCTCATAAATGGCCGTAGGGGTCACGCTGTTAGACAAAATGGTAGTGGTGTAATACTTGGCAAAAGCCTTCTCGATTTCTTCGTAATCATTAGCAAAGTCCAGTATGAATGTTTTTTTCTCATACGGAGGGCAAATGCGGTTCAATCGGGATAATGTTTGTACCACGTTTACATCATGCAGCCGTTTAAGAATATACATGGCGCAGAGCTTTTTCTGATCGAACCCCGTTTGGTACTTATCTGCTACCAACAGAACTTGATATACATCTTTGTCAAATTCTTTCGGCAGGCGTTTTTCGGGGAATCCGTTCATACCCACTTCTGTATAAGTTTTCTCATCGCCGGACAGTTTTACTTTGCCGGAGAATGCCACAAGGGCTTTTATGCCCTTGTAGCCCTTTCTGGCCACGTATTCATCAAAAGCTTTTCTGTATTTCACTGCACCATGGCGAGATTCGGTAATGACCATGGCTTTTGCTTGACCGTTCAGCTCATGCATCACACAGTTACGGAAGTGTTCTATAATAATCTCCACGCGCTGAGCGATATTGGTGTCATGCAGCTGAATAAAACGCGCAATCTGTCGCTTAGCCTCGTTGGTTTTCAGCTCAGGGTCCTCCTCTATTTTTTTGTTCAGCCGGTAATAGGTATCGTAGGTAATGTAGCTTTGCAGAACATCAATGATAAAGCCTTCTTCTATGGCCTGCTTCATGGAGTAAATATGGAATGCTTCTCGCTGTCCCTTGGTATTCAGGCTGCCGAACAATTGCAATGTGGTGGGCTTAGGCGTGGCTGTAAAGGCAAACATGGAGATATTACGCTGTTTCCCAATCTCCCTTACCTTGGCGTTAATTATTTCTTCTGCATCGTTGAAATATTCCTCATCTCCCACGCCCATGGCGCCGGTCACCGCCATCATATTTTTGCCGGCGGTAGAGGAATGGGCTTCATCTATGATGACGGCGAAGTTCTTTTTGTTCAACCCCTTAACGGAGTCAATAATGTAAGGGAACTTTTGTATGGTTGTGACAATGATTTTCGTATTACCCTCCAGCGCATCTTTCAGGTCAGAGGACTTGCAGCGGTCATCCATTACCCGTACCAAACCGCTTTTGTGCTCAATGCCCATCACGGCATCCTGCAACTGCCGATCCACGACAACGCGGTCCGTAATAATCACGATATTGTCGTAAATCTGCTTGTTGTCTGCATCATGCAGGGAGCTCAAGCGGTGCGCTAACCAGGCAATTTCGTTTGTCTTGCCGGAGCCTGCGGAATGTTGCAGCAGATAATTGCGTGCCGTGCCGGTCTCCACCACATCTGCCAGTAGTTTGCGCACTACATCAAGCTGGTGGAATCTGGGGAAAATCATCGTTTCTTTTATTTTGCCTGTTTCATCATCTTTCTTCTTTTCGATGAACATGAACTTGCTGATAATCTCCAGCACGGAGTCCTTTTGCAGAATCTCCTCCCACATGTAATAGACACTGAACTTGTCTTTGCACGAGGGGTTGCCTGCGCCGGTGTGGATTCCTTCCCCATTACCCATATTGAAAGGCAAAAAGAAGGTGGCATCCCCGTCCAGCTTTGTGGTCATGTATACTTGGTCTGTGTCCATGGCAAAGCATACCAACACACCGCTCTTCCATTTAAAAATCCTTGTCTTGGGGTCGCGCTCCTTGCGGTATTGTTCAATGGCATCTTGGTATGATTGCTTGGTTGCATCGCTTTTCAGCTCTATGGTCGCTATGGCAAAGCCATTCAGAAACAGCACCACATCCACTCGTTCCTTATTACTGACCCACACCTCTTCCGCTACGCTGAAGATATTGTTGAGGTATTTTTTCACCAACTCTTGATTAAAATCGGTCGCGGGTCTGGTGTACATCATATCCAGATGTACCATGTTTATCTCAATACCGTTTTTCAGTACCTCCAAGCGGCTTCCTTTGCTCTTCGTTTCTTCGTGGCTGATGACGCCCAGTATGGTCTTCTCTAGCTCGCTCTTGTATATCTTGCGCAGCTCCTCCATCTTTTCCGGTTGCGTTGCCTCCAGAAATTGAAACAACAATTCCTCATCCAGCGCAGATTGACGCGCATACGTCTTGGCCTCGCGGATTTTGTACCCATTCTCGGCCAAGCGCTCCAACAGGTACCGCTGGTAATCGGATTTCTCGTTTAATACTTTATTCATAGGTAAGTCTATATCAGTTTTTACTGTTATTCAGTGCTTTTTGAATTCCGGTAATGGTTTCCAGATAATCTATTTCTACGGGCGAAAGCTCCGTTTGTTGATAGATGCGGTATTCTTGCTCCGCCTTTTGCATGGCTTGTTTATGGCTTATTTTCCCTTTGTCTTGCAATACCGCCTCCCCAATGCCGGCCAACAAATTGTCCAGCTGCTTCAGGTAATCCTCCATTCTCATGATGCGGTGCTTCCTTGCTGCTATCTCTGCAAAATCAAAATAACCGGATACCAAATTGTTCAATGTCTTCAGCTCTTCTTCCGTCAGATAGTTCTTGGCCACTTTGGCATCTTTCAGCATGGGGGTAGCCCCGCTGAATGTTTGCAACCCCATGAATGGCTTGCTCGCATCTGCCCGAGCATAGATAACTTCTGCAGCCGTTTGCCCGTGTGCCGCAAAATGGAACTTGTTTTGCACCACGCTGAAAAACTCTTGGCTTACACTGCTTTTGGGGTCATAATCAGCACTCGTGGCGTATAAATCCAGCACCTGTCGATACAGCACTTTCTCCGATGAGCGGATATCGCGGATGCGCTCCAACAGCTCTTTCCAGTAGCCGCCGCCCCCCAGCTCTTTCAATCTCGCATCATCCATGGTAAATCCTTTGCGGATATATTCCGTCAATCGTGCCGTTGCCCACTGGCGGAATCGCGTGGCCAACAAGCTTTTTACCCGATAGCCCACCGAGATGATCATGTCCAGATTATACAGCGTTATCTCGCGCCGTACCTCTCGCCGCCCCTCCGTGCGGATGACCTGTATCGTTTTGCTGGTTTCGTCCTCAACTAATTCTCCTTCCTCATACACATTCAGCACATGCTTGTTGATGTTGCGGCGTGTTGTTTGGTACAAATCCGCCATCTGTTGCAGGCTCAACCATACCGTTTCTCCTTCCATGCGCACATCAATACGTATACCTCCCGGCTCGCTCCGGTAGATAATTATCCCTCCATCCTGCGGTGCATCTTCTAATGGGAATAATTCACTTTGCATATTTATCGTTTCTTCTTGCTGCTGTGTTTGTTCGAACATGGTACTTTTAGTTCCATGTTCATTTATGTGGCACTTCCTTCTTCCCGGTTACGTATTCGTAGATGAGGGACTTCTTGTATTCTTCTAAGACCCTTAGTTGTTTCTGTTTAGACGATAACGTTTCGTCTATTGCCTTGCATTTTTTATCCAAATATTCAGCGATTTCGTCTTGTTCTTTCCTTGTATTAGGTAAGGCTACTTTAATCACTTTTGTTTTTTCCCAGCTTCTAAAGTCACTGGTGTTCCCTCTTATGCCATTAGAAATTGCCTTGTAAACTTTTTTTATCGCTAACATTTGCAAATAGTACGCTAAAAAAGATTTGTTTTCAGAGCTTTCGCATACATGCACAACTGTGGTACATCTTCCCGAATATGAAGATACTGCAATTGCTCCATGCCATGTATCCATGCCATGTATCAACAAATCGCCTGACGCAACGCCCTGAAACATTTCTTCTTTTTCAGAAGTTAACCCTGTGTGTTTTTCGCTTCTATATATAACCTTACCACTGTTAGAACAAATCAGAATTGACGCACTCTTGGAGGTTGTTCTGTTTAATTTTTGGCAAATATACCCCAAACGAACAACTCGCCACTTAGCAGGCATAAGACCTAGCCATTCTATCCCGCTATTCTTCATCTCCACATTGGGATTCAATCCTTTGGTAACAGCCTCGGTAATAATGGAATTTTTTAACTCTTCCAGTGTGCTGATTTCCGCCTGAATATCCTCTACCAATGCATCAATTTCGGCGCATTTGGAGTCAAGGAAGGATACTATAGCAAGCTGTTCGTCTTTCGGAGGAACCAATAACATGAGTTTAGAGAACTCTGAGTAATTGAGTCCTTGTCTTACGCCATTACCCATGTTATAGAACACTTTTTGTACATCGTAGGCGTGTAAGAGATAGTGAAAGTAAGCCGAATTGACACCCAGCTTAGGACGCAACGCAATATAAGCGGAGGTAATAATACCATGTTCGGTAGACAAGGCCGTTCTTAGACTCCGTTTATCGTTCTGCAAGTCTGTAGGCCTAATAATAATATCCCCATCTTCAATGATATTGTAAGTATTAAAGCTAGCAGGCAAAAGCCCCCCGTTAGTGTTGATATCTTTTCTCTTTATTTTACCGTAGCTCAGCGAAAGCAGGTTAGTTTCAGCCAAAAGAACATTCGGTGCTTTTCGCTCGGAAAAATAATAGTATACAGGATGCTGCGCCCAATGTCCGGGACATTCTCCTACCCACGCAATACCGCTATCCTTCATTTTCCTCATATCAGCAGCTACGGAAGATGTTCGCAATACGAGACGCAACAGATTGTTCCAGTTCGATGAAGCGCTTTTCCAGCTCAGCAGAGGGCGTCGGTTCCTGATAGCGGTAGAAATAGCGGGTAAAGGGAATTTCTGCGCCACATTTAACTACGGGTTTCTTAGCGGTAGTGTTCTCTTCCCAGAACCATTGTGCGTCGGGCAAATGGGGGAGCACCTCGCGAGCCATGTAATCTTCTATCGTTTCATCCCACTTAACAATTTCTGTATCCCTGGTTTCCTTATCGTACAGGATGTTGCCTTTCTTATCACGCTGAATAACGGCAGATTTATCCATAACGGAAAGACCGTCTGTGATTTTCTGCAACAGTTTCTTATCTGAGGTTACTGTGGCGAGTGTTTTTAGCAGAATGGGGGCAAAAGCCTCCGGCGACAGCCATTTCTGTGTACTGATAGAGGCTTGCAGAGTTTGCAGAATAGAATCATAGAGAGGTTTGGACGCATAGAACTCCTCCAATTTCTTTTTATCCTTGCCGGAAATTTTAGCACCCTGTTCCTCCAGCTCTGCAACAGCTGCGGCGTCCCAAAGCGTTTTGAGCGCACAGGATTGCAGCATGGCTTGTATACTTGTCTCCGTAATAGAATAACTGCGTTGCAAGGGCTGCATGACAGCGTATTCTCGGTACAAGAACTCTGTGTTCGGGTAGATTTTACAGAGCTCGGACTCCTCAAAATCTGCATAGAGGCGGGTAATGGTTGCGCAGTCTTCAGCTTTAAACTCCTTTTTCTTATTGCCTATACCCTTGCTCAGTTTGTGACAAATGCCGGAGGCATCAATAAGTTGAATTTTACCTTTTCGCTCGGCTCGCTTATTCATGGAAAGAATCCAGATGTAGGTGCTGATACCGGTGTTATAGAACAAATCCGTAGGCATTTGCACAATGGCCTCAATGAGGTCGTTTTCCAGCAGATAGCGGCGTATCTGGGATTCACCGGAAGCTGTGCCACCGGTAAACAGGGGAGAGGCGTTTTCAATAATGGCGGCACGGCCGCAGATGGGGTCCAATTTAGCAAGGGCTGATTGCATAAACAACAGCTGCCCATCACCGCCGGAGGGTAAACCTGCACCCCAGCGCCCTTGTTTGCCTTTGCCGTGCTCTTTGCGCACAGCTTCTTCCTGCCCATCTTTTGAGTCTTTGCCGGCCCAAGGTGTGCCGAAGGGCGGGTTCTCCAGCATGAAGCGCATGCGCACATCGGGGAAGCAATCTTCTTTGAATGTATCGGCGTGGCGGAAGTTGTCGGCATTTTGCCCCTTGATGAGCATTTCTGCGAGGCCGACGGCATAGGAAACACCATTATATTCTTGCCCGAAGAGCTGTACATCAGCCGTAGCGTTAAAGTGGCGGATGAAGTCGTAGGCGGTAGATAACATACCACCCGTACCACATGCTTGGTCGCAGATGGTGATGACTTTGTGGTCGTCAAATATATCGTCACAGCCCTCAGCCAACAGCAGGGAAACACACAGCTTAATAATATCTCGGCCCGTGTAGTATTGACCTGCATCCACATTCTGGAAGAATCGCCCGATGAGGTTTTCAAAGATGTAACCCATGCGTACCGTATCAAAGGTTTCAAGGCTCAAATCCAACTCAGAGAATGCCTTGACGACGGAGTACAGACAGCCTTCTTTATTCATTGTGTTGATTTGGGCCTCCATACGCAATCCCTCCAGAATGTCGATTACATTGTTAGAGAATGCCGAAAGGTAGACTTTAAAGTTGTCGGCAATGTGGTCGGGGTCATTGCAAAGCTCAGCCAACGTGTAACGGCTGGTGTTGTAGAAGCGGTAACCGCTCAGCATATACATGGCCTTTTTGGGGTATGAAGGATTTGACTCGAACTTATCTATAACAGCTTGCTTGGTAGGTTGAAGCGCGCATTCAAATCGTCGTATGATAGTCATCGGAATAATAACCTCACCGTACTTATCCGGCATATAGACACCTCTCAATTTGTTGGCAATACTCCAAATAAAGTCAGCATCTTGTCTTACATTCATCGGCTCTTCATCCCACAATGCGAAGTCTTGTTCAATTTCCTTCATGTTGGGTACATTATACCTAATAAATAGCCTGCTTGCAAGGCAACACGGTGTATTTATGGATAAAGTAAGTCATTTTTTGTCAAATACATTGAGCATGGCGGATAAATCTCCGGCCATACTCGGTGTTGAGTTTTGTCGTGCATTGTCCATACAACGCATAAAAGCCACGGCTTCTTTGGTGAGCCGTGGCTTTTGAGGGGGGATGGGGAAGCGGTGTTTAGCCGAGCATCTGTTCAACGGTGATTTCGGAAGAACAGGGGGTGGGCATGTCGCACTTGCCCTGCATGCAGGGGTGGCAGGGAGTGTGATTGCTGATGTAGCGGTGGCCTTCGCCCAGGCAAATACCATAGCGCTCTGACAAGCGGCTTGCCATAATGACGGTACATTGGGAGCCGGCAGCACCGGCCAGCTGGGGTAACAAACCATCTACGGCATACAGCTTTGTTTGTGGGCCGAGGTGTTGTTGTACGGCCTCGGGTGCACATATGAGGCAGGGTATTTCTAAGCGAGTTGCCATTTCGCGAGCAGCGGGTTCATCTGCCGGCAGGGCAAGCAAAGTGGCGCCCCCCAGTTTCCGGACCAGTTGAGCCCACTTTTCTTCTTGCCAGCTATCTGCTGCACCCAAGGTTGAGAAGGGGGCAATAAAGTTGCCTGTAGCTTCTGCATTGCCATTCGTCGGGCAGAACAGGTCTGCCTCAACCTTTTGCAACATGTGCCCCTTAATCATGTTTTGCGTATAATCGAGTGCGCGGTTGCGGGGCGGCCCTGTATGTGTAGACGCGTAGCGGTGGCGTATCTTCTTGAGCCCGCTGTTGTCGAATGCGCAAGTGAATACGGGCAAGATGCTCTTAAGCTTCTTATAAACCTTCTTATTGCCGCCGAGCATGAAGAGCATATCGAAGGGACCGTCCTTATAGATTTCATCTGCATCCAGCTGTTTGGCGATGTCTGTAGTGGCATCAGTTGTGCATACGTAGGTAACGGTGGGCGCCATCGTTTGCCAGAATGCTTGTTGTGCCGTGGGGCAAAGTACGGTTATTTGCGCATCGGGGCGGCTGGCTTTGAGTAGTCTCAATGCCGGTATGGTGTATATTGCTTCATCAAATGATGTGGGTACCTCTACCAGCATGCGGAAGGGTAACTTGCCGTGGCTTACCATGAGGTCGCGTTGCAGCGTATCTTGCGGGGCAAAGACAGCCGTGCATTTCCAGCGATGGTGCATCCAGAAACCATCTAAGATATTCTCGTTTTGGCATTTTTCCAGCGCGAGGTTTACCTGCATGGTAATTTCTTCCAGAGAATCACATCCCTCGGGCAGTTCGATGAGGCGCCCCAATTCGGCATCCCATCGGCCTAATGCCGTGTTGCGGGTAAATACGCTGATAAGGTGGCCTTTGCCTTTGCATCGCTTATAGAGCAGGGCCGGCAGCGGGGTTACACCTGTAGATTTACCGAAATAGGGCAAGAAAAGGCCTTCTTGTGTAAATTGGTCGCTGAGCACACCAAGCAACCCTCCTGTGCGTGCCAGTTTCAGTACGGCGCGCAAACCGTCTTCTTTACTGAACATCTCGCACCCGTACGCCGTGCGAGAGCGGTAAACCAATTCCTCCAGCAAGGGGTTGCTCATGCGTCGATACATGGAGCCGAAGTGCTCCACATCGTTGAAGTGCGGGCGTATGCGTGCCAGTATCTCCCAGTTGCCGGCATGGGGAATACAACAAATGGCGGTATGTCCATTGCTGCCGCATTGGCGGAAAGTATCTGCACCGATAATGCGGATGGATTTTGCCTCCTCCTTATCTGTCATCAACCCGGTCTTGAGAGAACAGGCTAAGTTCATACTGGTACGTACCATGTTACGGCGTACCATGGTGCGCAACTTTTTCGGTCGGAGCATGGGGTCTACCACAATACGCAAATTGCGTGCAACGATTCGCCTGCGAGAGGGAATCGCTGCCCATACCAGGTACCCTATGCCTTTGCCCAGGGTTGCAACAAGTTTAATCGGGGTTATGCGCAATACTGCGCACAAGAGCTTGTAGCCCCATAATCCGACTTTCTGAGACCAAGTAGGTTTAATGGCCTCTTGGGTGTCCTCTTCGGCCATAATGCGTATTAGTTAAAGGTATAGGCTCTCTTGATATAGAACGGTTTGCGGGTGTAGGGGTCCCAAACTTTGTCGCCGGGCCCAAACCCCGTGTAGTCTAATTGATGATGCGGGAAGTGCGGAGAAATGATGATGTCTTTGTATTTGGTCGTCAAACCGTAGGGGGTGCCATCGCTTGCCTTGCTGATGTTCTTTGTATCGAGGAAACTGGAGGGGGGCAGTAAATCTGACGGGCTCTGCAACCAGTTCTGACTAGCGGGTTTGCCGTTTACATCTTTAATAACCATAGCCGGACGAGAGCCCGGGTATTCTTCTCTTACAAAGGCCTGAACCCCTTGGTATACAAGGCAGGAGTTTAAGACTCCGAGGGCACTGATAGCAAGACAGATATTGAGAATATGCTTTTTCATTATTAATGTGCTGTGGTTGTTTGAGGTGAGGGGTAGGGCCGCAGTTCTACTCGGCCGTCTTCAAAATAGGGACAATAACCATGTTGTTCTACCGCGTTTTTGATATCGGGATAGCATGCCAACAGGCTTTCTAATGCCGGTTGAAGAACGATAATGTGCTTTTGCGGTATAGCCATGCGCCCTATGCTGCCACCGCGTGGTATGGAGCCCCAAATGGGTTCTCCGCCGTGCAGGGAAACTTTTAGTTGCGGACGCCCATCTGCCATTTCTACGTAAAAAGAGATGTTGACAGTGGTTGTTTGGGTGCAGATGGGGCCGAACGAACGCTCGATAACGAGCTCTGCATAGCCCTTGTGGAAGCGGAATGCCACCCCACGTGCTTCTGCAAAAATCGAGAAAAATCCGTCTTGTTTGATACAGCATGTATCACGCAGATAGCGGTTGACATCATCTTCTCTTATGATAATAGGTTCGCCAACGGCCGTTTTGTTGCAGATGAGCCTCGTCAGATTGCGCGAAGGTACACTATCGCGATACCCCTGGATATCACTCAAATCTTGCGGCCTCCACATACGCCACACGCCTATGAATAAGGTGCCCACCAACAAGATAAAAAGAACGAGAGCCGCCAACTTCCACAGGCTTACGTGTGCCCAAATTTGCCTGAGCCGAGTTAACCCATCCGCATGTTCTGCCCCTATGTCATCCTCCTCCGGTTCGTAGAGGGTGCCGTGGGTCATATCATCACCTTCTATGTCATCGTCGCGACGAAACAGGGACCCCCACAGCGCGCGCAAATCCTTGCGGTGCCGTTTACTATTACGTCTTCTGTTTTCGCCTGCTGCCATGTATGCGGAGGTGTCTGCCGAGAATCGTTGTCAAACTGCTCTCATGACATGTTATCGTTAATGCGGGCGAAATGCAAGATAAAAGCACGTCTTCGTACCCGGTTTGTGGTAATAATAGTGCGTTTGCGAGGCGCAACCATGTGCTCGGGGCGCAGAGCAGGGAGGTTTTAGCCGTGTAATGGCTAAATTGTATGGGTTAATTTACCCCCATGGCCCATTTGAGATATTTTTCTGACTCCGACCAGAGTGTTTTGCGATTGGGACACCCAAGCACCACCACAACAACGGCTTGCCCATTCATGGAGCCCGAAGAAATCAGGCAGTGCCCGGCGGCATCGGTATAGCCGGTTTTCATGCCGTTAACCCAAGGGTACTTGGCCAGCAATTTATTGGTGTTGTTCATGTGTTTTGGCGAGCCATCGGCCAAAATAAAGGTGCTGCTTTGTTTGCCGACACAATAACGAATCGTGGGGTTTACATAGGCGTGGCAGCCTGCTATAGCCATATCTCGGGCGGTAGAATACTGGGCACCGGGCAAACCATGAGGGTTGGCAAAGTGACTGTTATGCATTTTCATACGGCGAGCTCGGGCGTTCATACGGGCTACAAAGGCCTCGCTTGTGCCTGCTGTATCTCGTGCCAATGCTTGTGCAACGTTGTTATAACTGCCTGTTAGCATGGCTTGCAGCAAAGAGCCTCGGGTAAATTGCTGACCGGAGCGCACCTGCAGCCCGGTAGAATAACCTTTTTTCCTGTCATCGGTTTCTATGGTGACCATGTGGTCCAAGTCTCCCTCATCGCACACGCACAGCGCTGTGATAATCTTTTGCGTGCTGGCCACCTGACGGCGCACATCGGCATTATGCCCATAGAGCACTCTCCCGGTATACGGGTCTATTACACAAACGGCTTGTGCCCATTGCGGCTTAGGGGCAGCTTTGCTCGGTTGAGCCAACGGGCGAGAAGGTACCAGCTTGTTGCGGGTTTGGGTATAGCTGTAATTGTTTGTCTGAGGAATAGGCGTTTGGCTGTGGACAACCGGTGCTCCTCCGTATCGATAAGTACTACCCGCATAAGAGGGTTGACAGTTACACAATACAAAAAGTGAACAGATGCATGATATCAGAGCCAAAATACGCATGGCGCGCATTGTATCACCAATCCCGCCGACTGACAAGCTCTATCTGTTTGCATGACGGTATAGCGGGGTGCGTAAAAAATGAAGCTTGCCAAAGTGCTGTTGCTGTGTTATATTGCGTCAAACATTCAGATATGCCACAAACAACGGAGTTATATCGGCCGAACGCCGCCATTATTTACCAACGTGCTGATGGTACAGTGCTTGTGTGTGAACGTGTCAAGCCTGCGGGGGCATGGCAATTCCCGCAGGGCGGTATCAAAAAGGGAGAGTCGCCCATCAGTGCTGCTTGTCGCGAGGGAATGGAAGAAACCGGTTTTCGCCCCAATGAATACAATGTAATTGCCGAGCATGGCCCCTACCGCTACGATTACCCGCCGGAAGAGCGCGAGCGCGTTTTACGTAAGCGTGGTATACCCTATGCCGGGCAAGAGCAGTACTACTTCCTTTGCCGCATGCATAGTGATGCCGCAGAGCCTTGGCTGGATAATAAAGAGTTTCGGGCCTACAAGTGGGTGCAACCTGCAGAGTTCGATTTCGGGGCCTTGCCTGCATTCAAACGCGGTGTGTATGAGCAGGTGATGCGCGACTTCTTCGGCATTGAGTCAACATGACCCCCATTGCTCACATAAAGTCTCTTTTTGCAGACAAATTCGGCGTGCCCCGGCAAGGGAATCTTGCCCCGCATGTCATCAGTGAAATTATTTTTGAACCTGCTTTTCGTAACCCCGACTGTATTCGCGGTATAGAAGGGTTTAGCCATCTGTGGCTTATATGGGGCTTTCATTGTAATGACGCTGCGGGGTGGAGCCCTACGGTGCGCCCCCCTCGTTTGGGGGGGAATACTCGTATCGGAGTTTTTGCAACTCGCTCGCCCTTTCGCCCCAACTCGTTAGGGCTTTCGGTGGTGAAGCTCGTCTCTGTAGAAAATGGGCCGGTGTTGCGGGTGTCGGGCGCAGACATGGTGGATGGCACCCCGATATACGACATCAAGCCCTACGTGCCGTACGCTGACAGTATACCGGAGGCTACGGGTGGATTCACCGAGACGCCACGCCCCCTCTTAGAGGTGCAAGTGGCATGCCGCATGCCCGCCAAGGCCACGCCGGAGTGGCAGGCTGCCATGCAAGAGGTGTTGGCGCAAGACCCGCGCCCTGCCTACCAAAATGACCCCGAGCGCGTGTACCACGTGGTGCTTTTGCCATATGAGGTCAGTTTCCGCGTGCAAGATTCTCTTGCCATTGTTACCTCCATCGTGCGAGCCAAATGAAAAAACTTCGCACTGCATTTGCTGAGAATATTGCCGCAGCGCCGGAGCAGGGGTGCGCTGTATCCGTTTGGCAAACCGGGCAAGAGCTTTGTTCTCTGTGTGGGGGCGAGGCCCGCCCTCATACCCCGTGGCAACAACACACACTTGTTCCCATTTATTCAGCTACCAAAGCTGCAGCTGCTGCATGCTTGTTGCAAGCTTTGTATGATTGCTGCCGGGGCCCCGAGCTTGAGGTGGGGGCTCTTTGGCCACGGTTTCCGCTGCCTCATTGTACCATCGGTCAATTATTGTCGCATCAATGCGGGCTTGCTGCTTTGGCAGAGCCCGCCCCCTTGGTGGATTTGGAGCAGTGCCGTGCCGTGATAGAGCGCAGCACCCCCTTGTGGCAGCCCCCGCTGCACGGCTACCACCCGCAAACATTCGGCCCCATGATAGATATCCTGATGCTGGAGCTCACGGGACAGCGCGTGTCCGATTATTGGGAAGAGCGGGTGCGCCGCCCCCTCGGGCTTGAGTTTTACATCGGCCATTTGCCGCAAGAGCAGTATGACCACGTGGCCCATTTGCGCACGGCCCGCATGGTGGGCAGCATGCCACGTACCCCGTTTTACCGCGCTTATTTTGATGCCACTACACCTGTGCACCGCGCCTTCAACAGCATTGTCGGTTTCAATACTGCCCGAGAAATGAATACCCCTGCTGCCTGGCAAAGCGGTTCACCGGCAAAGGGCGGTGTGGCGTCTGCCCGCGGTTTGGCCATGTTTTACCAAGCCTTGCTGGGGTTGCTGCCGGACTCCCCCTTTGCCCCCGATGTGGCTGAATGGATGCAAACCCCGCAATGCAGCGGGCATGATCTTACCCTTTTGCAGCACACAGCCTTTACATGTGGGGCCATGTGCGAACCCGCCGAGTTTTTCCCGCACGGTGGGTTCGGCCATGCCGGGGCGGGGGGCTCTTTGGGCTTCTGTTCGCCTGCAACGGGGCTCTCGTTTGCCTATGTGATGGGCAGTATGGAGCTGGGTAACTTACCCGGTGAACGTGTAACGCGGTTGTTGGCTACGCTTTAATTATCAGTAGGTACGTCTTGTTGCACCATGTTGACAAACGGCGCGAAGGGTAGGGCGATAATGGCACCTGAGAGCAATAGACTACCTTCTCCCACAAAGAACGCAGTGTTTGCTGCTATATCCGTGATTGCCAAGGGAGTGCTTGCAATTGAACGCCAAGTGGACATTGTGCCGGGGTTGTTTTGATAGGGTACACCGCTCAGCTGATGCAGCTCCCCTTTTTTCTGTGTCTTTTTGGCCTTATTAAAATCAAATTGCGTGGCCGGTATGCAGACATATTTTTTGCCGTCGATGCTATCTTGCCAAGTGCCCACCGGTTGCATCCAAACCTCCTCGGGGATAGTGGAGTCTATGGTGAACTGCTCTTTCATTTCATCATCGCTCGTCGGGTGCCCCCATGGTGCGTCCACTCGGCGTATAATGGGGCGATTGGCCACGGCGTATTGTATGGTAACTTTTTGATACAACACGCCGTTGAGCTCATAAAGGTCTTTGCTCACGTCGGCGTATGCAAAAGGGGACGCCCCCGGGTAAACTCCATCAATCATGGCCACGCGGGCATCGGGCGGGCTGAGCAACTCGTGCAGGTTGCAGGTAATGGGTTTCCAGCTACAGCTGCTTAATAAAAGAGCTGTTCCTATTGATAAGTGGGCTGTTTTCATGGTGTTAGGGTAATTTGTTTTGGTTGCGTTTGCGCCAGTTCCACGGGGATTCGGGGTTGGGGGTAGCCCAAATGCCCTGTTTGGCTGCTTTGGCTTCTTTGTTGGCGGCTTTCAGGGCGGCATCATCGGGAGCATGCAGCGATGAATACCAAGAGAGCCCGCGGCGTACCATCTCTGCGTTAATGTAGGTGTCTCCCACATATACGGCAGCATAACTGCGGCGAGTGTCGCTCTTTTGTACAACGGCGCGTACTTCTTTGTTGAGAATCAGCTCCGCAAGCGCATCTTCTGCCGCTTTGCAAGCTGCTGCATCCTGTTCTTGCTCCGGGGCATCGGTGCCGTTGAGGTAAATGTGCAACTCTTTGCCGTCTGCTGTGGTTAAGATAAACTCTTCGCCGTCTTTCACCTTGGTGCATATGCCGGAGTAGTTGCCCTCGGTGGCGATATCGGGGGGTGAACCTGCCTTTTTCTCATGCGCTGTTGCGTGGTCGCGTCTCCAATCTTTCGGGTTGATGGGGGATTCATCCTTCCACAGCCCTTTTTGGGCCTTGCGTGCCTTAGCTTGAGCCTTTTTCAAATCTTTTGCTTCTTTTGCATGGTGTTCATAATACCAAGCAAGCCCTGCTTTTACCATTTCGAGGTTTACGTATGTTTTTCCCACATACACTTTGCCGATTTTGCGGCCATAATCATCGACTCCTTGCACTTCTATGCGTACCTGTTTATTGCGTACCAGTTTGATAAGTTTTTCTCTTGCCTGTTTAGCGTAATCTTGCCCTTTCTCGGGGGCGTCAATCCCGTATAGCCGTATCTCTGTCTCTTCGGTTTCTCCTTCTGCAATAACAGCAAATGAATCTCCGTCAAATACATGCTTGCACTTTGCTGTAAGTGTCTCGGCGTTCGCTGTATATAAGCCGAATAGGACCAGTATCAGGGTGAGTATGTGTTTCATATCGTGCGCTCGCGCCGATTCTACCAGCTCGCTACTGTTATGTCAAACTTTTTGAGACAATGTCGGCACGCTAAAAATGTGTGGCATAGCAAATTATAGGCTTGAGTGGAGTTAAAAAGTACTGTATAATCCCGCCACGCGTATGATTGGTAACACGCTACAGTTAGGCCTTGCAGGGCTTGGAACCGTGGGTTCAGGGGTGTATGAAACCCTGTGCCGTAACTATGAATTACTCGAGGCTCGGGCGCAGATTCCCTTTGCTGTTAAGAAGATAGCAGTGAGTAATCCGGAGCGCAAACGCGATGTTGTGGTAGACCCCGCCTTGCTGACGGATGATTGGCGAGAGTTGGTGGAAGACCCCGAGATTGATATCATCATTGAGCTGATTGGCGGCACCAATGAGGCCTATAAACTGGTGAAAGCCGCTCTTAATGCGGGCAAACCCGTTGTAACGGGCAACAAGGCTGTGTTGGCTGAGTATGGGTGTGAGCTGTTCCAATTATCCGCAGAGAAGGGGACCCCGCTTTACTTCGAGGCCTCTTGCGGTGGTGGTATACCGATTGTGCAGAGTTTGCAAAACTCACTCATTTGCAATAAGGTAGAGTATATCGCCGGTATTATTAACGGTACCAGTAACTACATTCTCACCAGCATGAAAGAGAAGGGGATGCCCTTCCACCAAGCATTGGAAGAAGCGCAGAAGCTGGGCTTTGCTGAGGCTGACCCCTCGTTCGATATCAATGGGTGGGATGCCGCTCATAAAGCGCTTATCCTCGCTATGTTGGCCTACGGTACCCCGCTTAACACTGACAAAATTGCGGTGTACGGCATAGAGCGCGTGGAGAGTGTGGACTTTAAGTTGGCAGACCAACTCGGCTATACCATCAAATTGCTGGTAGTTATTAAGCACCATGCAGATAAAGATGCTTTGGAGCTGCGTGTGCAACCCAGTTTTGTGCCCAAGGAGTACCTGCTGGCAAAGGTGGACGGCGTGTTCAATGCCATTGCCGTGAAGGGTGATATTGTGGGTGAGTCCATTTTCTATGGCCGAGGTGCCGGTAAAAACCCCACCGCCAGCGCCGTGATAGGCGATATTGTGTTGGCCATGCGTGAATGCCGTTTGACGGATTACCACACCGGCTTCCAGCCCTATACCAAGGAGCTGAGCGTGATGCCCATGGGTGAAACCGTAACCCCCTACTATGTGCGCTTCCGCGTGCAAGACCGCCCGGGTGTTATTGCGGCCATCGCCTCCAAGTTTGCTAAGTATGATGTGGATATTTCGGCCACCACCTCTACCAATGAGTCGGTAGATGAGAATGGCGTGCGCCGTAACCACCTCGTCTTTATGGTACATGCCTGCAAGTGGATACGCCTCAAATACGTACTGCGAGAACTGGCTGACAACGAATATATTGACCGCCACCCGGCGGTGTTCCGTATAGAAACCTTTAACGATTAAACATTATGGCGCTGATAGTACAAAAATATGGTGGCTCTTCCGTAGGCACAATAGACCGCATCCGCAATGTTGCCCGCAAACTTATCGAAACTAAGAATGCCGGCAATAAGGTGGTGGCCGTTATCTCTGCCATGAGCGGCATTACCGATAAACTCATCGGCTTGGCTCACGAGGTAATGGACAACCCGCCCGAGCGTGAGCTTGATATGCTGATGGCCACCGGCGAGCAGCAGTCTATTGCGCTGCTTTGCATGGCCATTACTGACATGGGCTACAAGGCCCGCAGCTTTACGGGTGCCCAAGCCGGTATTCGTACGTATGGCAGCCATACACGCGGTCGTATCGACAGTATTGCGCCCGAGCTGGTGCTCCAAGCTCTGGATGAAGATTGCATCGTGGTGTGCGCCGGTTTCCAAGGCGTTACCAAAGATGGCACCATTCACACCCTTGGTCGCGGCGGCTCCGACTTGTCTGCCATTGCCATGGCTGCTGCCGTTAAGGCCGATCTTTGCCAGATTTACACAGATGTTGACGGCGTCTATACCTGCGACCCCCGCGTGGTGAAAGACGCCCGCAAAATTCCCGTCCTTTCATACGAGGAGATGCTGGAGATGGCCTCTAGCGGCTCCAAAGTGATGCAGGCCCGCTCCGTCGAGTTCGCCAAGAAGTTCGGCGTCGTGTTCGAGGTCCGCAATTCCATGAACTCTAACCCCGGTACCATTGTGCAAGAAGAAAACTCAGCTATGGAGTCGCTCGTTGTTCGCGGCGTCTCAATCGAACGTAATCAGGCCCGTGTTACAGTCTCGGGTATCACCGCCCCCGTGGCCTACACCGCCCTCATCCTTTCTGCGCTGGCTAAAGCAGAAATCAATGTGGATATGATTGTAGCCAACACCGCCCATGATGGCCAGGCCCGCCAGTCATTCACCATGAACATGAGCGACCTCGGTGCTGCTCAGGCCGCCCTTAAGGCCTTACTGCCCAAGCTTGGTGCTGCCGCCAAACTCGAGACCGAGGCCGGCCTTGCCAAGCTCTCCGTGGTAGGTGTGGGTATGCGCTCCAATCCCGGCGTGGCTGCAACGGTGTTCCAAACCTTGGCAGATGCCGGTATTCAAACCGGCATGATTGCCACCTCCGAGATTCGCATTACCACCACTGTAGAGGCTGCCGATATTGAGGTGGCTGCTCGTGTTGTGCATGCTGCTTTCAATCTTGATCAGGTATCTGCCTGATTCTGAATGAGCTGAATTATAACTGTTCGGATGAATTCTCGGCCGGATTATCATCAGCCAGAGCCCCGCGAGGGGCGTCTCGTCCTGCGACCGATAGTGAAATACATCGCTATCGGTCTTGGCGTTGCTACCTTGTTGGGGGTAGAGTACGCCTCCTACCGCTTCGGCGTGCAGCGAGGCTATGCCGAGGGTGTAGCCTCGGGCGAGGTAACAAAGTCTGTCAACGAGCGAGCCATTGAAAACTTGCGCCATTTTATGCAGGCATCATCTGCTGACGACGCAGTGTTGTTGCAGGTGGCTCGCAATCACCGCGAATCTTTGGCGTGGATTCAAGATGAAACCGTGCGTCAAGAAGCTCTCTGGACTCTTGCTCAAGCTCTTATCACGCGAGGCTTTGTATCGGATGCCGACCCCTTAGTGCGAGAAATCATACCGCAACAAGACAAGGCGACCTCTTTGTGGGTACGCCGAGCCTTGGTAACGGCGCGTGCCTACGCTGCTGATAAACGCTATGCCGAATCCGCATATTTTTACGATTATGCAGATGCCTACTATGCCCGCATGCAAGCAATTGATGAGCGGCTGCTTTTGATTTCTGAGCGCTTGTCGTTATTACAGACCAGCGTGACGGATATTGAGTTATTGCAGAAAGAGCTTACTGCCTATGCCCGGAAAGCCGCTTCTCTCGGGGAGAAAGGACGTGAACTGGTAGCCGGCATTATGGTAACCAAAGGGCGCTTGTACCGGGAGCAGGGTACAACCGTTGCCATGGAAAAAGCGAATCGATGTTTCGAGAAAGCTCTTAAGGAGGTAGATACCAACCAATTGCCCGAGCTGGCCGGTGCGGCCGTTTGTGTGGGGGACCTCCTGCTCGAAAAAGGCGACAAAGAACGCGCCGCAACCATGTTGCGAGATGGTTTGCACCGTTTGGCCGATTCTCCCGATGGTGCGCCCTACATGTTATTGGCGTTACGTGATTTAGCCAGAATCGAGCAAGATAACGGTAATATCGATATGGCTTTGGCTTTGCTCTACCGTGCAGAGGGTGTAGCCATTACTCATGAACCCGAAAACAGTGTGTTCTGGAATTGCCTTTATGACCAGCGCGGTTGGCTTAACCTGCAACGCGAAAATTACGGCTCCGCTTATTATGATTTTGAAAAAGCACTGGCCAGTTGTGGAGACAATATCGCCATGCGCGCCCAGCCTCTTGAGGGAATGGCCCGTTGTTGCCTTGCCCAAGGGCAGAATGAAAAAGCAGCAACTTTCCTTACCGAGTGTCTTGAAATCCGAAAAAATCACTTTTCGTCAGATGTAGCCGCCCTCGGTCGAGTCCAACTGGCCTTGGCTCGCATTTATGACATTGAAGGTAAGGTGCAGGCTGCTGCAGATGCATACGGCGAAGCTGCTCGCTTACTTGAATCTGCCGGCGATGCTTGGCGTCTCGACATGATTGATGCTATGTTTGCCCGGGCATATGCCCTTACCCAGTTGAGGCAATGGACCGAGGCTGCCATCGTGTGGGATGCCCTCCAAAAACGACTGCCCGATAATCACGAACGGCGCCGCGAAATCGATGTCCAATTGCGCTCTTGTGCCGATAAAGGCGCTGTGTTGCCTTCTCAAGTAGAGCCGGAAGAGGACCATGAACCCTGAGCTATATAAATTCTAACAATTTTTCATACTATGTATCGTCGTTACAGACCCAAACGCAAAAGTTCCGGCCATGCTTTGCCCATTGCAGCCGCATCTCTCACATTGATAAGCCTGCTCACGTGGGGTTATTTTGCCGTTGGTAATGATATTGCCGACTATTTTAAGGGCAAAACGGTAGTTGTTGCCGATGCATCAGAGGCAAACGGA
Source organism: Akkermansiaceae bacterium (assembly GCA_015062055.1). Lineage (GTDB taxonomy): Bacteria > Verrucomicrobiota > Verrucomicrobiia > Verrucomicrobiales > Akkermansiaceae > Akkermansia. The sequence goes on from SUVK01000014.1 coordinate 23,626, forward strand.
AAGCTCAATAAGCTGATGGCAGACCTCTTTGGTTCTCGCACCGACTTGCTCAAATTGGCAAACGACCGCGCTTCTCGTATGGGGTGGATTCAAGATGCCAATACACGCAAACGCCTCACGTGGGTTCTCGTCAGTCGCTTGATAGACGAAGAAGAGTGGCAAACTGCTAAACCCATTGTACCGGAAATAGAAGATATAGCTCCTTTGGAGGGGTTGGACCGCATAGCTGCTCTTGCGTGTAAAAAGGAGGATTACGAGTTCCAACGCAAGATGGAAGAAAAACTGCAAGAGAAGCTTTCTCATTCGGATGCCCCGGTAGATACTCTCCCCCTTTTGATAAACTCCGTTCGTCGCTACGTTGAAAAGTGCGAAGATAAGAATAAAGTATACCAAGCCTTAGATAAATTCCGCAGAGAGCAAATTAAACAGCGTTTGGTTGGCGATAAAAATTTGGTTATTCAAGCGGCCGAACTCATGATTACATACGGACCGCAGGATATGCACCAAGAAGCCAATAATTTGCTCGAAGCCGCGCATTGGCCGGATTGTCTTGCAACCGGTAAACGAAAACTTGAGGATGCCAGTGGTGCTTTGCAGAATGACAAATGCCCCCATGAACAACTGCGAGCCATTCACTCTTCTTTGCTCACTGCGTTGAGATGCCTGCTCAAAGAGCCCGATAACGAGAAACTCTTGCCCGAGTGTTATTCTAAACTCGGCGATGTTTGTTACCGCTTGGGTGAGTATGATGAGTGTGTGCAAAATCTCACCTTGTCCGATGCTTTTGCTCGAGGTTACGGGGTCAGCGAAGATAGGTTGAATGCTCAAAAACTCAAGCATACCCGTATGCGCGCTCGCGCCAATGAAGCACGGGGTGCCATTACTGAGGCTATTGTCGATTATCGTTATCTGTTAGAGCACGAGACCGAACCCGACAAGATATTCAAGAGCCTTACATTCTTGGCAGAACAAGCACAGGGAGAAGACCGTATCGAATTACTGATCCGATGCAAAGAGATGATGCAGGCAACCCCCGCACTTGCGAAGGATTGCAAATGGACCTTGGCAGATATTGCCAAAGAAATAGCAGATTTTTACATTGCAGCCGAGAAATACGAAGATGCCCTGCCATGGGTGCGCGAGTCTCTTGCCATTGTGGAGTCCTCTCATACAAAACCCGACTCCGGCATTGACCTCAGCGACGGCCTTGTTTTGCGTGCTCGTTTGAAGTTGGCTCTTCTCGAGCGTAAAACGGAGAAACACGACGAACAAGCCCTCGAGCGTATTAAACTTGTGGTTCGTGTTATCGAAACCATGGATAAGGAAGATAAAGAAACACGTGCCAAACTTGAAGAGGCCGACCCCAAATTGTACAAGGACGCCGTGAGAGAGTTCGCTCGTACCTATCTTATTATGGGCGGTAAGTACAACGAAAAATTGGCGCGTGGGGTCATCAAGAAAATCAAAGAATCTTTACCTTCCAAGGTTCGTTGATTCTGCGTCCCTCATCATTATTTCTTCATGTCCTCTCTCCACAAAAAAAGCCTGATTGCAACGGCAGCCATTTTCTGCTGCCGTTTCACCGGGCTGCTACGTGAGATTGTATACACGGCGTTCTTTGGTGCAACCGCCGCGTTAGATGCGTTTCTCACCGCATTCAGGGTGCCCAACATGCTGCGAGATATGTTTGCCGAAGGCGCGCTCTCTCAAAGCTTCACCAGCGTGATGAGCAAAGAAGAGAAGCAAAACGGCCCCGCAGCGGCGTGGAATATCGCGCATCAGGTTGTTTCTCAGCTCGTATCGCTCATGCTCATCATTGTGGGGGCGGGTATTCTGCTCTCCGGTCTCTTTATTAAATCGCTGTACCCGGAGCGTGCCGTGGCGGATTTTGAGATGCCTGCCGCCATCGAAGCTCCGGCCGCCATGACGGTGTCTGCCGTGTACAAAGGGGTTACAGAAGATGCCGATGGCCGTTGCCATGCTGCTTTCTCCTTAAATGCGCCTCTTGCCGTTGAGGGGGCGGAGCAATGCTTAGTGCGAGTGTCGTCTGTCGAGAAACTTACCCCCGGCCAAGAGGTGCAACTCTCTGCAGAGCGCCGCGCCCCTGCCGGTGCCTTGCGGGTGGAAACGCAGAACTTCATCGGCCTTGCGGCAGATTTGTGCCGTATCATGTGGCCGTTTATCCTGATGGCCTCGTTGTCCGCTCTTTGTATGGGTGCTCTCAACGTTTTCGGTATCTTCGGGTTGCCCAACTTGGCCAGTGCAGCATTCAACCTTACCACCGTTGGGTTGGGGTGCCTGTTGGGGTGGATGATAGACCCGTCATTCGGGCCGTCTGCTCTGTATGGTTTTGCCGTTGCCGTGGTGTTGGGTGGTGCCGCGCAAATTCTGGTGCAACTGCCGGCCTTGCGACGCAAAGGCTACCGCCCGCAATGGAAGCTGGGTCTCACCCTCAAAACCGGTAAGCTTGCTTTCACCGACCCTGCCGTGCGCCGTATTTGGATGCTGATGATACCCGGTGTGATAGCTGCGGGCATTACTCAGGCTCAGGTTTTCATCAATACATCATTTGCGCTGTATTTGCCCGGCGGGGCAGTTACGGCACTGTCGGGGGCATTCCATCTCTGGCAGTTGCCGGTCGCCCTTTTCGGCGTGGCAGTGGGTATGGTAGTGCTACCCTCGGTTTCGCGCATGAGCTTGCAGCGAGGTAACCGCGAGATACCCGAGCATTTGGCTGCGGCCATGCGTTTTGTGGCTTTTTTTGCCGTGCCGTCTGCCGTTATCTTGGGCTTGTGGGGGCAAGAGATAGTGAGCATTTTCTTCCAACGTGGGCGTTTTGATGCCACCGCCTCGCAAATGATGGGGCAGGTGTTGGGGGCCTACTGCTTTGGTTTGTTAGGCTACGCGGGCATGAAGGTGTTGCAACCCGTGTTCCTTGCTCTCGAAAAACCCTGGGCCCCTGCCGGGCTGGCACTGGTTGCCTGCGCTATCTCCATATCTCTCAACTATTATTTTGTTCATGTGCTCGAGCTTGGGGTTATGTGGTTGGCTGTAACAACTGCCTTTATCACCACGCTCAACTTCTTCTTCTATTTCTTCTACCTGCGTCATTTGTTAGGTAGTATGGCGTGCTCGGTGCTTCTCCCGGGGCTGTTGCGCATTATCGGCGCCGGTGCTGTTTTGGGCATTATTTGCTGGCAAATACGCGAACTTTTCTTCACTGATTTCCTGGCGTGGAATTTCTTCTCCCGGTTCTCAGCCCTTGCCATCGGCGGTGTTGTAGTCGGCGGTATCTATATCGCAGCTTGCTTCCTTTTCCGCGTGCCCGAGCTCGAGTCTTTCGCTCGCCGATTCATGGTTCGCAAGAAGTGATTTTTTGCAGCACGCACTTATATGAAAAACAGTCGCAATATGCGCTTGCGTGCGCGCGCCGTTTGTGATAATATCTCGCCCGTCAGGCGATTAACAGACACATTTATGGATACAAACCTTCGCATCGTCATCGGTTCAGACCACAAGGGTGTGGAACTGAAGGAAGCTGCCGTAGAGCTCCTTACCTCATGGGGATTTACGGTTGAAGATATCGGCCCGTTCACCAAGGAGTCCTGCGATTATTCCGACTATGCCAACGCCGTTTGCAAGCGCGTGGCCGATGGTCGTGCAGATCGCGGTATTCTCGTATGCTTCTCCGGTATCGGTATGAGCATTGCTGCCAATCGTTGGAAGGGTATCCGCGCTACATTGGTTCGCTCCCCGCAGGTGGCGGCTCTTTCTCGCCTTCACAACAATGCTAATGTGATGTGCCTTGCCGCAGCTTTCGTCAGCAATGACATGCTCGAGGAAATCCTGATGGCTTGGATGGAGACCGAGTTTGAGGGTGGACGCCACATCCCCCGCTTGCTCAAAGCCTCAGGCTCACCTCTGTCTGTTACAGACCCCGAGCTGGCGGACCTCATTGAAGAAGAGCGCTATCGCCAGAACAACAATATCGAGTTGATCGCTTCCGAAAACTTCGCCTCTCCCTCTGTGATGGAGGCTCAGGGTTCTATCCTCACCAACAAGTATGCCGAAGGTTACCCCGACAAACGCTGGTATGGCGGTTGCGAGGTGGTTGACAAGGTAGAGCAGTTGGCTATAGACCGCGCAAAGGCCCTCTTCGGGTGCGATTTTGCCAACGTTCAGGCTCACTCCGGTTCTCAGGCCAACATGTCTGTTTACCATGCCTGTATTAAGCCCGGTGACACGATTCTCACCATGGACCTCGCCTGTGGTGGTCACCTTTCTCACGGCTTCTTTGCCAATTTCTCCGGTAAGCAATACAACGTGGTACACTACGGTGTGAACCCCGAGACTGAGTGCATCGACTACGATGAACTCGAGTCCAAAGCTAAAGAGGTGAAACCCGCCCTCATTCTCGCCGGTGCTTCTGCCTACTCTCGCACCATAGACTTTGCCCGCATTCGCAAGATATGCGACGAGGTAGGTGCCATCATGTTTGTGGATATGGCACACATTGCCGGTTTGGTGGCAGCCGGTGTACACCCGTCCCCCGTACCGTATGCCGACTTCGTATCGACCACCACCCATAAGAGCCTGCGCGGGCCCCGTGGCGGTATGGTGCTTTGCAAAGAGAAGTGGGCTAAGAAACTCAACAGCGCCACATTCCCCGGCTTGCAGGGTGGCCCCCTCATGCACGTGATAGCCGCTAAGGCTGCTTGCTTGGGTGAGGCCCTCAAACCCGAGTTCCGCACCTATGCAGAGCAGGTAGTCAAGAACTCCAAGGCCATGGCTGCCCGCCTGGCTTCCCTCGGGTTCCGCATTGTTGCCGGCGGTACGGACAACCACTGCTTCCTTGTAGACCTCAGCGGCAAGGGCCTCAACGGTGCCGACGCTCAGGTTGCTCTTGATAAAGTGGGCATCACCGTTAACAAAAACGCCATCCCCTACGACAAAGGTACCACCAACAAGCCCTCCGGCATCCGCATTGGTACTCCCGCCGTTACTACGCGTGGTATGAAAGAGGAGGATGTGATTCATGTTGCAGACTTCATTGGTCGCTGCCTCTCCATTTTGGCCGCACAGAAAGTATGCGAGACCCCGGATGCTTACGACGCCCTGCGCGCAGAGGTATCTGCTTTCAATAAATCTTTCCCCATGCCCTGAGCCCTTAAGCCTATGGCATAAAAAATTATCGTATGCGAGGTCGCCCGTTGTGGCGGCCTTTCATACAATAACGCGTTAAGAAAATTTACATATCATGCAAACTGCATCCACCAAACAAGAATTGCGCAACATGCTGGCAGAGCACCGCGGCAAGCGCATTGTCATGGTGCCCACCATGGGCGCATTGCACGAAGGGCACGCCTCCCTCATGCGCCAAGCCCGCACCTTGGCAGGGACAGGGGGTATTGTGGTAGCCAGCATCTTCCTCAACCCCGTGCAATTTGATAATGCCGGGGATTTGGCGACCTACCCGCAAACGCCCGAAGCTGATTTAGCCGTGTGCGAATCGTGCGGGGTAGATGTAGTATTTATGCCCACCCCCGGGCTTATGTATTGTGCAGACCGCTCCATCACCATGGAAGAGACCTACCTCTCAACCGTGTTGTGTGGTGCCAAACGCCCCGGTCACTTCGCCGGTGTGTGTCTGGTGGTCAGCAAACTCTTCAACTTGGTGCAACCCACCGATGCCGTGTTCGGTAAAAAAGACTACCAGCAATTAGCCATATTGCGCCGCATGGTGAGAGACTTAGATATACCTGTCACGCTGCATGGGGCAGAGATTGTGAGAGAGGCTGATGGCCTTGCGCTCTCGAGCCGCAACGTGCGTCTCACCCCCGAGCACCGCGCAGCTGCCCCCGCTATTCGCCGTGCTTTGCTGGCTGCCAAGGCTGCGTATGAAACCGGCACCCCGGCAGACGAGGTATGCCGTCGCGTGGTAGATACCCTCTTCACCATACCCGGGGTTAAGGTGGATTATGTGGAACTTGTCGATGCTGAGACCCTGCATGCCCTGCAAGATGAAAAACGCTTGGCTCTGCTTGCTGTGGCCGCTTTCTTCGGCGATGTTCGCCTTATTGATAACATCGAACTTACACGCAACGTATGATTATAGCAGAAAACCTTCATCGTAGTTACTCCATCGCCAAAAAGTCCATCGAGGTGCTTCACGGGCTTTCTCTGCACATCAACAAGGGCGAAAAAGTATTTCTTTGCGGCCCCAGTGGTGCCGGTAAAACTACCCTCATGTACACCCTCGCCGGGCTGGAGCCCCCGCAAGAGGGCTCGGTACATATAGATGGTACGAATATCTATGAGCTCAACATGCGAAAACGAGCCCTCTTCCGCAATCGCTATATGGGCTTCATCTTCCAAAACTACATGCTGATGCCTGAACTTACCGCGCTCGAAAACGCCTCTCTTGCTACGGCCGTGGCGGGCACGGAGGCCACGGAGCGCGTGGTGTCTCTTCTCGAGCGTGTTGGGCTCGGCGACCGCTTGAACCACCTCCCCAACGAGCTTTCCGGTGGCGAGCAACAACGTGTCGCCATAGCACGTGCCTTGGCCCACAATCCTTCCATCATCTTTGCCGACGAGCCCACCGGCAACCTCGACTCTCGCAATGGGCGCCAGATTCTTGACCTTCTTTTCAATCTATCGAACGAAGGCAACAAAACACTTGTTATGGTAACGCACGACCCCGATATCGCCCGCTTGGGTGACCGTGTGCTCACTATTCGCGATGGTGTAGTGCAGTAACCCTTTATTCATCGTATCGCCAATTTACGGTTTGACTTTTTTCGCTAAATAGTGTATACCTCCGCGCGTTATGTGGACAGGACGATTTTCTCAGGCTACGGCAGACCTTGTACTCAAGTACGGTGAATCCATTTCATACGACTGGAAACTCTATCGGCACGACATTGCCGGCTCGATAGCACATGCCCGCGCACAGTTGCGCGCCGGTATGCTTACACAAGACGAGTTTAATGCCATCGAGACCGGCCTTAAAAGCATTTTGGCCGATATTGAGGCAGGTAATTTCGACTGGACCATCAAACTTGAGGATGTGCACATGAACATCGAAAGCGAGCTTACACGCCGCATCGGCGCCCCCGGTGCCAAACTACACACAGCCCGCTCTCGCAACGACCAAGTGGCCACCGATACCCGCTTGTATTGCCGTGCCGAGATTGACACCACGCTTTCTTTGCTGCTTGAGATGCAGCGAGCCCTTGTTGCCAAGGCTGAGGAGTATGCAGAGGTGCGCATACCCGGTTACACTCACTTGCAACGCGCTCAACCTGTCACCGTCGGCCACCACCTGTTGGCATATGTCGAGATGCTGGGCAGGGATGTCACCCGCCTGCAAGACTGCCGCCGTCGTCTCAACGTGTCGCCCCTTGGCTCGGGGGCTATCGCCGGCTCTACCATCAACCTCGATCGCCTCGGTATTGCCGCCGAGCTCGGTTTCGACTCCGTTACCGAAAACTCCATGGATGCCATTGCCGACCGCGACTACATCATGGAGACCCTCTTCTGCCTCTCCCTCATCGGTACCCATCTCAGCCGCCTCAGTGAAGACCTTGTACTGTGGAGCAGTGCCGAGTTCGGGTTCTGCACCTTGTCAGATGCCCACACCACCGGCTCCTCCCTCATGCCGCAGAAGAAAAATCCCGATGTCTCGGAGCTCACCCGTGGCAAGAGCGGCCGTTTGTATGGTAACCTCGTAAGCGTGATGGTTGCCGTAAAAGGCTTGCCCCTTACCTACAACCGCGACTTGCAGGAAGACAAAGAACCTCTCTTTGACTCTTTTGAAACCGTTGACCTCGCCCTGCGGGTGAATGCCGAAATGGTAGCCGCCATGCGTATAAACGAAGATAAGTGTGCAGCCGCCGTTGCCGACCCCCTGTTGTTGGCTACGGACTTGGCAGACTACTTGGTGCGCCGTGGGGTGCCGTTCCGCCATGCTCATGAGCTGGTGGGCAAGGCCGTGGCCGTAGCCGTGGGCAGTGGTACCCCGCTCAATCAGCTCACGCTCGATCAGTTCCGCGCTATTTCCCCCGAGTACGGAGAAGATGTACACTCCGTCTTTAACCTCGATAGAGCCTTCGAGCTGCGCACCAACCCCGGTGCCCCCAATCCGGCCAATACCGCCCGCCGTATTGCCTATTGGAAAAAACTCTTGGGTTAATCTCCTCCACCTGTGCGTTATGCCGCATTAAGTTCATGGCTTGGTTATATCTGCTAATCGCCGCTGTGTGCGAAATAGGATGGCCGGTCGGCATGAAACTTGCCGGCTTCGGGGGGGCGCTGCGCTGGTTATGGATTGCCGCCGCCGCCGTTGCCATGACCCTCAGTGGCGTGTTTCTTTACCTGGCCCAAAAGCAGATTCCCATCGGCACCGCCTATGCTATATGGACCGGCCTGGGGGCTGCTGCCACCTTTGCTATCGGTGTTATCTTCTTCAAGGACACCGCCTCACTCATGCGCATGCTGGGCGTGGCTCTCATTGTAGGCGGTGTCATTGTCCTTAAAATATCAGACTAACCCGGCTCCGTCAATTTTCATCATCATGTCTTCCATGCACTGGCCACTTCTTCTCTCCACATACCGCCTCGGTGGTGGTGCCGATAAAAACGGAAAACGCTCGGTCTATAATCAAGACTATGGCCGTGTGCTGTACTCCAGCGCCTTTCGTCGCTTGCAAGACAAAACGCAGGTGTTTCCTCTCGGTCGCAATGACTATGTGCGCACTCGCCTCACCCATAGCTTGGAGGTAGCCAACGTAGGCCGAGCTCTTGCCATGGAGCTGCAAGACATTATTCTTGAGCACGACCCCGCCGCAGCCGATTTCTCCCCGGATTTTCTGAGACTTCTCGGTTGCTTGGGTGATATCGTCGCTACCGCATGCTTGGCACACGATATCGGCAACCCTCCCTTCGGGCATTCGGGAGAAACGGCCATCGAGGCAGCCGTTCGCAAACTTACCCCTCGCCAAGATTATACATTCGAGGGCAACGCCCAGGGGTTTCGGCTCCTTACCCGTATATGTGACCCCATCAAAGAGGCCGGCCTCAACCTCACCTGTGCCACCCTTGGTGCCTTCTCCAAATACCCCTGTACACCGTCCTCAAAAAATAAAGACATCTACAAAAAATACGGTATCAACGAAGAAGAACTGCCTGCCTTTCGCACGGTGGCAGAGCAATGCGGCCTCTCCCCCCTCGGGCAAGACATCTGGGCGCGGCATCCCCTTGCGTATCTGATGGAGGCTGCAGATGATATCAGCTACCTTGTGGCCGATATTGAAGACGCTTACATCTCCCGCATCATCAGCTACGATACTGCCGTTTCCAACCTGCTGTTGCTTTGTGGTGCAGGGGACACTACTCGCGATAAAATCGAGGCCGAGCGCGCTTCCTCAGGCACTCGGGCCGCCATTCGCATGGCCCGCGCCCTCACCATCGGTACCTGCATACGCGCTGTCGCCGATACCCTCAAAGAGCATTACGCCTCCATCATGAGCGGTACCCTCCGCGGCAGCCTCATGAAAAACTCCCCCTTGGCGTCCTCTCATACCCGAGTCTCCGATTTCTCCGTTAAGGAAATTTACAGCCACGAGAGCGTTATCAAGGTAGAGGTTACCGGCTTCAACGTCATGACGAAACTCATGGAGCTTTACCTCGAATGGGTAGACACGCCCGACTCCCCCCTCGGTCGCCACTTGTCCGCCATCCTCCATGCCTCCCCCGCCCATGCCGACGACCCTGCTTACCGTTTCTCTCACATTATCGACTACGTTTCCGGCATGACGGACTCCTACGCGCTCAAAACTTATGCCGAGTTGTTCGGTACTCGCTGAATAAGGCTTTATTAAGTTTTTTTCATTCGTATCAAGTTTTCTGCTTGTTATGACACATGCAATGTGCTACAATGAAAAGAGTTCTGCGAAGAATTATTTTCTCTTTATCAGCTTACACATACAATGAAAAAGACACTGTTTTTATCAAGCGTTTGTTGCGCATTTTGCGGGGGTGTAGCCCATGCAGAGGATGCGCAGCCCGTTAAAGAAACCATCACTTTAACCAGTGATACAGTCACGAGTGAAACCTTCACCGAGACAGCCCCCGGCAACGGTATGTTCTATTCCGACTCAAACAAGGTAGCATTCCTTGCCGGCGGAACAGCCGAAAATCCGTATTACATTACAACGGCCGATGATACTCATGCCAATGCCTCCGATATTTCTTTATCCGCAGGTGCGGGCCATACCGTAACCGTGGGTGGTTTCACCGGCGATGCTTACCTTGCAATCGGTACAGAAGATACCCCTGTGCGCGTGTATACCGAGAACAGCCTGTTCATCGGCGGTTACGGTTGGCACGGTACGAGCGGTTGGCGCACCAATGCCAAGCTCAACAGCAATACCCGTGGTGAAATCCCTTTCGAGTCTCACGAGGGCACCGTTGTTATCAATAAAGGTTCGGTACTCGACACCGGCACGGGGGGTACTGCTCTTGGTGGTGCTCAAATCTACATCGGCCATGGTGGCAAGGGCACCATGATAGTAGATGGCGGTACGGTGACAACTCGTGCGTTCTTGGGGCTTGCCACGGCTACAGCCACGCCCGATGATAACTCCGGCTTGCTCGAGATTAAAAATGGAGGCAATGTGCATATTACGGCAGAACCCGATAAAATCAATTCCTATTACAACCAACTCATGATTGGCGGTAGCAATACCGGCACCGGCAACATCATTGTCAGTGGCGAGGGCAGCCAATTCGTTATGGATAGCTCAGCCCTTACGCCCGCTGCAAGTACCGGCCAGTCTACTCATTACTCTTTCGTTTCCATCGGTACGGGTAATGGCGGTCAAGGTGCCATTACGGTGACAGACAAGGCTGCTTTGACTCTCGGTACGGAAAACGCAGGTTTTACACTGATTTATTTAGGTGAAGGAGCCGGCGCTACCGGTGCTCTTAATGTTAAGGAGAATTCCTCTGCTGCACTTAATGGCTACACCTATATCGGGGCCCAAGGCAAGGGTGCCCTTAATGTAGAAAGTGGCGCCTCTGTGGAACAGACCAGCGGCGTTATGCTGGTGGGTATGTCCGGTGGTGAGGGCGAACTCAATGTTAAGGGCACCGGTTCGTCTCTTTCCTCCGGTGCCATGGAAATAGGCTACGATGGCGCTAAAGGCTCAGTAAATGTTGGTACCGGTGCCGATCTGACCGTAAATGGCAACCTTATCGCGAGCGACACCAAGGATGACGGCATCTCAAACTCCCTCACCAACGATGGTGAGATGAAGGTGAGCGGCTACATCTACCTGACATCGGGTACCACCACAACCAACAGCGGCACCATGACCGCTGATGGCGCTGTCTATATTGCCGATGGCGCCACCTTTGAAAATGCCGAAGGTGCAACCCTCGAGTCCGCCACTAGCTTTATTTCCCTCTATGCCGGCAGCCATACCACCAACAAAGGTGAGATGAAAGCTACCGATATCTATATAGCCGCCGGTGCCGAGTTAACCAACACCGGTTCTATGACCGTTGCCGGCGGGGCAGATGGTATCTCGTTGGCAGATGGTGCCACCATTAACAACGAAGGTTCCCTTAACGGCCAAATAAGCGGTAAAGGTACCGTGCAAGGTACCGGTACCCTCGGTGCGGTCTCCATCGGCCAAGATACCACCTACATGGTGGGTGGTGTAGATGCCCCTATCTTCGGCGTAGAAGCCTCCACCTTTACGCTCGAAGAAGCCTCCCTCACGGTCTTCAATGTCGACGGTGCCACCGCTGCTCAATCCGGCCAAGAAGCTACTTGGGGCTCCGGGTTGCACTCTGCCATTTACGGCAACGTCGTATCGCTTGAGGCCGGCGCCGGTATCGAAATCGTATTCTCTTCTACCATGGAAGGCTTGGAGCACGGCATTGAGTTTAACCTCAAGCTTATTGACGGTGGAGAAGGCAGTAGCTACGATTTGGAAACATTGCTCAGCAATACGACATTCACTCTCGCCGAGCAAATTTCCACATTCTCCCTTACTTCTGCCGAGTTAGAACTCTTGGTCTCCGACGCAACATATACCGTTGTTGATAATGACCTGTACCTTTCCGGTACCGCAAAAATCAGCCCAATCCCCGAGCCTACCACGGCCACGTTGAGCCTGCTGGCCCTCTGTGCCTTGGCCTCCCGCCGACGCCGAAAGTGACCACGGGATATATCAATGCGTCATTCAAACACGCTCTCAATTTAACGGGAGCCTAAAGAAGCAGCCGCTGTTCATTACCGAACAGCGGCTGCTTTTCAAATCTGTCAACAACAGAGACTTACTTGCGGCGGCGTCGAGCAGCCAAGGCTGCCAAAGCCAGCAAGCTCAACGTGGCCGTTGTCGGCTCGGGAATCACGTTGGGATTCGTGGCAATCACCACGGCTTTCAACGCGTTGTCTTCCAAAATCAGCTCCGTGCTCTCAATGGTGATGGGGGCTGCGGTGGCATCTGCCAAGGTTACGGGCAGCTCGGCATAGTATTCCTCGAGCGTTAAAGCATCGTTGATGATGGTCTCCAACTCAACAACATCAGCATCGCTCAAATTATCGATGAGGGTAATGTGGTACTCCTTGCCCTCCATATGGGCCTCGGCTGCCATTTGCGTCAACGCTGCGTCTGTCAGGTTCAGCTCCAGGCTGCCACCCGTAAATGCCAAGTTGCCTTCGTCGCTCATTTGCATGTTGCCGTTGCCTGTAACATCATCGATATAGAAGCTGATACTGTTACCGGTTGCAAGCCCCAGATTTGTTGTTACAACCATATCACTGCTTTCTGCCAAAGTGAAGCTGGCCGTAGCACCCACATTTACCGTGCCGTCCAAGCTTGCTTTGCCGGTTATGGTAACATGACCATCTACATTCAGCGTGGCATCTTTGCCTACATTTACCGTTTCCGCCGTTATGGCGGCATTAGATTTAACGTTTATGGTGCCCGCTGCTGTTTGGTCGATGTTGTAGGTAGTGTTTTTACCTTCGAATGATGTTGAGCTTACGGCTGTGTCCGGGGTGTCCAACGCATAACCTCTGGAGGGTAATGCGCCGGTCAGACCGGTATCGTGTCCGCCACCGAGGTTGATGATGCCATCGCCGGTTTGGTTCAACGTGATGGTGCCCTCTTTTGCCAAGTTGCTGCCATAGGCAAGATGAATTAACCCATCGCCACTTTGGTTAATGACAAAGTGGTTTTCGTAATATTTCGAGGTGCTTTCGAAGCGCCCGATTACCAACTTGGCGGCATCGGCGCTTTGATTGAAGGTAGTAGTACCACTGTTGCCCATATAGATGGTATCGCGCAGAACCATCAGCCCGCCATTCTCCTTTTGCGTGATGGTAGAACCGGCTCTCAAATCCATATCACCATACACGCGCATGGTGCCACCCGTTTGATTCATGGTAAAGCTGCTGCTGTTACCGAACGCGGTCATGCGGTGTCCCCCCCCGCCGATACCTTGCACATTGGCTGTGTAACCGAAAGAGAGTGCCCCCCCACTTATGGTAAGGCTGTTTTTGATGTAAGATTGTTTTGGCCCCCCCGCATAACTATTGCCACTGGTGCAATTAGCGGTGCTGGTGGAAATAGTGCCGCCGCTGACATTGAGATCGGTCGTAACAATCTTGGCGCTGGTTAAGTTGCCGCCGGTAACACTAATGCCATCGGTTGCTTCCAACCCGGTGTAATTACCTCCCATGTATTGCCCCCCAAGCTCAACCTTGCCATTGCCTTGTACCGTGAGACTACCCGTAACCTTCAGTCCACTGGTAATGGTCGTGTTGGTTTTACCGCCGTTCGGGGTTACCCACCCCCAACTATCATTGAATGCACCAACATAATCAACATCACCTGTCGAGGTGCTCGTGTCACCGATAACTAAATTCCCCGCCCACGTATCAGTTGAGTTCTCCATCCCGACATTCAGGTAGGAGTTCCCGCCTTCCGTCGGCGTCACAATATCATCTGCTGTCAGGGATGCACCCATTGCCGGTATGGCAAATGCAGCCATTACTGCCACACAGAGTAGTTTTGGTAAATGTAATTTCATAATCGAGTTTTGTTCTGTTCGCGAGCTGCGAAGCCTCTTATCATACAGTAGTTTGACTCCCAGCGACCTCATTCTATCTGATTTCAAATGAGATAATTGGTTCCATATTCAAAATAAACAAATTGACATCATTTTCGGTTCTGGTTGAATCTCAGCCAAGCTCATCTATTCTCAATGTAACAGACTTTTTTTTACTCATTAACGGAGTTTAGGCTTGCCATCTCATTTGAAATGAGATGGCACTGACTGCTGCGCAATGCTCCGTTGAGCATTTTGCCGCAGTTACCATGCCGCTTTTTCCCGGTAGTCGTGTGGAGGCGTTTCGCCTGTCTCCCGAGCCTCTCTACAACGCCTATCTCCATGGTCAGGAGTGTGCCGCTTCGAGAGATTTGCTCAGGTCTCTCTTGAAAGAAAAACAAGAGGGTATGTATAAAATAACAGAATAACATGCCACCATCCCGCGGGGGCCCGGCTCTTTATTTTTTCTACAGCTTATCCTCCGTGTAGGTGAGCAGTTGAGCTTTTGCGCCTTTCGGGCATGAGATGAGGGAGACGCTGATAGCCTGAGCGGGGAGGTTGAAGGCGGCGCAGATGAGCTCTCGGTAGCTTTTCATTTGGCCTGCGTAGTGGTCGATGAGCCAATCTTCGAACTTGGTGTATCCTTCGCGGGGGATTGGTTGATTGGTCTTGAAGTCGATGATGTGTGCTGCTACTACATGTCCTGTTGTATCATACGTGAGTACAAGTCGGTCAATAGCGGCAGAGACCCACTCGCCTTTGTCGTTAATTGCTTCTACTGATTGCTCATTGAACACTTCTTGCCCCGGTTTGTGGGTGAATAATGCTTTGACCTCCGGTTGCTGCAAGGCATGGTGAACCACAGTTTGCTCGTCATTTTTCGGGGCAGAGAAGGGGTGAGTGCCGTCTTTTCCCAGCCATTCTATTTTTTCCCACGTTTCGTGCACTTTCGTGCCGAATTTCGCGCCTTCTTCATCGCCTCCGTTCCTTGCGGCGCGTGCGGGCTTGTCCTCTGGCTCCTGCTGAGGCTTATCTTCTGCAGCCGCCATGGTGGATGGGCTAACACGCATACGGCGAGGGATGCCTGTACCCAGTTCGGGCGTAGCCGTTGTTACCGGGGCGGCCCCCGTGTTTTTATTCAGAGAGTCGTACCAAGCTGCCTCACCTTTGAGCTTGAGCGTTTGTTCTTCGGTGATTTTATCAAGCGTCAGGGCAGCATGGGGGACCATCAGTACACAGGCTTGGCGGAGGAGCCCGCTTATGGAGCGAGCTGTAGCTTTCCATTCTTTGGTGATTTTGCCTGTTTTCTTGTCTGTTTTGTTTTCGAGCAGACGTGCACCGTGGCAGATGATGTAATTAGCATGTTTGGCGCGGGTGATGGCTACGTACAGCAGGTTGTATGCTTCTTTTCTCTGCCGGTGTTGCCATTGGCTTGCCAAATCGGTGAAGGTGTTACCGTAGTTGACCCATTCTTCTTTGTCTCCGGGGGGGAGGATAAGGGATTGATTGTCTTCGGAAAGGAAGTACTTGAGGTCTGCTGTTGCATCCGTTGCTTTTGCGGACGAGTAGGGAAGGATAACGGCATCGAACTCCAAGCCCTTGCTCTTGTGCATGGTCATAATCTGGACAGCTCCGGCAGCTCCTGCTGCTTGAACGCTGAGGTTTTTCATATGAAGCACCCAATCTGCCAAGGTGCCGCCGTTGGTATCAAAAGAGAGCGCCTCGTTCTCCCAGCAACGGATGATGGCTCGATTTTGTGCCGCATCTTTCTCCGGCAGGGTGGTGAGCAACTTGCGAACCACACCGTGGAAACCGCTTGCCTGCAGCTCTTGTAACCATTCGGCGTGCGATTTATCAGATTCCCAACCAATATGCGCGCCGAGGAAAGAGGCTTTTGCCACATTGAGTGCAGCTGCATCCCCCGGGTGCAACAACCATTTGAAAAAGTAGAGCAGCATCTCTCCCATGGGGCATGCCACGGCGGCCAAGCTGTCTTTGACCAGCACGGTGGGGAGCTCCGGCAGGCTGTTGCGTATGTGGTTCTGTACCTCGTCCGCATCTGCATTAGCACGCACCAAAATGGCAATCCTCATTCCGTTTTTGGGTGATTTTCCATCAAGTGTCAGCCTTTTCAGCACTTCTACTACCTTGTCATAGATAAGCGTCTTTTGGCTGGCTCCTTCATCATCCTCGGTTGTTTTATCAGGCGGGGGGATAAAACTCATCTCTACATAACCCGGCATGTTTTTTGCGGAGCTGTGTTCGGTGAAATCATCGGAGAAGGTTACCGGGGCTGTTTCAATGCAACCGTCTGATGAGTCATCGGGCTGCTCTACTTTTGCGAGAGCCGAGAAAAGCTCATTGGTGAACTCCATGATGACGGGGGCTGAGCGATAGCTGCGTTGCAAGGGTGCGGGTTGCAGCGGTGTTTTCCATGGCTCTTGGCCGGCGAGTCGCTCAAAAACCTCTGTCTTGCCGGTGCGGAAACCATAGATGCTCTGCTTTGTATCCCCCACGATGAACAGACTTTCTCCGGCTACCGGGTGTTTATGCCCTTTGGTAAGTTTGTCTTGCAACTCGGGCGGCATGGCTGCAGTCCATCGCACATCGGAGAAGTCGATGCTGTTGCTGCCTGCCTCTTCGGCAATGGGTTGAAGAAGCGGTGTGAGTGTGCGGAATTGAGATTCTGACGTGTCTTGGAACTCATCGAGCATCCAGTGGGCGAGTTTGCCGCCCATGCGGTATGCAATGTGGTGGCGCAGCCAGCGCTCATCTGCCTCATTGCGTAGCATGAGTTCTTGCGCCATGCGCGAAATATCTGCAAAGGTAAGGCGCCCTTCTGCCTTCATTCGGGTATCATAGATTTCTGCGTATCCGGCAATGAGCTTTTTCAGGCTTGCGCTGCGCTCTGCAGCAGTGCGCAATTTGCAGGGGATAACGAGGCCGAGCAGCCTGTTTGCAAGCAGCGCTATGCGGCTGAGTGTCGGCTGTGATGTATCGCGGCTGTCAGAGGCAGGTGGCACATTCTTGATGGCTGCATGGGCGTTTCTCTTTAAACGCATACCTCCGTTTGCCAACTCCATGAATTGGGAGAACGCGAGAGCTTTCAACATTTCTTTCCCTTGGAGTTGCAACAATTCCTTGAGCTCCATTGCCGCGTTGCTGTAGCGTTCCATTTCTTCATCCGTTGCCGGTCGAAAGTCGGCAGAGCCTTGGAATGAATCGATGTTGCCCCATTGAGCCCGGGGTAAATCTCGATAAAGTTGCAGAAATGCCTTGATGTCGGCATCAATCCGGGTTTGTGTGGTGTTGCCCACGCCCTCCGTGATTCGGCTGAACATTTCGAGAAAGTCCGCTCGCGTTTGCTCATCCGTGTTTTTACTATCCAAATAACGCAGAATATCTTCGGTGCGGATGCTGTCTTCTTCCACCGGATCTACGGGGGAAACATTGTTCATCCCCAGCTCCAAGCTATTTGTGGATACCAAGGAGGAGAAGAAACTATCGATGGTGGAAAGCTGTAGCTTGCTGAGCACGGCAACCATAGCCTTAAGCAAATCTGCAAAGGTGCTTGCTGTTGCCGGCTTGAATTGATAATAGGCTTGCAGCTTTTTGTCCTCGTTGTAAAGCGCTTCCGGGTATTGCCGTTGCTCTGCGGCCAGCCGCACAATGGCCTCCGTGACCGGCAGCAGGGGAACGGGGTTGGATGCCGGTACCACGTCCCATGAACCGTATTCGGTGGGGACGACCGAGAGCCCGCTCAGAACCTCCCACACGCGGACGGCGAGCTCGTTGCGATTGGTTTTTGTATCGCGTTTGTCATCGGCTCCTTCTGCCAAAGCTTGCAAAATACGGTTGCGGAACTCACCGGCTGCTTTGCGGGTGAAGGTGAGGGCAATAATCTCTTCCGGCTTGGCACCGAGAAGTAGCAGAGTAATATAACGCGAGGCCAGTTGATACGTTTTGCCTGTACCGGCAGAGGCCGCAATGAGGTTGCTGGTAACGTGGTATTCTTGCGGTGCGGAAGCGACGAGTTTGTTCTGTTGAGTCATCTTATGAACAGTTGGGGGTGGTGGGGTTATTTTCGGAGCTCCGGCAACAGGAACAATTGGCGGGGGTCGTTTTGCAGGGTAAGCGCGCCGAAGCGCGGGGTGTTGGTGCCCGGTTTTACTATGGCTGAGTATGGCTTCTTCTTGTATTCCAGCGATTCTGCGGAGAAGAGACACTTGCCGTCGCGAATCATGCGAATGGCGGCTTGAACCGTTTTCTCTGCCGACCGGAAGAGTTCTTCGGCTGTCGGCTCTCCCTTAATTTTGGTAGAAATCTGCTTGACTTCCCCCTTTTCAATAAGTGGGAATACGGCTAGTTTCTCCGTCTTGTTTTGGAGATTGTAGTAAAGCAAATCCGGTACGACTGCCGATATGTCTTCTTTTGCCCCGATACCTAATGTTTCTCGGTCCTTGGCAGAGGCATGGCGCAACCCATAGGCGTAGAGCGGAAGTTGCACATCGTTCCATCGGTACATCTTTTCTCCGAAACATACCGTCCCGAATTCATAGCCCTGTACATTCATAAACCTGCAGAAAAGGGATTCTTCCGCTTCTTCAAGCTCGTCAAAATGGATTTTGTGGGGCTTTTTCTCTGAATTAGAGGTCTTGTAGTCAATGATACGCCATCTCCCGTCGCGGTTGCGGTCAATGCGGTCTGCATTCATCGAGAAGCGGGCTATGTCATTGTTGGGCAGCTCCATTGAGGGGGTGAAGGTATATTCTCTTGCTACATTGTACCAACCGTCTGCCAAGTCTTTCATATGTTGCGTGACAAATGACTCCAAGGTACGGCTAATGGCCTGCAGCTGCACTTCCATGGCTAGAGGTTGCTTGTTTCTTGAGGTGGAGCTGTTGTAGACGGCTTGCCATTCTGCCTCTGCTATGGTTTTGCAGACTGTCAACATGTGTTTTATGCCGGCCGTGGCATCTGTCGCGGCGGCGGGGCAGGCGCGGTGAAGTGTTTCTTCATTGGGGAATTGCTCCACCAGTTTGTCAAGTATGGCATGCATAACGGTGCCGTATTCATTGCTCTCCAGCTCCGCTTTGTTTTCTTTGTAGCTGTTCCCCAGGTCGATGTAGAATAGATTCTTAATCCAAAAACTCAGTGGGCATTGCAGAAATGTGGAAAGCGATGACGGCGAGAAGCTTTTTTGGTAACGATTGCCATGCTCGTCTGTATGCCACTTAGTAAATGGATTTTGCGTGCCGGGAGCAATCGTGCTGATGGATTCCAACTCACCCGGTGCGATGGTGGATTTAGCGGATTCTGCACGGCGCAGCGGGCAGGGGACTGCAACCGGTAATCGGCGGGGTGTCTTGCTTTCCGCAAAGAGGGTTCGGGCTCTCTTGGGTAGCTCATCTCCACAGCGCATGAGAAGGGAGGATGGCGCCGGTACCGAACCGTCTTTCTTTTGCCTCGCCAGCACAAAATCTACTCGCTCGTTTTCTTGCTGTCGGCATGCCAGAATGGAGGTCAGCAGGTAGCTATCTCGCGCGGTGCGGAACTTTTCATGACGGATGCCCAGCTCATCGCA
The DNA here is from genome assembly GCA_015062055.1 of Akkermansiaceae bacterium. GTDB lineage: Bacteria > Verrucomicrobiota > Verrucomicrobiia > Verrucomicrobiales > Akkermansiaceae > Akkermansia. The sequence goes on from SUVK01000014.1 coordinate 43,333, forward strand.
TAGGGATTCCGGCAAAAAATCATCCTCTTGTACCGGCTCCGGGATGCAACCATCATGCATGGCTGCCAGAATAACGCGTTGCCCACGGGCATAGGCAAGCTCTCGCCAGCCCAGTAGGTCGCCCACGCTGCGAGAAGCGTCGGCAAAGGGGCACGCTGCCGATTGTTCTTCTACTCTGTGGCGGAGCAACTCAATGGTGTAGCGAGCAGACGGTAACTCCGCGTGCAACTCGGCGCACGCTTTCATTTGTTCGGCAATGCCTGCTGCTAATTTTTTTGTGCTGCCGGAAGCGTGGCTTTTCTGCAGTTTCTTTGCCAGATTTTGTAGGGTGGTGGCTATCTTATCACTACCCAAGTTATCGAGAAGCTCAGATACTTCTTTGGCGAAATTGTAGTATGCAGAGTTTTGCCTTTCGTTGAGCATGGTGATGGATTTGTACCCATTGCTCACGCCGGGAATTTCCTTAAGAATTTGCAGCAGTGCTGTTTCACTACCGGGCAGCAGAAGCATGCGGATGCTTTCTATGTGTCGCTGCATGCCGATAAGCGTAGCTGCATCCTTGGTCAAGGCTTGTTGTAGTGCGGTGTTGCAGAGCAGTGCCGTGAATGTGTTCAACCCCTGAGTGTTATTGTTATTTATTGCACCTGTTTCAGCCTCCCAAATAGGTAACTTCTCACGCGCCTCACAGGCATCTGCCAACTGGGTGCACAAGCTCCCCATATCGGTGCTGAGGACCTTTCGCCCTTCGGGTATACTGAGCGTCCATCCTTCCCGGGCAAATGTGTTCACGATAGCCGGGGCAAACTCCTCGTCTGCCACAGATAGTACGACATCTCGCGAAGCACAGCCTGCAGCCAGACGGAGCGTTTCTCCGGCCATGCTCTCTTCATCATCTACCAAATGAATCGTGGAGGCTGCGTTATCGACCTCCTCTTGTTTCTCATCTGCGTAGACAAAGGCATGAGGAATGCTGATTTCTCGATTAAGCCAAGCGGACTCTTTCGGGCGACCGATGAAATCGAAATTCTGCTTTTCTTGCTCGGGGGCATGCACCCACACCTCAACCCTACCACCATTTTTACCGTGTAAGTTGCTCAGGTAACGTTGCAATTGGGGGGAAAGCTCAGGTACGCAGGCGAGTATGAGAACCCTACTTTGTCCCTGCCAGGTGGGATGGGCGACTTGCTCCTCGCGGTATTGCTCTGCCGGTATCTTTCCGGGGAAACGTTGAGCAATGAGTTCATCAACATTACGGAACAGTTGCCCCAGCTTGCTCCACCTCTGCTGTTCATTCTGCATGACTTTGCGTTGAGCCGTCAGGTCCGCCCTCTCCGTTTTTTTCTCATTTGCGAGAGCTTTCAGCTTATCTGTGATTATTTGCTCTCTTTTGGCCAGCAAGCCGGTGACTTGATCGTGCGTTACTTCCTCTTTTTCGAGACGGTCTCTCAGGCCGATGAGTTTGTGTGCTACTGCGACTGCCCAGCGTTCACATTGAAACTCCGGCCGGCGGGGGATGAGCGGGGCGTATTGCTCGAGTTCATTCTCATTCGTGGTGTTGAGAAGTTGAAGCCACGCCGCTGTCGTTTCCGTTTCTGTCGCTACATGTACCCCCTCGCTCGGTATGAGTTGGCCTGCCAATGTGATTTTCGGCATGAGAATGGGCTTGCCGTTGCGTTCTTTAGAAAGCTCCGCCATATATTCTCGCAGGCGCCGCCCACTGCCGGAGGTGGGCACTACCACCGTAGCACGGCGATATTGGTTCGCCATCTGTGTGTCCGGGTGGGTTAAGAGAGAGTATAGGCGCTTTGCTACAAGCTCGATGGCCGGTTTATCCCAGCCGAGAAATTTTCTTAATTCGGGAGTTCTCATGTACGTCTGCATTATACCATGCTTTGCTCGATTTATCAAGCGACCGAGAATAAAAAACGTAGAAAATGTCCTGCTTCTGACAGCGCAGAAGAATTGTCCATGCGCACGCTGCAGAATGATGTATCATTGCAAAACGCTGAGCTTGTGTACAATACGCCTGCCAAATAGAGGTTTTTTTGCGGTGAATGTTCGAAACTGCTTGGGCTCAAATACAAAAAGCCCCTGCCATGTATTACGGCAGAGGCTGTGTATGGTAAGATGGTGGGTTAATTAGTTGGTGCTGCGGGATGCATCGCTCTCGGGTACGTGGCGTTTAGCCGTTTTGTGCATGGAGTCCAACAGGTTGTTGGTAGAATCCACATGCCGCTGGATCTGCCTCAGCAGCCCCCCGTGGGCTTTATAGTGAGCGCGGTTTTTCACGAAATTGGAGTTCTTCTTCAGGTGCTCATGAAGCCCCAGTATCTCGTCATCCATTGAGACCAGCTTATCCAGCGCATAGAGCGCTCGGTTTGATACGGCATACTTAAAATCGGAATCTTCTTTCACTACTATTTCGGCGGCCGATTGGGCTACACCTGCAAAAAAATCATCTGACGCCATTCGTACCAAAGAGCGCGCGTTGAATGCGCGGTCTTCCATCGCCGTAATTTTATTGGTGGACCATGTCTCGAAGTGGCGCATGTAGCAAGCCATTTTTGCGGCCTCGGGAGTGGCTGCATACATGACTTTGCCCCCTCGAATATCGAAATACATGTACGGGTCGTAGAGCCCGCGGTGAATAAAACGGGTCTCCATACCGAAGGTCGGACCGTTGTATCGCCCGCGAACACTACCTCCCAACACGGCAAAACTAAGCCAGTTGTCGCGTTCCTCTTGGCTGATGTCGTTGTGGAAATGGCGGAAGAACTCGTGGCTGTATCGGCGTGGATCTCCATGGAATGTGGTGCATGCTTTATCTACGCGCCTCGAGGCAAAGTTGCCACAGTAGGCATCCATCATGGCGTAATAGGCTATATCTGCCTCTTCAATATCTTCCGTCTTGAGATACTCTTTGAAACGCGCCACTTGCTGCACCTCTTTCATGTAGTTATAATCGTGCACGGCGCAGGCTTTGGCAAAGGGGCCACTAAACCACTTCATCAGTGCCTCGGCTCGAGTAATCATATGCTCGATATCTTTGTACTGTTGCGGGGTCAGGTTGGGCTTGGCCTGCGTAAGCGTCGCGCGAGAGAGCACACCCTCGCTAAATTGCCCCGTCTCTGTAGAGTAGGGGTGCTTGCCCATTATTTTGCTGATGGCTTCTCGGTGCAAATCTGCCGGTACGGGGTCCTTAATGCACTGCACAAAATCCTCATTACCAATGATGCCATCACAACAGGCAGATACCGGCCATACGATGTCCTCTTGGTAAGCTTTGCGGCAAGCGGAGAGATATTGTGCGCCGTTGTATATGAGTGTTTGAAGCTCTTTCTTATGTTGCTCGGCGACAGCTGCGGCATCTGCCGCGGCTTCTTCATCAGTAAAGTCGTAGCCTGCGGGGGCATCATCCTGCGTGAAATCGTAGCCCGCGGATTGCGCTTGGGTGGGGGCAACCATCATCAGCCCACCAAGTGCAAGACCTAAAAAATTGTGTGTTGTTTTCATGGTGTCGTACAAAAGTAAGAGTTTGTCTACAATCAGAATCTGATAGCATAGTCATCCACATACCAGCGCCCTCCGCCTTTGCGAATGAGCTTGTGAGCATGTTTTACACCGATTTGTTTGCCGTTGGCATCGTATGCTTGGCTTTGTACGGTGGCGTATTCTACTTTTTCACCCTGCATCTTAGTGAGCTGGTCTCGTTGTGCATCATCTAAAAAAAAGTTCTCCAAGTCATTCTGATCATCAAAACCCTTAGCTACGGTAATCTTGGTATCGCTGAATGTGGCGTGCACATACTCGCCGTGTAGGCGCTCTTGGTGCAGGTCCCAGTGGTAGCGCAATAGTGACTTCCCGGTCTCCGTCTTGCGGCGCTCGGGGTTAATGCATTGCTCGTAGAGCTCGTAGTTCTTCTCCTTAATGGCGATAAGAAAAATCTCCATCACTCGCTCCGGCGTCGCATCCTCCGGCACGCTTTTCTCCGTGTACCACCCTTCTTTTATGGCGGCTACCTTATCTTCCTCCACATAAGAGCCTCCTTTGTCATGGTTTGCATCAAAGGTGGCCACGATACGTCCGTCGATGTAAAGTGCCTCAGGCTCTACTATCCAGCCCCATGCCATAGTCACGCGGCGGTTGCCGGGTATCTCCATCACCGGCCCTTGTACCGTGCCTAATATGCTGAAGTTGTGGCTTTCTCCCAAGCTGCCGTCTACCTCTCGACGGAATCGTTTGATGGCCTCATACGGCCCGAGCCATTCTCGCCCGCCTATGTTGACAAAGTAGAACCCTGTGGAGGGTTTGCCCACGGCAATATACTCACCGGTGGCTCCTACAAATTGGTTGTCGGGGTACATTACCCCGTGCAGCACCACCGTTTTGCCGATGGGGGAGGCATCCGCCGTGGTCTTTAATGGATCTGCCGTGGGAAACACTTGCGTGAGCATCTCTCTCCCTTGCTGCAGCTCTGCCCACTTGGTTTGGCTGAGCTTGGCGTATTTCTCCCTCAAGTCTTTCTCATTGTTGAGATAGGCTACCATTGCAGGGGTAATGGGCATGTAATTACCCTTGCTCATCATGAGTGCGGTGCGGGCTCTCTCGTAAAGCGCTTGCACGGCCGGGTCTTCCGGATAGGCTTGCATGAGCTTCTGAATACGGTTGAGCGCCTCATTCTTATTGCGGTACATGGTGTTGGCACTGCCTTGGGCTCGCTTCACCTCCGCCTCAAACTCTTTCAGATAATACTCTGCAAAACCTACATCTTTTTGAGGAGCTTGCTGTGGCTCTGCTTGGACATTAAGCCCCGCTACCAAAAGCACTATCGCGAATAATGTGGACTTGTTCAACATAGTGATGAATGTTTTTGTAGTTTTAATTAAAATCGAATGTCAGTTTGTAATTCGGCTCAGGCCGATGATGGATGCCATTCCTATAACTCTCTTTATAACTGCTATATGCTAAAGGGATGTCTTGATGAGTAGATGCCTTAATTTATTTTGATATATCTGAGGTTTTTGAGGGTGATTTTTACAGTAAATAATTTTTGCTATTCTTCGTTCTTTCCCCGTCGACCGATAGGACTATTGCGAACTCAAGCATCGCACGTGGTAGAGGTCTGCTAAAGCTTTCTTCGTTAGCAAAAATCCCCTTTTAGACCACCGTCTCAAGAACATGTTTTGTTAATAACATTTACATGTGCGCTTGTCAATCCAATTTTATAGATTTTGGCTCTTCGTCTTACTTTGTGGAATGAGCTCAACACAAAAAGCTGACTTTCTGTTGAAAGTCAGCTCTAGTACCCTTTGAGAAGGGTACGTCTTTGAGGACACGAGCGAAAATAAACGAACAGTTGCCCCTCGATTATACCCTGTAGTTTGAATGCTTATATCATGCTGACGCCATGACATCAACGTTGTGAAAATTTTTGAAGAAGCTACAGAGGTCAGCTATGCTGCCGCCCAAATTTAAGACACTGAGCTAATTCTGCTAAGCTTGCGAAAAAAACGGATGAATGTAGAATAACCACCAAACACGACACGCTCATCAATATGACCAAAATCCACAAGAGAGGCAGCTACAGTGCAGCCCTTAAAGGGGAAAAGACGCTCCAACAAATAGCATCCGAGAACAGCATTAGTCCGGAACCGGTGCGCCAATGGAAAAAACAAGCATTGGAGTGGGGTGTCACAAATCTTCAAGCGAACCAAAAGCCGAGAAAAGGCATTAGAAGAACAAAACGAACTACTCAAGAGCCTGTTATGTAAACGAGAAATGGAACTGGAGTGGCTCACAAAAAAATCCAAAGAGCCGGGTCTTTAGGCCTGAGACGCCGGCTCCCGGATAAAGAGAAGAGCAGGATGTCGCGCAAAAGACAATGCGAGCTGCTGGGGTTACATCGTAGCGGCACATACTACAAGCCGCGCGCTAAAGCCGATGAAAGGCCTATAGAAAAAGCATTGAATGAACTCTATATCAAAGATCCATGTCCGGGAGTAAGGAAACTTCCTGATATGGTAAAACGACACTATGGAATCAAGATAGGAGCAAAAAAAATCACACGCATACGCAGAAAGATGAGGATAAAAACTATCTATCGTCATCCTAAAACGAATGCAGCGGCAAAAAGTAAAGAGGGGGTGCGTCCATATCTGCTCAAATCGTTGCAAACGATTGAGATAGATAAAGTATGGAGTAGTGATATTACCTACTTGCAGATAGGTTCGAAAAATTACTATCTCTGTGTCGTGTTAGACCGGACAAGTCGTGAGGTGCTCGGTTGGAACCTATCTGATAACATGAGTACACAACTGTGCCCGGAAGCGTTTGATATGGCAGTTACAACCGGTCGCAAACCGGAAATATTCAACACGAATCAGGGTAGTCAATACACCTCTCATGAATGGCTTAAAAAATTGGAAGAACAGAGTATAACCATTAGCATGGATGGTAAGGGACGATGGGCAGATAACATTGCTGTAGAACGTTTCCGTCGCACGTTCAAATATGACTGTTTCTTGCTTAATGAAGTCAATACGTTAGAGGCAGCACGGCGCTTAACAGCGCGTTGGTTAACCTACTACAACCAAGAGCGCCCCCATGCTCGATTGGAAAATCTGAGTCCATCTGAATACTGCCGTCAAAAGGGGTACCCCCCTGCGGCGAATTAATGATACCCGCTCTTGTTCAGAAGTGCCCCTTTTTTGTGCTCTCATCTTGTCGCCTTTAATTTTGCCACTCTCAAATTCAAAAATCTTGAGAAAAAGACTTGCAAATATTCAAAATCCTGTCAAACTGTCTTTGTGGTTGCGTAACGTGTTTGCGTAAGTACGTGCTTTAGCTTATTTATTGTACGGCAAATAAATGGTAACATAATCACAATGCTCTTTTATGACAACCTTTATTTTTAATTTTTATTATACCTACGTGTGATGAAATACATTATAGCTACATCGTTGCTGGCTGCTCCTCTTTGTGAGGGAGCAGATGCCACCTCCCCCGGAGAGAGTCAACAGCTGACCACGGATAGCACCGTGGAAAGCTTTGTGGAAGCGCTTCGTGATGCATACATACTACTGGATTCTATTACGGATAAAGCCACGGCAGATGCCGCAGCAGATGATGTAGCCCAACGCATGGCTTATTTGCAGGATCGCACTATTGCCGTACAGTATGTGCCGGAAGAAACCATTGCCCCGTTGTTGGATGCCGCCGGTTTGACACCCGAGTATCTGGACGGTATTTACACTCGCCTTGTTACAAACAATTTTTATGGTTCCACCGCTTTGGCTGTAGCCTTGGGACGTGAGCCCTCTGCCGCTATGCCCAAAGAGAACGCCTCTGCTGAGCTTATTGACACATTAAGTGCAGAGTTAATGCAGAACCCCGCCGTGGGGGATGTTTGCTTGGCCGGTGGCCCCGGACTTTCGGTAGAAACTGCATGGGTGCTGAGCACGGACCCCTCCAAGCTGTCTGCCATAGATGCCATTATCGGGGCAATACCCGGGGCTGAGATAGAAGATCGAAAACTCGAAAAAACTGAGGATGGACGTGCCTATGGGCTTTTCATGCTTCTGGTGCCGAGAGACGGCAAGGCATATCGTGTGCAGATGTGGTTTGATGCAACGCAGTTGCTTTTATCTCAGCAATCAGCCCCTGAACCTCAGCCCCTCCCCATGCAGCCGGAGGCATATGCCCCCATGCCGGTGCAACCCGGCTATGTTAACGAGCCGCACCCTCAAGAGCTACACCAATATACCCCCGAGCAAAAAGCCGAATGTGCTCGCGAATATGCTGAGTCCCTTGCCCAACAGGTGCGTATATATAGCTCCGTTGTGGATAAAGCTACCGCAGATGCCGCGGTGGAACCGCTCAAAGCATTAGAGCTGCGCATGGAGGCTCTTAACACTATTCTGGCTTATGTTTCCCCGCAAGAGCTCGCCGCCGCTGTAGAAAAAGCCGGTGTGGTCCCAACCGCCCTCAAAGAGCAGAGCCTGCGCCTTATAGAAGCGGATTTCTTTGGCTCCGAGGCACTTAAACATCAGTTTAATAATTGATTTACCATCCCATTTTATAGTCTTATACTCCCCCGGTGGCTTGTGCGGCCTTTTTGGGCGATGGGGCTTCCCGTCTACCTCCGCAAAGTCATCGGGGGCTTTTTATACGGATGAATAAGAAATTTTATCCCTCTTAGGCAAAACCATAATACAACCCAAACCTTTATTTTTTACCCATTCGTAGAAAAGTGAGAAGTTGTAACTGATTGAAACAAAAGAGCTGACTTTCTGTTGAAAGTCAGCTCTAGTACCCTTTGAGAAGGGTACGTCTCCGAGGACGCGGATAAAAACAAGAAAACTTAAAACCATATCTATAAGCGCTTTATAAAATCACTCAGAGGGTTTAAGATGGGTCTTTTTCCTTTTTTCGCCACAGGGCAAACGCATTTGAGTTGTGTCATACATCCTCGAGATTCAGGTATCCGAAATTCACTCTAAATTTACACTGAAAGGCTTCGTAAAAATCTAGTTTTCTTGCAGTTATAGCATTATTATGCTATACTGAGTGGATGCATAGACTTATTGACGAATTAGAGGCTGTCGAAGACCCACGCATAGGAAATGCGAAGAAACACAAGCTGGGAGACATTCTTT
>SUVK01000015.1 GCA_015062055.1 Akkermansiaceae bacterium
TTCCACAAGGGGGAAGGACTCATTGTCGTCCTTCCCCCTATCCCCCCATCCTGCTAGGGCAGTTTGGGCTCCTATGGAGACTTTTTGGGCGGGCTTTCGGTGTCGCATTTGATTTTACAACTTGCATTTGGAACGGTTAAGAATGAATATACTTGACAAGCGAAAGTGGTAATAGTAAGATGGCAGCGTCAAATTTATAACAAATGAAAACGAAACTGACATTGATATTGGCTGCAATGGCAGCATTAACGGGTGTGGCTACGGCCGCCCCCGAGACGACTGTGCCCGCAGCGCCGAGTGTGGGTCGCGGTAATTGTGATTTGATGGCATCTAACACGGTGCGTGCCGTGTTTCACGGTATTCAGCAAGCAGACCCGCAGGGCACTGTACAGGTAGCTGTGTTTGAGGTGGTGCAAAACCTTGCACACAAGCGCGTGGTGCGCTATGGTGACGGGCAGATGCCGGCCGGCATGATTTTTACGGTGACCATGGACAGATACCTGCCCGGGCAGCCGTCGTCTGTGGTGGATGAGATTATGCAGATGCAGCCGGGTGAGGAGGCTGTGATGAAGATTGACCACTTGTTCTTGTTTGAGGAGCCGCAAGGGCAAAATATACGTCCCTGCACGCGTTTGGCGCGCAAGCCCGCCACGGCACCTGTACCGGGTAGTGTTCCGTCGGTTCTGCCGCAGCAGCCGGGGGCTCCGCAGCAGATGATACCGGCCGTACCCACCGTGCCCGGCAACGCGACACCCCCTGTAATACCGGCAACCCCGACCACACCGGCAATGCCTGCCACCCCCGGGACGCCCGGTGTACCGACCCCGGTCATACCCGCAGTGCCCGAGGGCAACATGGGTAGTGGCTTTCTTTACGGCACTTGAGGTTAAATACGCAGCATTTGAGAAGCGATGAAGAGCCTTGTTACCATGCTGGCAGGTGTTGCCGTATTGGCAAGTATGTGTGCCTGCCAAACGGATGATGGTCACCGACACCACGGAAAGCACGACCCGAATATTCACGGGCCGCGCTTGGATGGCTATGTGCCCCCTGCCCAACGCAACAAACCCACACCGTCGCTGAATCACTTACCGAAGCTGCCGACTGCCGGGCCGCACAGGTTCTGACGCCGGCTATTGCGCATCCGTTTATCTTGCAAAACAACCTGCCGCTCGGTGATGAGTGGCAGGTTGTTTTGTAAGAGGTTTTCGGGTGGCGATGGCGAGGCTTAATGCTTGAGGCGCACCAAGCCGGTGCGTACGGTGGCGGGGCGCAGGGGGTTTTGCGCAGGGGCACCGGTAGATACCATCCATACGCCCACCAAAATAAGGCAAGTGGCAATCATGCTTTGCATGGTGAGGGCACCCATGCCCCATACCAGGGCAAATACGGTAGCAACTACGGGTTGCACGTAGTTATAAGAGGCAACAACGGGTGCAGCCAAACGCCCTTGGGCATAGTTGAGCACTAAATAACATACAAATGTGCCGATACACACCACGTAAGCAAGGCTGAGCCACTCTGCCCGGGTGACGACGGCCCACTCTACGGTTGTAAGATGGCTCGAGAAAAGTGGCCATGTGACCAGGGCCGATATGGTGAAAAGCCACTTCATGAGTGTGAGAACACCATAGCGAGCGATAAGATGCGCAAAGAATACGAAATAGCTTGCCGCAAATATTTGTGAGCCGAGGCACATTAAGTCGCCAATCATGGCTCCTTCGCCCTCGTCTCCTCCGGCTGAGCAAAGCACCATGGTAAGTGCCCCGGTAAAGGCGATGCCGATGCCTACGGCCCGCTTAAAACAAATGTGCTGCCCCATAAATAAGGCAGCCATCAACAAAGTAAACACCGGAATTGCGGTTGAGGTAACACTGGCATTGGTAGGTATAGTGTATTGCACGCCACCTACGTATAGGAATTGATTGAGTGCTATACCGCATAGCGACATGGCAATGAGGGAGGGCCAGTCTTCCCTGCGTATTTTTTGGCTTTTGACAAATGCAGAGATAATCCAAAATAAAACGGCACTTCCGGTCACACGCATCAGCGCGAGGGAAATACCGTCAATATTGCCTCCCTGCATAATAAGTTTACACATCGGGCTCATCAGTCCGAACAAACAAGCTGCCAGCAGCGCGGCTGCATGACCTTTTACTCGTTCACCCATCATGGCTGCAAAAATTGTACGCTCTTTTATACCTTTTGCAACACTTTTCAGGTTTATTTTCAAAAAATCTTATCCGTTTATAATAGGATGATAAAGAAAAACGCGCGATGTCGCATTGTAGGATTGCCAAGCGACTTAAAACATGATAGATTAGTAGCTGTGATGCGCATTTTGACCGTTATGTTGAGCTTTTTGGGCATATTTTTGCTCAGTAATTGCGGAGACGGCAGAACGAGTGCAGAGCAGTTTGCCGAAGAGAAGATATTGTTGATAGGAAACAATGCAGAGCCGCAAAGCCTAGACCCGCACAAGGCAACAGCAGTGGCCGACGGCAAAATTATAGGCACCTTGCTGGAGGGGTTGGTGCGCCCCGACCCGAATCTGGAAGCCGGGGTGTTGCCCGGAGCGGCCGAAAGTTGGGAGCACAATGCAGATGCCGATGTATGGACGTTTCGACTGCGCCGAAATGGGGTATGGAGCGATGGGCGGCCCCTTACCGCGCACGATTTTGTGTATGCCTACCGCCGAATCTTGCACCCGCAGTTCGGAGGGCGCTATGCAGAGATGCTCTATCCCCTGCAAGGGGCCGAGGCTTTTAACAAAGGAGAAGCCCCGGCAGAGAGTTTGGGGGTGAAAGCGGTGGATGACTATACCCTGCAGTTGACCCTCAACGGCCCCACGCCACATTTACCGCAACTGTTGTTACATTTTACGTGGAGCCCCATACCGGCGCACCATGTAGAGGCCAATGGGGGCATGTTCGACCGCCGCAGCAGCTGGGCCCGGCCCGATAACTGGGTGGGTAACGGTGCCTATGTGCCCGATGCGCACCACTTGAACAATTATCTGAGTGTGAAACCCAACCCGCGTTATCACCGCGCAGGAGAACTCAAAAATAAGGGGATACGGTTTTTACCCATTGTCAACGGCTATACCGAAACCCGCATGTACCTGGGGGGCAAACTACACATCAGCAACAATGTGCCGCCGGAGATGATTAGCTATGCCGCACAACAGGCTCCGCAAGATTTTTGCAGGGACCCTTATTACTGCACTATTTTTTACCGCTTGAACACCACACGCGCCCCCTTGACGGACGCGCGCGTGCGAGAGGCCCTGAGCCTTGCCATAGACCGCGATTCGCTGGTAACTAAGGTAGTACGAGGGGCCGGCACCCCTACCTTCTGCTTTACCCCACCGGGTGCGGGGTACAGCACCACGCCCCCGCCGGCGGCAGGCATGAGCCAAGCCGAGCGTGAAGAACGCGCCCGAAAGCTGTTGGCAGATGCCGGGTACCCGAATGGGCAAGGGTTCCCCAGACTGGTGCTCATGACAACCTCTCGAGATGTGCAGCGCATTATGGCAGAAACCATACAAGCCATGTGGGCAGAGAAACTGGGGGTGCATGTCGAGATACGAGCCTGTGAATGGACCGCGTACAAGGCAGCCCAACAGAGTATGGATTATGATATCTCGTCGTCTTCGTGGAGCGGAGATTATCTTGACCCCGCCACCTTTGTAGAACTGTGGCGCAGTGGCGGAGGCAACAACTGCACCGGCTGGGGCAGCCCCGAGTTTGATGCCGCCACGGCTGCTGCAGCCACTACGGGAGATGCCACCGAGCGCCGACAACACTTACAAACAGCCGAGCAAATGATGCTGCAGGCCCACCCCATCATCCCCCTGTACCACAGCGAGCGTACCTATCTGCGCTCTGCCCGGCACATACGAGGCAGGCAACCTCGTTTGCTGGATAATTTCCCCTTAGACGCCGTAGAAGTAGTGCCATGATAAAGCTGCTGCTCAGACGCTTGGGCCAGGGCGTACTGGTCATATTCGTATTGGAAACCATAACATTCTTTCTGGTACGCATGCTGCCGGGCAACCCGTTTTTGGGAGAGCGTAAGCTGCCCGAGCATGTGACCGAGCAGCTCAACAGTCTGTACGGGCTCGACCAAAGTGCCCTCGTGCAATACTACAACTACTGGGAAAATATACTCTTGCATGGGGATTTCGGGCCATCTCTTGTGCGAGAAGGCTTACAGGTATCTCAAATTATAGCAGAGGCTTTTCCCGTATCGCTCGCATTGGGTGTAGTAGGCATGCTAATTGCCGTAGCAATCGGCATACCGGCGGGCATGCTCAGTGCGTGCTACCGCAACCGCCGGCCCGATACCGTGCTCATGCTGTTGGCCATGCTGGGCATTTGCATACCGGCCTTTGTTGTGGGCCCGGTATTCGGTAAAACGCTGGGGCAGCTACCGGGGCTGAGTGTTGCCGGGTGGGATTCGCCCTTGTGCATTGTGTTGCCGGCGCTCACGCTTGGGTTAATTAATGCGGCCTATTTGGCCAGGCTTACGCGCGGAGGCATGCTCGAGGTATTGACGCAAGAATACATACGCACAGCACGTGCCAAGGGGGCAAGTGGTATGCGCGTTATGTTTGTACATGCCCTACGCAGCGGGTTGCTGCCGGCAGTGTCGTACCTTGGGCCGGCTTTTGCGGCGCTTATTACCGGCTCGTTCGTGGTAGAGACCTGTTTTCAGGTACCGGGCATGGGCATGCACTTTGTGAACGCCACGACAGATCGCGACTACTTTCTCATCCAAGGGCTCGTACTTTGTTACGGCATACTCATTGTTATCGCCAACCTCGCCGTAGACTTGGTGCTGGTAGCCCTCAACCCGCGCCTGCGCTCGCAGGGCACAGCATAACCCCCCACGCACATGCAGAAAATTGAATATCAACAAGGCAATTCGCTGTGGAAAGACGCCCGAGAGCGACTTTACCGCAACCGCGCCGCCATGGCCTCGCTCTGTTTTCTTGTGTTGATGGTATTGGCCTGTTTTGTGCTGCCGCTCTTCCCCTGCATTGATAACCCCAATGCTACGAATCTGGACAACATAGCAGCCCCGTGCAGTTGGGACCACCCCTTCGGTACAGACCAACTGGGGCGAGATTTGCTGGCTCGAGTGCTGTACGGCGGGCGCATCTCGCTGTTGGTCGGCATTGTGGCGACCATGGTTGCCTTGGTCATAGGGCTGGTGTACGGGCTTATCTCGGGCTACGTGGGTGGCAAAACGGATGCGCTTATGATGCGTAGTGTTGATGTTTTGTTTGCGCTGCCGTTCATTGTGCTGGTCATTGTCTTTTCTCTCAGCATTGAAGAACCGGTTCGAGATTTGACCGAGAGTATCATTACCGCTACGGGCTGGCGCCGAGAAACCGTGGCCCCCATCCTGGGGCTGGTACCGCTTTTTATCGCCATAGGAGCCTTGGGGTGGCTTACCCTGGCGCGCATTGTACGCACGCAAACCCTTGAAATCAAGTCTTTGGAGTATGTGCAGGCTGCACGCTCACTGGGGCTGGGGCATTTGCGTATTCTCTTCAGGCACATAGCACCCAACCTGCTGGGTACAGTGGTGGTATACACTACCTTGGCCGTGCCGGGCATCATGCTGACGGAGTCGACCCTCTCGTTCATCGGCCTAGGGGTAAAGGCGCCGAACTCATCGTGGGGAACGCTCATAAAAGAAGGCGCCGACCGCATGGAGGTAACGCCCGAGTTGCTGATATTCCCGGCATTGTTCTTCTGTTTGACGCTGCTTGCACTCAACTTCTTGGGCGATGGGTTACGCGATGCCATCGACCCGAAATCGGCCAAGGATTAAACTTGCCAACGACAGAAAAAAAGCGTAGAATGGGGGCGCATGAACGCAACGCAGATTCACGAGGTACTCAACAAGTTCGAGGTTTCCCCATCCAAGTCGCTGGGGCAAAACTTTCTTATTGACGAAAACATAGCCAAATGGATTGTCAGCCAGTTGGAAATTACCCCCGATGACTGCGTGGTAGAAGTAGGGCCCGGTACGGGTGCCCTCACAGAGCATATGGCCCCGTTGTGCCGCAAGCTCATTTTGGTGGAGTTTGATGCGCGCTTGGCAGAATACCAACGCAACCGCTGGGCCGATACCCCGCATGTGGAGGTACACCACGCAGATGGTGCCACCTGGGACCCACGCCGCTTGTTTGCAGAACAGCCTGTCAAGTTCATGGGCAATTTGCCGTATTCTGCCGGCGGTGCCATCTTGGCTAATTTTTTAACATCGCCCTGTGCGTGCAGCCGAGCCGTAGTGATGCTGCAAAAAGAGTTTATCGACCGCATATTGGCTAAGCCCGGGGATGATGCCTACGGCTTACTGTCGTTGCGCATACAGATGGACTGGGTGCCCAAAGCGCTCAAAACTGTACCGCCCGAGGCATTTTCGCCGCGACCCAAGATTGACTCAACCGTCATGTTGCTGACCCCGCGGCCTGCTACCGAGTTACCGCCATATGACCACCGCTTTATGGATGAGTTGATGCGGCGCTGCTTCTCTCAACGCCGCAAACAGATGCGCAAGCAGCTGCCCGATACCCCCGAGTGGGAAGAGGTGGCAGAAAGCATCGGGGTACCCTACACTGCCCGAGCCGAAGAGCTGGGGCTGAAGCAGTGGGTCGACCTTACACGTGCATACGACCCGCACCCCCTGTGCGATGTTGCACAAAAAGACGATGAGCTTTTCGACGTGGTAGATGAGCAAGACCACGTGCTGCGCCAAGCCACCCGTAAAGAGGTGCACGACCAAGGCCTTATACACCGTGCCGTGCATGTGCTGGTGTTCAGCAAAAAAACGCATGACTGCCTGTTGCAAAAGCGCTCCGCCCATAAAGACCGCCACCCCGGAGTGTGGGATTCATCTGCAGCCGGCCATTTGGATGCAGGCGAGGATTACGAAACGGCTGCCGTGAGAGAACTCGAAGAAGAACTCGGCATTGTTGATACCAAGCTCATCAAAGTGTGCCATATCCCACCAAGCGAAGCTACCGGCATGGAGCATGTAGAGCTCTACGCAGCTCTGCACGAGGGCAAGGTGCATTTTCCGGCTGCAGAAATTGAGGGCGTCATCCCCTTCCCGCCCGCTCTTATCGACCACTGGCTTGAGCGCCGCCCGCAAGACTTTGCGTCTTCCTTCGCCTTGTGTTGGAAAGAAGTGCGCCACATGCTCGGAGAGGAACAAAAATAATCAAAATCGCGATTTTTTGGCTTGTCATGGGGTAGTTGTTATGATAGTTTAGTCGGACTTACGCATTTACTCTCTGCCATGAATAAGACTCAGCTCATCAACGCCATTCGCCACGAAATGGGGGAAGACACCACCCTCAAAGCCGCAACGGAAGCCCTTAACGCCACCATTGCCGCCATTACTAAAGCAGTAGCAACGGAAAAAGTACAGATTCAAGGGTTCGGCACCTTTGAGACGAAGACACGCGCCGCCCGCAACGGCCGCAATCCCAAGACCGGAAAGAGTGTGCAGATACCCGAGAGTTCCGTAGTAACATTCAAACCGGCAGCCGCCCTCAAAGGGCACTGATAGAGCACATGAAAGCGCTTTTAACCATAATAGTCGGCAGTGCGGTGCTGCACCACACGGCATCTGCCTTGCCGGCGGTTCAAGAAAGCGCTACTAAGATTGCAGCGAACCCATACTTGCGCGTGCAACAGGAATATGTGCAACTGCATTGCGAACTGAAGTTTTGTTTGCAGGCTGTGCAAGATAAGGACTCCGCAGATAAAGCGGCGCAGTCGGTCAAAGCACTTACGGAGCGTCTGATTATTCTGCAAAACAAAGAAAAGCAGTTGCCGTCGCCACCTGCTGCCATTATCTCATACCTCGAACAATACAGTGCACAAACAGATTATAAAGCACTCATTCATCAAGGTATAGGCAAGGCGGTAGAACTGTATTTGATACAAGACCCGCCCTGCTATGGTTCTGAGGCATTGCAGGCAGCCCTTGCAGAACTACTCGACAGGTTCTGCGGGGAGCTCTGAGATATAGCATGGTTGCTGCGCCCCGACTTGCAAGGGCTGCGGCACCTCGCCGTCGGGCAGCTCAACACTTTCGTACCCAATTGCCGAAGGCAGCAGAATAATCTGCGCCTTCGGCATTAGTTGTGATACCAGCAGAGGGGAAACCGGCATAGAAGGATTACGCCCGCAAATGACAACATCTGCCCGACGCAAGGGCTCCGGCATACGCTCAAACGTGAGCAAAGAAGCATCGCCGATGAATAAAACACGGCGGGTTTTGCCCTCCCAAATAACAATGGGCGATGCATTCTGAATCGGGGTCGGATTCAAATCTGATGCAGGGGGGATAATAGTAACTTTGCCGCTCGGCGTGTTAAACTCTCGAATATCATCTTTGTATTGCCATGCCTGCACAACATGCAAATGCGGAAAGGACTCTTGAAGGAGGGCCGAGCCCCCACCGCAAGAGGCCCTACGTTGCGTTGTCACGAGCAATGAGGGGCGAAAACCGCCATGAAACAACGCCGGCTCGGTACAAAAGCGCACCGTGTTTTCATTACCACAGTTGATAATGACACCGGGATTACCCAACACGCAGAACGAATCGGCGTAGCCGGTATGGTACACCATAAGAGAATCGCCCCCTCGTTGAGCCTGCATGGGTAAATAAGCCCCGGGCATATCCGCAAAAAAGCCTACCGTCCCCAACAATACGCCGGCGCAAAATAAAGCAGCAGAATGAATGAACGCCCCCACCCATGGCAGCAGGCTGAGCAACCCACACAACATGGTGGGCAGCAGCAACGGCGTGATAATGATGTTAACCGGCACGCCATACAAGTTGAAGGTATGAAAATACCCCATCGTAATCGGTAAAGAAGCCAGCCAGGCACTCATTGACATGACCACAACACCCCGCAACCAGAGATCGGACTTAACAATCAGTCGCTCTCGCCTGTTATAGATACGAGTGGGCACAAAGGAGTCCGGCTGAAACCAGGCACCGGATTGCATGCCATAGCGCATGCCTACACCAATGGCTGCATAAACGGCAAACGACAACAAAAATCCGGCATTGTGAATCTGCCATGGGCTCAACAGCAAAATCAGCAATGCCGCAGCTGCCCACATATTAGCCATGCTGACAGGGCGCTTGAGCTCTCGCCCCAACATCACTAAGGCCAGCATCAAAAATGCACGAATAGCCGGTACGGCTAAACCCGTCATGGTAACATACCCTGCCGTCACCAGCAATAACATGATGGTGCGACAGCGAGAACGCAACATGAAACGACTGAGAATAAAATACACTATACCGGCGATGATACCCACATGCAATCCGCTTACTGCAAAAATATGCAGGCAGCCACCATACTTGAATACATTGACCGTTTGCGGGTCTGAATAACTTTTATCACCCAATACCAAAGCACACAACACCTGCGCGCGTGGGTCGGCCTCAAAATCCTTTGGTATCAACCGAGAAGCTAATGATGCGCGCAAAGAATCCGCTAAACCGCGCATTGCAGCAAAGGAAAAGGGGTGCTCCAAGTAAGTGGACTCAGTACAGTAACAGGTTGCTGCAAGCCCCTGACTACGCAACCACGCAGCAGAATCAAACATACCACTGATGGTTGCCGGCGATTCGGGCAAAGGTTCTACCATGGCGCGAATACGAGCCCCTGCCGGCCATTGCGCGGACTCACCCCGCAACACCACGCCCGCCCCGGTGCTATCATCTCGCAACACACAACCGTTTGACAAAGAACGCTCCACTGTACCCTCCAGAATCGGCACCGGAGCAGTGTCGAGCATGCGTTCAAATGCGACGTTTTCTTTTTCTGTCTTATACTGGTGCAACCAAGCAACGGCTGTGCATAATCCACAGGCCAATAAAATACGCCATCGGCAGCAAATAAGAGCTATCAGACAAGCTACGATACTAAGCCACCATAACGTACCCCCCCATAATACACCGCACACCGATGCTAAAGGCAACAACAAAGGTGCAGACAATATGCGGCGTAGCACCATAGCGCGCATGCTGCCGAGGTAGTGAAGCATGCAGGGCATCAACGGTATACCATAACCGGCCCGGTTACGGCAGATTGCACGGATTTTACCTTACGTACCACCTTAATAAAGATGGCAGCGGCCTCATCAACCTCGGCCTCCGTGGTATAACGATTGAACGAAAAGCGTATGCTTTCGCGTATGTGTTTATCGGGCATCCCCATGGCGCGCAACACATGACTGGGCTCGGGCTCTGCACTGGTGCAGGCGGAACCGGTGGAACACAACAGGCCCAGGGGCTCCAATAACAAGAATAGCGACTCTGCACTGCACCCGGGGACTCGCATATTAAGCACATGCGGCAATCGAGGAGCGGTGCCACCATTCTCTTCCGGGCTTACCCCCTCTGCCTGCAATGCCTCTAAAAAACGAGTACGTAGGCGTGCAAGCGAGGCGTATTGCTCTGCCGCAGCTCGAGCAAGCTCTGCCGCTTTACCGAACCCCACAATACCGGCAACATTTTCTGTACCGGAGCGGCGATAGTCTTCTTGAGCGCCCCCGGTCATCTTCGGCTGAAAGACTGCTCCGCGCCGCACGTACAAGGCCCCTACCCCTTTCGGTCCGTGTATCTTATGGGCAGAGACGGATGCGTAATCAATAGCATAATCGTGCAATGCCACGGGGATTTTGCCGGCAGCTTGCACAATATCCACATGCACACGGGCACCGGCATCGGCAGCGGCTGCACACAGGGAGCGCACCGGTTGAATAACCCCGGTCTCGTGATTAGCCCAGGCAAATGAGGCGCCATCGTGCCCGGGCAGCATGCCTTTCCAAATTAGGAGGTCGGCCACGCCATTACTGAGCACCGGGCATGCCTCGCCACGCAGTGTACGGAGCGTGGCGGGATGCTCGGTAGCCAAGGTAAGCGTTTGCTCAAATTGGCCCAAAGCGGTAACGGTAGCCTCTGTACCGCCGGAAGTGAAAATAATTTCATCGGGATGGGCACCAACAAGTGCGGCAACCTGCTCTCTGGCTACCTCAAGAGCACGGCGCACCTGCTTTGCTACCGCATACGATGCCGAGGGATTATAATAATTCTCCCTCAAAAACGGCAGCATAGCATCCAACACCTCGGGGGCGATTGAGGTGGTGGCGTTGTTATCCCAGTAAATCATCAGTACGTGTTGACTGCATCAATGGCTTCATCGAGCTCTTTGCACTCGATTTCCAACTCGCCGATGCGTTCAATTTCAGCATTAATCTGCTCTTGGAGCTTTTCGATTTGTTTCTCGTATTTCTCTGCCATGGCGTCCATGGCATCATTTTCGGGGATTTCGGCAGGTTTCGAGGTACCCATGCCGGTTTGCTTACCGCCAACAAGCTTGCCATAGTGCTTCATGATAGAAGCAGCAGCCTTCTTTGCCGTTTTCTCGTTCTTTACCTTTTTGAGCGCAGAAAGAGCTTTTTTCATGCGAGCCAGCTTCTTCTTATACCAATCGGCAGCCTCTTTCTTTTCTTGACGAGCCTCGGCAGCAGATACAGGGGCATCACCCTCTTCATCTTGAGCCATAGCCATGGGACTACCCAAAAACAAGCAGACAGTGAGCAAATATGCAAGATACTTCATAACGAGCAAATAGTGCCATGCGAAACGCCTATTGTCAAGACATGATTTTAATTATAACGACGTTTCCTGCTCTTCAATCAGGCGAAACACACTCGGGGGCACAAAGGAGCGCACCCAATTCTGCCACCCGGGTTGCCCGACAAACCCGCGAATAAGTGACGAGCTTACGTTTTCAAGCTCGGCAGGCGGAGTCAGAAAAACCGTTTGTAATTGCGGCACCATTTGTGCATTAACGCGACAAATTGTCTTCTCGTAATCAAAATCTGCAGCATTGCGGATTCCCCGCAGCAAATGTGTTGCACCGATACTCAGGGCATATTCTGCTAAAAATCCCTGCGATAATTCGCAAATCCGCACGTTGTCGGGCAAATCTATCAAGAGCGAATCGAGAGCTGCGCGACGCCTCGCTAACGAGAAAAAGCCTTTTTTATCGGGGTTGACGGCAGAAACAACCACGAGTTCATCGAACAAGGCAGCCCCTTGTTGCATCATCCACAAGTGGCCCAGCGTGGGGGGGTCGAAACTACCGGCGTATACTGCTACCTTTTTCATAAGCAAATACTTCAACCGCGCGGCATAACACCGCGCGGTTGACTGAATAATGAGGATTATGCACCACCGGCATTGGCCAAGCCGGCATCTTCCGGCGGCAAGAAGTTCTTGAAACGGGCCTTATCAATGGCTTTCATATATGCCTCTTGCGGAGATACAAGACCTTGCTGCAATTTCTGCCAAATGGCATCGTCCATAAACTGCATGCCCAAAGCCTTGCCACCTACAATAACGTCGGCCAGTTTTTGAGTGGCCCCTTCGCGAATAATAGCACTGACGGCAGGTGTTGCAAAGAGAATTTCATTAACAGCCACACGACCGGGTTTATCGCAGCGCTTCATCAGCAACTGTGCAACTACGCCACGCAGAGAACCGGCAAGCATGGTACGAGCCTGTGCCTGCTGCTCTGCGGGAAATACGTCGATAATACGGTCAATCGTCTTGCGCGCATTGTTAGTATGCAGGGTACCGAACACTAACAAACCGGTTTCGGCTGCCGTAAGAGCAAGTGAAATGGTCTCCAAGTCACGCATTTCGCCCACTAGTACGATATCGGAGTCTTCACGAAGCGAGGCGCGCAAACCATCTGCGAATGTGGGGCAATTTTCGGGCACCTCGCGCTGGGTAATGATACTCTTTTTGGAGGGGTGTACGAACTCGATAGGTTCTTCAACCGTAATGATATGGCGAGAGAAGTTGGTATTGATGTAGTCAATGAGAGCCGCCAATGTAGTAGACTTACCGGAGCCGGTGGGACCGGTTACCAGCACAAGCCCGGAGCGCATTTCACCGAAGCGCTTAATCTGCTCGGGCACATTGAGTTGCTCCATGGTGAGAATCTTGGTGGGAATAAGACGGAATACGCAGCAGTAGCCGCGTTGTTGCTTCATATAGTTGCAACGGAAGCGGGATTGGGCATCCATCTCATAAGCAAAGTCGGCATCGCCACCTTCCTCAAACACTTTCCAAAGTTTGGGCGGGCAAATGGGCTCCATCAGCTCCACCATGTCTTCATGGGTCAAAATGCCCTCCTCGATAGCAACAATATCGCCGTGCACACGGATTTTGGGCGGCTGGCCTTCAGAAAGGTGCAAGTCTGAGCCTCCGTTCTCGACGAGAGCCTGAAAGTATGTGTCAATTCTGTGTTTCATTGATGGTATAAAAGGTTGGTATTATCAGGCAACGGGATTCTCCTTGAGGAATTTCTCCATCATGACATGATCTGTTGCACGTTGCATGCACTCCTCGGCAGAGATGGTACCCTCTTTGTAAAGGGCTTGCAGGGAGTCGTCCATAAGGCGCATACCCTGATTCTTGCCGGTTTGAATAAGGCCGGGAATCATGAAGGTTTTACCCTCGCGAATACAGTTAGCCACAGCCGAGGTGTTCACCAACATCTCAAGTGCCATGACTCGGCCGGTGCCGTCTTTCTTGGGAATAAGCTGCTGCGAAAGCACGCCGCGGAGAGACTCCGACACCATGATGCGGATGTGGTCGCGCTCTTCCAGCGGGAAGGCATCCAAAATACGGTCAATGGTTCTGGCGGCAGAACCGGTATGCAGGGTACCCAACACAAGGTGACCGGTTTCGGCAGCGGTGAGAGCGAGAGAAATCGTCTCGAGGTTGCGCATTTCACCCACCATGATAACATCGGGGTCTTCACGAAGTGCGGCACGCAGAGCACGTTCGAAGGATTGAGTATGGCGACGCACCTCTCGCTGGTTTACTTGGCACCCTTTGGGCTCGAATACGGATTCGATGGGGTCCTCCAATGTAATGATATGGTCGTGGCGATCCTGATTGATAAAGTCAATGATAGATGCCAGTGTGGTGGATTTACCCGAACCGACGGAGCCGGTAACAAGGATAAGCCCGTTGGTAAAGCGTGTCAGCGGCACTACATATTCAGACGGCAGGCCGATTTGCTCCATACTCAACACTGAGCTGTTAATGATACGGAAGCATATATTGTACCCCAAACGTTGAGAAACAACCGAGGCGCGATAGCGGCCCAAGTCATTGGAATAGGCAAAGTCAACATCGCCGATTTCACGCAGGCGTGCCCACTCTTTCTCGCTTAAGAAACTGTCGGTGAGAATCTCGGCATCTTCAGCCGTCAAAATCGGGGCCCCTTCCCAAATGGGTTGAAGTGAACCGAATCGACGCCAAGAAGGAGCGCAGGCGGACGGCAAGTGAATATCCGAGCAACGGCAGTCAATACCCTGCCGCAAGTATGCATCTACATGCAAGCTAATGGTAACCAGCATGTAGCCTGATTCTTGAGCATAGATATAGGCATGGTATTTACCGGAAGGGGAGTCGGCTATAAAGTCAACCGTGCCGTTTTCTGCAAGAGTTGCTTTTTGCTCGGCAGAGGCACAACTGTCGACCAATGCCGCGGTATCTTCAGCCGTAAGCACAGCTGCCTCGGGCGCAACGGGTATGTATTGCGCAGCCTGCATCATGTATGGTTGATACCCCGGAGCAAGATAAAGAGTCGGACTCTTGATGGAGAGGCCCAGCTCCAAGTATCGGTTTATATTGTCAAAAATGTATGTATCGTTCATGTTAACTAGTGACAATCTATCACGTTTGAATCCTCTTTTCCAGCTCAAAATCACCATTTATCCCAAATTCGCATCTTATTTTGGCCGAGATAAAGCTTACAACTTGCCAAAGCATCATTATTGTGCTAGAGTAATGGCAGTTAGTAACCATTCTGCACCACTTTTATGGCACATGAAACAGCGTTCCTCGGCGCCGGCACGGTACTCGGTCAATACTGGACCAAGCGCCGCTACTTTGATTATCTCATCAATAAAGACAACTTTCACCTCTCATTCGGCAAAAGTTTCCGTATGATGGTGTATTTGGATAGTGCCGTAGCAAACGGGCCTGAGAATGTGAAAGCAAACGTTGCTGCCGACACACGAGCCACAAACTATCTCATCAACCACTTGGCAGACATACGTCCCGAATTGACGATATTTGTGACTACATGTGACATGCTGGCAAACAATGCCGATGAAAATACCCCGGTATTAGAAGAAAGCGACGATCCCTACGTACAAAATCGCATTAACCTGTACCGAGAGCTCAATCGGCAATACGGGCGTGTGCTCAATGTTCACTTGCCGGAGGTTGCATCCATTACCGACCGCGGTTTCAGCAAAGTGATAGACACCCTGCTTTCCCCGCCGGACAAAGGAGTTTTACCGCTCCCGCCCATGGAGCAACACCAACTTTATTTCTCACAGCGAATTCTGGGCGATGTCGAAAGATGCATTCCGCTGGGCATTCCCTCGATTATCCCCGCAATGCCGCCGTTAACCACGACTGAGATTGCCGAAGTTCTGAACCCGGAATTGCTCGACAGATTGCCCTCTTACTCCCCCGATGACCCAAAGGGGACGAATTTCAGCTCCATCCATTCCTTCCAATGGCTTGACCCTAAGGACGGTTACTTAGTAACCAAAGAAGACCAGTTGGAGCTCCTCAAATTCTATTTCCGCCCCGATTTATTGGTATGATCAAGCGACTCTGGGACAAATACGGAGCACAGTTCGTACGATTTTTTGTAGTAGGCGTAGGTGCCACCCTGCTGCATTGGGGTGTATACATTTCGTTGAACATCCTCTTCGGGCTAACGGCAGAACAAAAAATAGCGCTTCTCTGCACCTCGGCAATCGGCTACATCATCAGCTTTGTCGCCAACTATTTTGTTTCTCTGAAATGGACCTTTCAGACAACGGGAAACCTCAAAAAAGGGTTGGGATTCGGATTCAGCCACGGAGTCAATTTCGGCTTACAAGCCGTATTGCAATATTTCTTTTTGTGGCTCGGCAGTGGGGAGTGGATTATCCGACAATTCAACGAGTACACCCCTTGGTTGACAGAGTTGGCACCTAAGATTTTCACATCGGCCAATTTAATATTATTGCCCGTTTTTATCATCGTCATTCCCATTAATTTCCTCATGGTAAGATTCTTCTTGACCCGTGGCGACAAATAAACCACCTTTTGATTCACCTTTCAACAATCCTCAACATATTATGGCAACAATCAGACCATTTGCAGCATTGCGCCCCCCAAAAGAGTATGTGGAACAGGTATCGAGCCTGCCCTACGATGTTATGAACCACCGCGAAGCCTGCGAGATGGCTGCGGGCAATGCCTCGTCGTTCTTACATATCTGCCGAGCCGATATCGACACGAGTGAAAAAGCCATACACGACCCCATAACATACGAAAAAAGCCGCGACAACCTGCAAGCGTTTCTGAGTAAGGGCTTTTTGAAACGTGACGACGCCCCGTATTACTACATATACCGCCAAATGATGTGGGGGCGCGTGCAGACCGGCATTGTGGGTTGTGCCTCTGTAGATGAGTATTTGAATAACACCATTCTCAAACACGAGCTCACCCGCAAAGAAAAAGAGCTGGACCGCATTAACCATTTCGACACCTGCTCTTGCCAAACTGAGCCCGTATTTTTGGCGTACCGCAAGCACGAGGGTATTTCCACAGCCATTCGCGAATGGATAAAGTTCCATAAACCCGAATATGATTTTACCACCGATGATGGAGTAACCCATCTGTTGTGGCCCGTAACAGACGCCGAGGTAATCGAGACCATACGCCGAGGGTTTGAGGAAGTACCCACCTTATACATTGCAGATGGGCACCACCGCACGGCCTCCAGCGCAGCGGTATCGGCCAAGCGCCGTGCAGAACACCCGGATTACACCGGGGAAGAAGAGTTCAACTACCTCATGGCTGTAACATTCTGCGACGAAGACCTTTTTATCATGGACTACAACCGCGTGGTGCTGGACCTCAATGGTATGAACCAAGCACAATTTTTGCACGCCATAAGCGACAAATTCGCGGTTAAAGAAGCACCGACAGGCAGCCCCTATGCGCCGCGACGAAAACATGAGTTCGGTATGTGCTTGGACGGCACGTGGTACAGCATCACAGCCAAAGACGGCAGTTTTAATGAGAAACACCCCATTGAGAGCTTGGATTGCGCCATACTGCAAGCCAACTTATTGGCTCCTATCTTGGGCATAGACGACCCGCGCACCAGTGAAAGAATAGACTTTGTGGGTGGAATACGCGGTTTACAAGAGCTGGAAGAGCGAGCCGGGGACGGCGTAGCCTTCTCTCTTTACCCGGTTACCATGGCAGACCTGTTCCACGTAGCAGACAGTGGCGAGATTATGCCGCCTAAGTCAACTTGGTTCGAGCCGAAACTGCGCTCGGGACTCTTCTTACACGAAATCGAACGTTAATTGTACATCATGAAAATCCTCATACCGACAAAACTGGATAAAGCCGCAGCCGGTTCCTTGACCGCAGCCGGATTTGAAGTAGTACAAAATGACAGCGAGCCCATAGACGCATTGGTAGCA
This sequence comes from Akkermansiaceae bacterium, assembly GCA_015062055.1. Classification (GTDB taxonomy): domain Bacteria; phylum Verrucomicrobiota; class Verrucomicrobiia; order Verrucomicrobiales; family Akkermansiaceae; genus Akkermansia. Next base: position 17,634 of record SUVK01000015.1, read on the forward strand.
GCCCACCCCGATGCCCGAGGCCTGATTGTACGCTCCGAAAAAGTAACACCGGCTATCATAGATGCGCTGCCACAACTCAAATGCGTTATCCGCGCAGGCGCCGGCTACGACAACATAGATTATTTATACGCCCGCAGCAAAAACGTAGATGTCATGAATACGCCGGGGGCAAACTCCAACGCGGTTGCAGAAGAGGTGATTGCCATGATACTTGCGGCATACCGCTACGTGGTACCCGCCGATACAACAACACGCGCCGGCGAATGGAACAAGAAAAAATACATGGGCAGAGAACTGACCCGTAAGACTGTGGGTATTCTCGGCTTGGGCAATATCGGGCGTTTGTTGGTAAAACGCCTGCAAGGGTTTGAGTGTACCGTGCTGGGTTACGACCACTTCCTTTCACGGCAGCGTGCACTCAACATCGGAGCAACCCCCGCAACGATGGAGGAGATCTTTGCAACGGCAGATATTATTTCCATACATGTTCCGGGTGGTCCGGCTACGCGCAACCTTATTAACGACAATCTCATCGGCAAGATGAAAGATGGCGCAATGCTGGTAAACTGTGCCCGCTACGGCGTGGTAGATGAAGATGCGCTGCGCGAAGCAAAAGCTCAAGGCAAAAATATAATCTACTGCACCGATGTGCACCCCAAGGATACGGCAGCCATGCAACCCAGCGCCGATGTGGCCGATATTCTGCTGCCGCATTTGGGGGCCAATACCAAAGAGGCCAACAAGCTGGCAGCCATGCGCGCCGCCTCCCAAATGCAGAATTACTTTGAAAACGGTGACACCTCGTGCGTTGTCAATGCAGAGAAGCCGGATGGACTCAACCCTGCCCACCTGCAGCTGGCAGCCATGCTTGGCAAACTGTGCAGCAAAGCCAGTGGTGGCGCGCCCATTCGCAAGATTGAGTGCACCTTCTACAACAACCTGCGGTCTTACCGTAAATGGTTTACACCGTGGATTCTGCAAGGCACGGTGCCGGGGGCCGAACACGGGCTCATGCCGCCCGCAGCAGAGGCATCTATGCGAGAGCACGGTATCGTGTTCAAAGCTCGCGAACCCTTGGACGACAAACTTTACGACGATGCGCTGACACTTGATTTATTCACCGAAGAAAACGGCGAGCAAAAGAAGACCAGTGTTCGCGGTGTCGTTATTGATGGAGAACCCGTGGTATCTCGCATTGACAACTTCGACCACTTGTATGCAACCCTGAGCGGACACACAGTAGTATTGCGCTACCAAGACCGCCCCGGTATAATAGCCACCATTGGTCAACTGCTTTCCCAAAGTGGCATCAACATCGACAATATCGTTGCCCCTGTAGACCACGCTACAGGCGACACGCTTGCCATTCTCAAAACAAACTCTCCCATATCGGATGATTTGTTGCACTCCATCTCCCGTGCCATTGCTGCCAAGCAAGCCTTTACTCTTTCTCTCTAACTTAACTTACACAACCAAAATGCAGCGTAATCCCAAGGGTTATGCTGCATTTTGCGTGTGTAGCGCACACGAATCTTGACACAAGGCTTACACTACAGTAAGATACAAGAAAAGCACATTACTCAACACATGCAGCCGCTCGTACAATCTATCAGCCAGTATCTCATGACCGTTGTTACTCCACTTATCAAGCATCCGGAGGCAGCTCAACTTCGCGTGGCTCACTCAGACACCGGGGATATGGTGAGATTTCGGCTCGTACTTGAGCAAGAGGATGTTGCAAGGGTCATAGGGCGCAACGGTATGACAGCCTCGGCCATTCGCTCGATGGCTAAAGCAGCCGGAGAAAAAACAGGGGTACGTGTGGTTGTACACATTCTTTCCAAAGACGAATTGCAGCAGGAATCGTAAGCCTGACCCATGCAAGAGTTATTTCAGCCCCAAGCAGCTCAACCGGCAGCGAGAGTTTTGCTGGATGGCTTCAACGACATGGTGTTGGATTATGCCATCCCGCACGGTGTAGAAGGAGTATCGAGAGGTTGTCGCGTAGAAGTACCACTGCGAAACCGCAGCACTACCGGCACAGTAATTTGCCTGACTCCCCCGGATGCGCTTTGGGGCCACAGACTTAAACCACTTACACGACTGATTGATGACTCCCCCGCAGTAAGTGAAAAATTGATGGATTTGGCCGAATGGGCCGCCAGATACTATGCCGTACCCGTAGAACAGCTGATACGCTGCATTGTCCCGGAGCCGGTTAGACGGGAGAGACACGAAGAAAAAACGCGAAAAATAGTAGTACTCACCCAATGGCCGGGCGATGAAGAGATGAATAAAATCAACGCTCGAGCCCCAAGACAAGCTGCCATTTTGCGCTATCTGCACCAGAGCAATACCAAGCGAGAACCCCTTGCTGATTTGGGCGGCAGCCCGGCGCTCGCCCCATGCCGAGTATTAGAAAAGCGCGGGTTTCTCCGCATAGAAGAAGAAGCGATACACCGAGACCCCGCTGCCGGCGAGTCCTTTGCCCCGTCGACTCCCTTGAAATTAAATGATGAGCAACAACATGCGCTTTCTGTTATCACCGCAGAGCAAAGTAACAATAAGCCAATTGTATTGCAAGGTGTTACAGGTTCCGGCAAAACAGAAGTATACCTACAAGCTGCGGCACATGTGTTGCAACAAGGCAAAGGGGTACTGATTTTGGTACCCGAGATATCGCTAACGCCGCAAACGATGGCGCGCTTCAAAAGCAGATTTGCCGAGACGGACACCCATGTGGCCATTTTGCACAGTGCTATGAGCGATGGTGAACGATTTGACGAATGGCATGCCATACACCAAGGCAAAGCGCGCATTGCCATAGGCCCACGCTCTGCCCTATTTGCCCCGGTGCAAAATCTCGGGCTTATTATTGTGGATGAAGAGCACGACTCCTCATACAAACAAGAGAATGCCCCTCGCTACCACGGGCGAGACTTAGCCGTATTAAGAGCACACATGGAGGATGCTACCATTGTACTGGGGTCCGCAACGCCTTCGCTTGAATCCTTGTTTAATGTGCAAAACGGCAAATACAGTCTCTTGCGCATGGATAAACGAGCAGATGGACAACGCCTGCCGCTCACAAGAGTGCTCGATATGCGAACCGAGGCAAAAGACAAACGAAATCTCGGCATTCTCTCTGAGCGCTTGCGCATGGCTATGGAAGAGCGTCTCAAAAAGGGAGAACAAACCATTTTGCTGTTAAATCGACGTGGTTTCGCGCGGTCTTTACAATGTCCGGACTGCGGGCATGTCGTTGTTTGCGAGCACTGCTCGCTGCCCCTGACCTACCATGCAACAGAAAATCGCCTTATCTGCCATATCTGCGGATATCGTGCAGCAGTGCCACGAAAATGCCCCGAATGTGCCTCGGCGGGTATATTATTGGAGGGGTACGGCACACAGAAAGTAGAAAAAGTGTTACGCAACTGCTTTCCGCAAGCACGCATACAACGGGTAGATGCTGATGTTGCAGCCCGCAAAAATGCACTCAGAGACATATTAGCGGATTTCAGAGCACACAGAATCGATATTCTGCTCGGCACACAAATGATATCGAAAGGTTTGGATTTTCCCGGTGTTACTTTAGTGGGCGTACTGAATGCCGACATCGGGTTAAGCATGCCCGACCCACGCGCCGCCGAGAGAACTTTTCAGCTTCTCACGCAAGTGGCGGGGCGTGCCGGCCGCGGCGAAATTGATGGCGAGGTAATCATACAAACCTATACCCCGCATGCCGCAGCCATTCAATATGCCCGACGACACGATACCGATGGATTTGCCGAAACGGAGCTCGAACTGAGAAAAGAGCTGGAGTTCCCCCCCTACACTCACATGGCCGTATTGACGGTTCGTTCACCGAAAGAAGAGCTGGCAGATTTTTCTATCAACACCCTACATAAAAAACTGTTGAGTATTTTACCGGCAGAGGTGAGCATAAGTGCCCCCATGCCGGCCCCCATAGCCAAAGCCTACGGACAATTCAGATACCAGTGTACAATAAAGTCCCGCAGTGCAAGACTGATAGCAGACATCGTATCAAAAGAGATAAAAGAGCTCAACACCGGAGAAGACATCATCTTCACCCTGGATATCGATGCTTACTCCTTTATGTAAGGAGCTAAGCGAGTCTGCCAATCTCTCATCATTACAGCAAATGGCTCGTTGCTATTGTTTTTTTGGGCATACGGGTTCGCAGCAAACGCAGCCTTATAATCCCTCTGCATCAGCAGTAACAGTGTATAAAACTCCATTTCCCGCAGGCTGTCTACATATTTGTTAGCCTTATTCAGCTCTCGGAACTTTTGAGCAGACATACCCGGGACGTAGTCGTCTTTCATCAGACGCCCCAAGGCTTCACACAATGTTGCCCCACAATCACAGAGCTCCAATAATACTTTGGCTTCTTCGGCATCTGCGGGAGATGACTTAAGGATTGCCTCGATGGCCGTTTTTGCTTGGTCAAAACGGTGCTGAGACATATAAGAATATACCTGTTGCCACGAAGCCACGGCAAAGGCCGCAGCGTAACCGGTCTCTATGTTTTTAACTAAATCCATCAGAGTGGTATTGTAAGGCGCCTCTGCAGTCAATTTGAACTCTTCTTGTGCGGCAGTAATGGCTTGTTTTGCTACATCTACCTTGCTCTCAGCCAGTAAAAGCCTAACGGATAAACAATGTACCATGGCGCGCACCCGGCGATCAGAGATTTCTGAAATCTTCTCAGGGGTTTCTAATGCGATAAGAGCCAGCTCTAACTGATGCCTTAAAGCTCCCGCAGCCGGGCTATGCCTATTGCCATTAAGTGCAGCCTTAAATGCAGTCAACAGAGCATCTACCTCGTCAGCCCCTTTTTGCAATAAATACGCCAAACAGGCACCATGCAACAATTCCCACGCGCACATGGTAGATTCAGCCTGCGCAATGTCTAGTTTTTTAGCCGCACTGATTGCTTTGTCAAATTGATTGTTGCGAATGGCGTCTATCACGTTGCCGGTGGCACCGGGCTTGCCGGCCTCCTTTTCTGCACCGTGTGCTACCGGTATGGCATATCGCTGAGCATCGGGCTTACCAACGCAACGCCCGATAAAAAATGAGGCAGCCGCAGCTAATGCAACACCCGCGCTCGCGCAAGCGATATTTCTGCGCCGAATCCAGCGCTTACGCGGTGATATGCGACGCTGGTGCTTTTCAGAAAGCACCTCATGCACTTCTTTGAGTTCCGCCAATAAGTCAGCATAGTTATCATGGCGCTCCTCGGGTGCAAAGGCAGTCATGTGATCAATCAAATCACACAGACACGATTCTGCCTTAGGCATTACTTCCGCAAACGGCGGCAACTGATATTTTGCTTCTAATAATGCCGCGACCGATGAAGGATTGCCCGGCAATGTATCAGAACCGGTCAACAGGTAACGCAATGTCATACCGACAGAGTAAATATCGGTACGGGCATCTTCTGCCCCGCGCTGCAATGTCTCCGGTGAAACATAATATGGGGTAGCCCATATGACCTCTTCGTTATCCTCATCCGCGCTCCGGCTCTGAGCTAAACCAAAATCTAAAACTTTGGGGATACCGGCATCGGTAATGATAACGTTACCGGGCTTCATATCGCGGTGCAACAGGCCGGCAATATGTGCAGACTCAAGCCCTTTGACAACTTTGATGATAACCTCAATGGCCCGCAAAGGAGACAGTGGGCCTTTCTCTGTTACGATTGTTTCGAGATTACGCCCCTCGAGCAGCTCCATCGCAATATAAAATTGCTCTTTAGCCCACCCGGCAGAATACACGGATACCACGTTTTCGTGGTGTACCTTAGCCATCATTGAGCATTCATTTTCAAATCGTGAAATGCGCTCGGGCTGATCTCGGTATAACTCATTCAGCAACTTGATGGCAACGGGGCGCCCCAATACAACATCACGCCCACGCAATACAATGCTCATCCCCCCTACCCCCAACAATCCTTCCAATCGAAAGTTGGCCAAAAGGGTATGTACGTGGTCGGTATGACCACACCCGGGGCACACTATATCAGCATAAAACCCGAGGGATGATACATCCATTCGGGCAGAACAGTTGGGGCATTGCCATATCTCTGTTCGCTGAGACATAATGCTAAACCGGATAAAAACAGGGGCCAACGGTATCGCCCGTCGGCCCCCTGAAAATTATTAAATCAGCCGATTTTGGGAAGAGATGCGGCAGCAACGGCTTGGCCGTGACGCTTTGTCTTCTCATCGGGTACACAAAGTGTAATGGCAAGTTCGGGGAACTCGGCAGCAAGCACCTCGTTAGCCTTATCAATGATAAGCTGACCACCATCACCCGTTGCTACACGGCCGAGGAACAGGAGGTTGCGCAGAGCATAGAACTTGGAGAAGTAGGCAATAGTGTAACCGAACTCTACACCAATGGTCTCGTAAATCTTGCGAGCACGCTCATCGCCTTCGGCCATGGCTGCCTGCACTTTCTTGAGCTGCTCGGGATAAGGCATGGCGCCGAACTCGAAACCGGCACGAGGAGCCAAGCGGGCAACGGCCTGCTGGGAGAAGTACATGGCACCTACACCCTTGTCGCGGGACCATTCGTCTACACCGCCGTCCTCTTGGTAGTCAACGGGCACGAAGGCAAGCTCATTGAGCCAGGGCATAATGTGCCCCTCAGGGTCAACATAACCGGCAGCCAGAGAGGTACCCATGGCGATACCGAGCACGGCATCATCATTCATACCCATTGCACCGGCAAGAGCAGTAACCTCACCATCGTTCACCACCTCGAAGGGAACATCCTTACCCTGAATCTTACTCCAGCGGTCCTTAAGGTTCTTGAACATGGGGCGAATGACATTCACGAAATCATCCTGAGCAATACCACGGAAAAGGGAGCCTACACGGGGCTCGCTGTTCACATACACACCGGCAGCAGAACCACCGATGGCGTCTACCTGCGGAAGATGCTTAGCGGCACGCTCCAATGAGTCATGCACACCCTCTACCTGGTAGTTGGGGTCGGTCTGGTGGTAGGGGTCCCACACAACCTCCTCAGAGTACACGACCTCACCGTTAATCACGGCAGCGCACTTGCGGTCGGAACCACCCAAGTCGAAACCGATGCGGTAGCCGTCCAAATTGCGGCCGAGGGATACGGAGGTGGAGTTCTCTGCGGGCAGCTCGCAGGGGCAAGCTACCTTAACTACCTCGATAGGACGGTCGTAAATCTTCTTACCGATGAAATCCCAGTCGAACTCACGTGCACCACCGGCGCAATACGTGGCAGCCAACATATCGGCAATCTTATCATCACCTGCAACCATGATGGTGCAACCACCTTTCATCCAAAGCAGGAACTTAACTATACGCTCGATGTATTGGTTGTTAAGGGCATCGTTCTCCTCAGAAGAAGGCAGCACCTTGCCGCTCCAACGGAAGCAGGTACCGTCCATACGGGTAAGAGCAATGTCAATGGCATGAGAATCGGGCGTGGCAGCCACTTTATCCTCAAAAGCCTTGTTCCAAAGTACCGGAGCTACGAAGTCCGGATCGAGCACGGGAGTGAATTTCGGTTGGATATTCATAACGTTACGCAGTTAAATATAGCATTAAATGGTTAGTAAGACAAGCTAAAAAGAGAGGATGTATCAGAATTCACAGTTTCTGGGGGTACGGGGATAGGGTAAGACGTCTCGAATATTCTGTACGCCGGTTACAAACATGATGAGGCGCTCAAAGCCCACACCGAATCCGGCATGCGGCACTGTACCGTAACGGCGCAGGTCGTTATACCAGTAGTAGGCCTCGGCATCCATACCCAAACGGGCAATATTACCCTCCAGCACATCCAAACGCTCTTCGCGCTGGCTGCCGCCAATGATTTCACCGATGCCGGGCACCAGCACATCCATGGCGGTTACCGTCTTGCCATCCTCATTGAGGCGCATATAGAAAGGCTTAATCTCCTTGGGATAATTGTAGACAATCACGGGGCACTTGAAGTGACGCTCCGTCAGGAAACGCTCGTGCTCGCTCTGCAAATCCATACCCCAGTAGGGCGGGTACTCAAACTTCTCCCCGCTTGCCAGCATGATGTCGATGGCCTCGGTGTAGGAGCAACGCACAAATGGTTTTTGGCTCACCTCTTCCAAACGGGCACGCAAACCTTTATCCACAAAGCGGCAGAAGAACTCGAAATCCCCGCTTTCATCTGCCAGCATGGTATCTGCAATGTGCTTAATGAATGACTCTGCCACATCCATGTCGCCGAAAATATCGCAGAACGCAATCTCGGGTTCAATCATCCAGAACTCGGCAGCATGGCGCGTGGTGTTGCTGTTTTCTGCACGGAAAGTGGGTCCGAAGGTATAGATATTGCTCAGCGCGCAAGCAAAGGTTTCGCCCTCCAGTTGACCGGATACGGTAAGGCTGGCAGGCTTGCCGAAGAAGTCCTTATCATAGCTCTTGTTCTCTGCCAGAGGGTCAAGCGTGGTGACATGGAACATCTCGCCGGCGCCTTCACAGTCGGAGGCCGTAATAATGGGGGTGTGAACCCATACGAAATCGCGGTCCAGGAAGAACTTGTGCACAGCAGCAGCAATGCGGGAGCGTGTGCGGAAAATGGCACCGAACAGGTTGGTGCGAGGGCGCAAATGTGCAATGGTGCGCAAGAATTCAGGAGAGTGCCCTTTCTTTTGCAGCGGATAGCTCTCGGGCGCAGTGCCGACCAGCTCTACAGAGGTAGCCTGAATCTCCCACTTCTGCTTACCGGGGCTCTCCACCAAACGGCCTTGAACGGAGACGGAGGAGCCTGTGGTCATTTTGCCGATGTTCTCGTAACCGGGTATACCGGCATCTGCAATTACCTGAATGGAGGCCAAACTCGTGCCATCATTTATCTCCAAAAATGAGAACGCCTTAGAATCACGGCGGGTACGCACCCACCCCTCTACCAGAATAGAATCCTGCGCGGCCTCACTTGCCAGCGCATGCTTTACAAGAGTTCTTTTCATGGCCTCACTATACCACAAACGCTCTCACTTGGCGAGCTAATTTCCTATACGCCCGCAATTTTTTCAGACTCTACTCCTCAAATTTACCACAACAACAAATAAACACCGCGGCAGGCGCCATAACCGATTGTTAAACAAGCCGAAACCGGGATATCAGCAAGATAAGCCGCAAAGGTAACGGGCATCAGCATATAATTGCAGAGAGAACGCCTCGTGCCATATATCTTGTCTGCATGCGGAACCTCAATATACGGCTTTTGTTTCAGTTCGGGCAGTACACACAAAGATGCGCGGTCGTGGTCAAAATCTGAGGACGGCACAACATCCGGCATAAGACTCGCTGCTGCACATTCCTGCGCAGCGGATGAAGCACAATTGAGGCCCGGTTGCTTATGATTAAGCTTCACAAAAAAATAATCGCGTTCGATATGCTCATATCTCGGGCGGGCATAATATTCATGCAAACTTTTGGCATCCGGCAACGTTAAGTAAACCGCCTCTCTTGCGGGGATGAGGGGATGATGCCATCCACCCACCGGCATGACGGGGCGAAACATTCCGCGTGTAGGCACCTGCGGATAATAAACAGGCACCTTTAGGAAATAGCAGCCGTCGAGCTGATACACCTCTGCTGTGTCCGACTCCATTTTCGCGGGCGCGGCGACATTGCATTTACCAACAGCGCTAAGATACTCTCCCATATCCGACTGTATACAGGAGCAAAGAGAAAGCAGAAAAGCAGTTAAGCTGAGACGCACGCTAAGCATTGGCAGCATGGTTTTCGAGAGTTTGAGCAACGATGGAGGCAATCACATAATCTCGATACCATTTTTTCTCAGCGGGGATGATATGCCAAGGCACGGGCGTGGCCGTAGCTTGTAATACAGTTTGAGCAGCTTGAAGATACGCTGCGTAATCATCGGCAACTTTAGCGCGTTGCTCTGCAGTGACATGCAGGAAAAACTTCAGCACGGTAACGTTGTCATCCACCATTAACTGCTCATAGGTGGCAATGTTATCCAACTGCGTATCAGACAATGTGGCAAACATGGAATAGGCGGATTCCGAAACGATAAGGGTTTCGGCATCTGCCGGCAAACACTGTCCCAACGCCGGCAGAAGAAACTGCCCGCCCTGTGTTATGGTTGCCATATCCAGCGGTTTTTCCACACGTGTAATCAGCGGATCAAACACGGCACTGACGCGGCGTAAGCAATTGGTGCGGCGCTTAGCCTGGTAAGAATCGGCATCGAACAACAGGACAAGTACTTTCTTATTAACAAGCTTTTGTTGAGCCGTGCATATTCGCGTCTGCAAGTCTGCCATTTGAGATAAAGCTTCATCCTTACCACCGGCATAAAAAGCGCGGTCGGTAGGGGAGAAATCGGACAAGCAGCTATCCGCAGTAAAACGGTAACGATTTAAGGCATTCAAGCTGAGTATGTGAGCATCTCTGTCTTTCATATCCGTCGGAAAAAATGCTTTAAGAACCTCCGCAACCACAGGGCGCTTAAAAGAAACAAAAAGCTCGGGGGTTAACGTGTGAGCAGGCACCCACTCCAGCACGCCGAACTCCGAGCTAACGGGCTCCGAAACAGCAGGGCATGTCCCCTCACACCGAATCAAATAATATGTTTGCTCTTGCCCTGCCCATTTCTCTCTTTTACGATTTTTACGGCGGTAATCGTAGCTCAACCCGGCTAAACGGGCCACAATTTTCAGGCCTTCAATCGACAAGCCCGTTTCCTCCCTGATTTCTCGCCAAAGAGCCTCCTCAAAAGTTTCCTTCTTTTTGACACCGCCCTGCGGAAAATGAATAAAGCGTGAGCTTTGCTTTTTTTTACCGACCAGCACATTCCCCCCGGCATCCATAATAACGGCTGCCACGTTTTTACGATACTTGGGGGAGGCGGGGTTCATGAGCGGGTGGGGCGCCGGCGCCCGTGCGTCTCATCATTCCACTCCGGCGTGCAGTATTTAGTACGGCAAAGCTCCTGCACCTCATCTGCAAAGCCGGGGTACGGCTCATCGCCCACCACCACATCAACATGCGGGGCTAAGGCACGGGCAAGTAATTGAGGCCAGCCCTCCGCCGGCTCGCACTCCTGAATTAAGCCTTGGTGCAGCACGGCACCGCGATATCGGCGCTGCCCGGCACCGGCCAATTTATTGCCGGCTGCGTCAACAATATCACTGGCAACAGGGCTTGCCCAGCAGGCACGCCCGCCATCCGGCGCATCCTCCACCAGCAAGGTGCAATCTACCCCACATGCCTTGAGGGCCTCTGCCAATGCACCATGTATCCATTTATACAGTTGATCTGCGGGCGGATACATCACCCCCTCTTGCGCAGGTAATGTTACCGTGTAGGTGTAGCCCTTGCGGTGGTCCACTATACCGCCACCCGTCCAACGGCGAATGTACTCAATATCATCCCCGGGAAAAATGGAAGCAGCTACGGGTGTAGAATCAAAGTACCCGAAACTGACAGCGGGTTTTGCCCAACCATATATGCGCAGCCAAGCCTCCGAGCGACGGCTGAGCAGTTCATCCGCCGCCATGTTTTCATACCCGCTGCGCGGTATGGGGTCACACCAAAGCCTGATGCTCTGCGGCAGCACAACATCAGGCTTATCTTGTTGCATTTCAAAACTCATAACAGAGTTTCCTTAGTAGGGTTGCGGCAAAGATACAGCCGTGGCAAATTGGCGTGTGTGTCGGGCAAAGAAGTCCACAGCATTGACATCTCTCATCTTGCCTTGGCGCATACGCTCAACCAGAGCAACACCTTCCTCTGTAAGCACCGTTACAGATATATGAGCAGAAACCAAACGAGCGTTCGGATACGCCTTGCCGTTGACGGTAACGGTATCCCCCTTAACAGAAATATCATTACCTTTGCCGTTAGAAGAAACAACCGTTACACTTTCCGTCATTTTTTGCGCCGCCTTACCATCGGAAGCTTTTGTAGCAACATATTCAAAGTTGACAGTAAGGTTCATCTCAACGATATTATCGCAAATAATATCCTGTTCTTCCCCCTGCTCACAATGGCCCTTAAACTTTTGGTAGATATCATCTACACACAACATTTCGTTAAAAGTAGTTTCGCGGGAAACGACGTGACGGTACAAGGCAAAAACCGGGAAAACTCCTTTATCTTTATCGGAAGAATCGCGGTTTTGAATGTGGTCCTTATACACCAAGCGATATCCGACAGCATTTACATCGCCAAGGTAAGACGACCCGTCTACATCTGAGGCTGTGGCAAGGTCCATACGGTATCCCCTGCGAGAAGCATCGTCTCCGGCAACGGCAGGATTACGATCGGGGGAGCAGGTAAAGAATACAAAGCAGGCAGAATCCGGTACTCCGGCAAGCTTTTGATGTTTCTTAGACTTGGTTGATTTTTGAGATTTCTTACCCTTTCTTTGATTTTTTTCTAACTGATCTGTACCATCGCTATCCTCGTCTTTACGAGCATTAAACCACTCGAAATCATTAGCACCCGGCTTCATTTGGTAAGACTCCAAGTCATGAGCCATTGTTTGCAAAGCTATGCGGGCAGATGAGGTTGTATTCACATCGTCATTAATAGCTTTCCACAGAGAAACGCCCTGCAAGGTCAACTGCATGATAACAGATACCAATATGGCTGTTATAGCCATAGCAGTAAGCAGTTCTATGAGGGTGAAACCTGCACGTTTAATTTTAACTTTCAAAGATTTCATAAAAAGTTTATCAGCTTATGAGAATATTCAGGAGGAAAGGCCGAAAGACATATTCGTTGAGAAAACAGGGGCACCCATTTGTGACCACTTTTTATTGCGAACAACATTGGGGTTAGGTGTATTGAGCATGTAGAAATCTGCACGGTAAAAAATACAAGCGCCACCTACCTTTTGATCAGAGCAGGCTTTTATGAAGTCTTCGGGGGAGCCGGCACCACTGATAACGCCGGGTTTACCATTAGCCTTCCATTCGCCGTCTTTAAACTCCAGTTGAGTCATGCTGACTAAAAACACAGGGCCAACGGCATCTCGAATATGTTTGCTGTGTACCGGGTCGTCTATCGGGCAAGCAATCGTTACTAAGTTCGAGGTTAAACCCGGCACGCTTTCTCGGGCAGAGATAGCCGGTCGGGTTCCATCTCGACCGGGTTGATCACTCAAATTCTCGCGGTAGGAAAAAATAACGATAGCGGAATCGGGCTTATTAGTTTTGCGGAGCCAATAGAAGCCCTTATCGAAACTTGTCACATACTTGTTCTCCGAAGGCTTATCCGATGCTCGTTCATCTGCACGAATGGTCTTAATTTCGGTCTTAAGCACACCGATTAAACGATCGCAATCTTGTTGAGCCAAAGACTTATTAACCAAACCGCGAGCCGGTACAAATACAACTAAAAAGATAGAAACCAAGGTAGAAACCAAAGCCAAAGCCAACAAGGTCTCCATCAGGGTAAACCCACCACGGCTTCCGTTTTTCGTAATTCTTTTCATATTAAGGAAGATATTTAAGCGTGAGAAACATTACTTCTTAGATTTGTCGTCATTTTTGCGACCTTTGTTCTCTTTACTATTTTTGTCTTTTTTAGTTTTCTTTTTTTCGCGATCCTTTTTACGTTTTTGAGCATTTTTACGGGCTTGATCTTCGAAAGCGCGGGCATCATACACCTGCTCTTCGGTCTTCATAACACTGGTACTACCATTCGGCCACAACACCAAGCCCCGAGCCTCAGCCGGGCGCCCCTCCGAATCAAACCGAGAAGGCACAATGCCGTCCACATTACCATTACGGTCGCTGCGAGTACCGGCAATAACAACCAGACGACGAGCGCAACAGGGCTCGCCGGGGCGAGTATCGGGCGTCACGAAACGACCTTTCTCGTCAAATTCAATGTAGTAGACAGTTGCCACGCCATGCCCGGAGATACGGGCTTCGGTATCTTGGTCCAACAAAGTATCGCGCGCGCCCTTCATCCACATCAACTCACGACTATAAGTGGGCGAAAAATATACACCGTTGGGCAAGAAAGCACCGGACGAGGTGGACTCCCACTCACCGCGACGCACAACATCAGAGCCGTCATACTTAAGATTTTCAGCAGCATCACGCTTAAATTTCTGCACGGTGACATAGCGCAAATGGATAGAATCTCGGGAAGAGTCGTTCTCATCGCATGCAATAATCACACGGGCGTGGGTATCATTACCTATCGCAGTAGCACGAGCTTCTTGAATCATCCCCTGAAGAATCTGCACACCGGAGGTCACATTTTTGTCTTTACCGGGATTCTGCAACACATTAGCGGCCAGTGACAACATTATACCGATAATGGCAATGACCACCAATAATTCAACTAACGTGAACCCGCGAGCCTCGCTTTTTCTGAAACTTTTCATAAATGGAGAAAGAAGTCAGTAAACTAAAATCCGTCACTACAATTACCACAAATCAAACGCGTGTTCAATCATTTTTTTTAATTTTGGCAATACGACGCATTTTTTTTCGTTTTGTGATTGACCTTTTTACAGAAATACGGTAAACAAGCCGCCGATATGTCAATACTGGAAGCCATCATCATGGGTATCGTAGAAGGCTTGACCGAATATCTGCCGGTCAGCTCGACAGGCCATCTCATTATTACGAGATATTTTTTGGCGTTACCCGAGAGCGATGCCCAGAAAGCATTTGAGATATGCATCCAAGGCGGGGCCATTCTTGCAGTACTGGGCATTTATTTTCAAAGGGTCAAAGGCATGGGATACGACACCGTAAAATGGATTCGCACGCGCAAGAACAATACAAATAGCGCAGGGCAACCTTTGCCGGCAGGCATGCGCCTCATGTTCAACATGATGATTGGCTTTTTGCCGGCAGCCGTATTCGGGGTGCTACTCGGTGATTACATCAAAGAATATTTATTTAATCCAACTATAGTAACAGTTATGTGGGCCCTGGGGGGGCTTGTCATCTTGCTCTATGTGCGAGCCAGAGAAAAAAGCGGCAAAAAATTTGAGGGCAAACAGCTTGAGGAGCTCAGTTATTGCGGGGCACTTAAGGTTGGGCTCATGCAGTGCATTGCCATGTGCCCCGGAGTAAGCCGCAGCCTGATGACTATGCTGGGGGGGCTTTGTGCGGGGTTAAGTGTACCCGCCGCAGTGGAGTTCAGCTTTTTATTAGGCCTCATCACGCTGGGGGCCGCCACAGTATACGATGCATACGAATACGGCCACGTCATGATTAACAGCATAGGATGGCCCGCCATCATTGTCGGCACCCTTACCGCGTGGGCCAGTGCCATCATTGCCGTTAAATGGATGGTCGGCTATCTCAACAAACACAGCCTGAAAATCTTCGGTTGGTACCGCATAGCCGCCGCCCTTGTCATGCTTTTGCTCGTTTGCTTTGCCGGGCTCACCTTCTAACACCAAAGCAAGGCAAATATATAGATATGGCGAAGTTTTGACTTTTCTTTCTGCGCAATCCGTGTAGAATAAGAGAAGCATGCGATACATTCTCAAACCACTCAACGCCATCATCGACTCTTGTTTTGCTTGGTTTACCCCGGGTTGGCGGCGTAAGGGGCACGAAGCCCGTGCCGCTCTCACGCGCTATTGTAATTATAACAAACCCACTCTTACAGAGGAAAGAGCCCAACAGTACACCACACTGCTCAACAATATCAAAGAAGCTCTTTTATATTGGAAAAAGCAAGAAGTCATTGAGTTAACAGAAAAGATAAAAAGCCAAGGCGAAGGGTTGGATGGGTTCAACCGAGAAGTGGCTCTGGAGATTATTGAGTCATTTTTCGTGATTATGGTTGTTTTCTTAGGTATCAGAACCTACTATTTGCAGCCGTTCCGCATACCCACAGGCTCCATGCAGCCCACCCTCAACGGTATCACCATCCACGATATTGAGGAAAAAGACATTCCCGCTGCCCCGCAACGATGGTTGGAAGCCGTAACACATGGCAGTGAATATGTTAACATCAAAATTGACAGCCCGAAAACCATTGTTGATATGAGAACGGAACAGTATCTACTGCTGTTCACGCGCACGGTCATTACCTTTAGCGATGGCTCCAAAGAGACGATTCCCTGTGCGGAAGGCGCTTTGGCCGACTACTTCCTCGAGAAAGGTATTATCGATGAGAATGGCGTATGCCGAAGTTTAAGACCGGGTGAAACGCTCATATGCGCAAGGCTGGATGCAGGTGATATGGTGGTCGTTAATCGAATGGCATACCATTTCCGCAAACCCGAGCTGGGCGAAACCTTTGTGTTTGACACCAGAGGCATCAACACCAACACACCTCAAGCCATGCCCGATCAAAGTAACGCCAGTCATTTCATCAAGCGACTTTGCGGATTACCCGGCGACAAATTGGAAATACAAACGCCTCATCTCATCATCAACGGTGAGATAGCAAAGTCCCCTTATATACAGCGCGTAGCAGCTTGCCAAGAGCCATATAACTCAACCGGTTACAACAAAGAGTCCAGACCTGTCAGATTAGATATGCCGGGGATGTCACAAACAGAGAAAGCTTCTAATGCCAGAAAATATTATTTCGATAAGGCAAAATATGACCAACTCTGCATTTCGGAAGACAAGCCTGTTATGACTCTTAGCAACAGTCCGTCTGCCCCCAACCTGAGAGAATATGCAGCCTTGGGCGATAACACAAAAAAATCCAAAGACTCGCGCTATTGGGGACCTGTTCGTCAATTCAACATATTAGGGCCTGCCGTGTTTACCGTATGGCCGTTCTCATCCCACTGGGGCTCCATTGAATAAAACAACTCTCTCCATTCCACCATGTCCGAAGCTGATTCCATCACAAAAAACGCTAAATCTAACTTAGCATTCACCCTGCTCGACTTACCGCCCGAGAAGCGCATGCACATGGCACAATTCTACGCATTTTGTCGAATCATCGACGACATAGTAGACGAGCCCGGCATGAGCGAGCAAGAGCGGCACGATGCACTCAACCGCTGGGCTGCCGTTATTACCGGGCAAATAGCGCCACAGGCCGGTATAGAAACCGAGGTGCGAGAATTGGTAAGCACACTCAATTTGAACACAGCCCCCATGCTCGAATTGATAGCAGGCTGCAGAAGTGACATACACCCACAACAGCCGAAAACGAGAGAAGAGCTTCTTGCCTACGCATACAAGGTCGCAGGTTGTGTCGGTATTACCAGTGCCACCGTCATGGGAGCCTCCGAAAAGGCACGTGACTATGCGATTGCGCTGGGCTACGCATTACAGCTGGTCAATATCCTCAGAGACGTAGCGGAAGATTGTCGCAAATATGAAAGATTCTACTTACCGTTAGAGGATATGGAGTTCTTCGGAGTCAGCCACGATGACATCCGCAATCAAAAGTACAGTTACAAGGTGCGACAACTCTTGGCTTACGAGGCCGCCATTGCAGAAAAGTTCTTCGGAGACGCCGAAGAAATGTATCAAAAATTGTCGGTAGAAGACCGCAATGCCCTCATCCCTGCACAAGCCATGAGCCTCATCTACCGCAATATCCTGACAAAGATGGAGTCCGACGAATTCCGCATTTTCGAAAGGCGCTACAGCGTCAACAACTTCCGAAAGCTCTGGTTCCTGCTTCGAGCCCGTCTCGGTACAGTGGAGTTCCCCTCATTCCCCGGTATTTCTGACTGGAACTTTTTCAAAAACAAGAACGAAAATAACGAAAAAAAATAAGGCCTACAATTTTTCGACGAAAAGAGGCATTCTCATACGCCATAACGACTTGACAAAG
The DNA here is from genome assembly GCA_015062055.1 of Akkermansiaceae bacterium. GTDB lineage: Bacteria > Verrucomicrobiota > Verrucomicrobiia > Verrucomicrobiales > Akkermansiaceae > Akkermansia. The sequence continues at coordinate 35,441 of SUVK01000015.1, forward strand.
CGTTTATTTTGAGATAGACTGGCTCGCGTGCCGATAGAATTCGGTCTGCCAACCTCAAACCGTATTGCTCATATGAAGACTCAACTTTACCAAGTAGCAGTGGTTGCAACAGTCACCGCAGCGTTAATATCCTGCGACGACAACCCATTTGCACAGCAAGATTCTAACGCACCGGCTACCGGTGAAGCAGCAGCCTCGGCAGAGGTTCAGACCACGGCAGATACCCCCGAATTACCGGCTATTACGCCCGAAGAGGTAAACGTAGGCTTCGCCCCGCGCATCAGCGGCATGAAGTTCCTCTCGCAAGAAAGCATAGCGATTAGCACTACCCCGAAAGCCAACGGAGACTTACAAGTTAAAGCAAAAATCAAGCTCAAGATTACGGAGGATTTGTACAGTCGCAGCGAGAAACCCGCAGAATTCGGGGAGGCCAGAAAGCAAGTGTTTGAGCTGTACCAAACCGTTATGCGGCCGGATTCTTCGTATTTGTTAGATATGGGGGCAGAAAACGCGTTACTCAGAGATGAAGACCGTGAAGTACCAGCACTGCCGGAAGATTTGCAGCAGTTATATAACGAGATGGCGAATTTATCGGAAGGCTACTGCTTCAAGCTGGCACACCCGGCCGGTACAAACCTGGAACTGGAATTAACCATGGATGCCCGTTGGCAAGACGGCAAATGGAATACCTCTAACATTATCGAAACCGAAGACATACTCACGCCACTCTCGTTTTTGGCACCGGCCTCAACTCTCGAGCAGAATGCCCCGATTCTTACCCAAGAGTTCATAGCCGCTCGAATAACAGAAATAGCAGCAAAGGCAGATAGTTTCAAAACAGCAGCAGAAGCTTACCACAAAACCCGAGAAGAGGCTGCCGCCACCAAACTGAGCGAGCGCCGAGCCAAAGAGTTTGAAGAAAAGCTTAAACAAGAAGAGGAAGCTCAAAAAGCAGCTGAGGCAGAAGCTGCCAAGAAGGAGTGGAGCGACTTCTGCATCAAATACTTCAGCCCCGGGTGTAAGTTTACCGGAGAATGGACCCGCGATGGCCGTTTCGGCGAACTGACCATCAGCATCAATGGTGCCACCATGCATGAGAATGCGATTCAGTTCCACGGCGAGCTGTACGACACAAAATTACCACAAGCCCGCATCGGCATTACCGGTCGCTGCAGCATGACCAAAGATGAAGATGGCACCTCTAAAGTCAACATCATCTTGTACGAGGGGCAATACGACCCGGATGAACCCACGGCAGAAATATATGATGCCCCGGACGGTCGTATGATACTTAATTTCGATAAAAAAGGAAATCTGGGTGGCATAATGACTCGCGCCGCTTGGATAGAAACCCCGAAAAAGAGCTTCAGCGTTCACTTCAAACCGGCACCCCAAAAAACGCAGAAGTAATATTCATTTACAATACAAAAAGAGCCGCTTCGAGGAATATCGAAGCGGCTCTCTTGGTATATTACAACGGATTTGGGAATCAGTGTTTTTTCCAACCGGGCTTATGGCGAGAAGCCAACTCATCAATCACCTGTTCAATGCGCAGCCCTTTAGAAGTAAGCAACACGATAAGGTGATAAAGCATATCAGAAGCCTCGTAAAGCAAGCGCTCGTTGGTACCGTTGCATGCTTCTATACAAGCCTCAAGAGCTTCTTCACCCACTTTTTGAGCCATACGGTTCACACCATCGCGAAAGAGCGAAGTAGTGTACGAGCCCTCGGGCATTTCCTCGTGGCGTTTGTTGATAAAGTCTTGCAATTCGGTAAGGAAGAGAAGCGAGCTTGCCCGATTCTCATCGCCCCAACAAGTATCGGTGCCGGTATGGCACACCGGACCATGAGGCTTGGCTTGAATAAGCAGGGTATCCCCATCGCAATCCGACTTAATGTCGACTACATCCAAATAATTACCGCTCGTCTCACCTTTAGTCCACAAGCACTGGCGACTGCGACTGAAAAAACAGACACGCCCGGACTCCTGCGTACGAGCAAACGACTCGGCATTCATATAGCCGAGCATCAGCACCTTGCCGGTAACGGAATCTTGAATAATAGCCGGTACCAACCCACCACATTTATCAAAATTTATATTCATATCAAACAAAATTTTACAGAATCATTTTCTCAATCGGCAGCACAAGAATGCCCTGAGCCCCGGCCGCCTTAAGGCGGCCGATGATATCCCAGAAACACTGCTCATCCAAAACGGTATGAATACTACACCATCCTTCTTGAGCCAAGGGCATGATGGTGGGGCTCTTTACACCCGGTAATACCGCCACAATGTTGTCTACACACTCTTTTGGAGCATTCATCAACACGTAGCGTTTATCGGCCGCGGTCATCACGGCATCCATGCGGAAGATGAGTTGCTCAAGCAAGGCTTTTTTCTCAGCACAAAGGCCCTTATGGGCAATCAGCACCGCCTCACTCTCCAGCACAACCTCAACTTCTTTCAAGTTGTTGCTCACTAAGGTAGCACCACTGCTTACAATATCAAAAATAGCGTCTGCCAGCCCAATGCCGGTGGCAATCTCCACAGAGCCGGTAATAACATGAATATGGGCTTGCACCCCCTGCTCTTTGAGCCACTTTCGCAAGATACCGGGGTAAGAGGTGGCGATTCTGCGCCCCTCTAACCACTGCGGGCCACAGTAGTCATGCTCCTTGGGTATGGCAATACTCAAACGGCAACCACCAAAGCCCAAGTTCTTCACGATGTCGGCATCGCCCTCGCGCTCCAAATACTCATTGAGCCCGACCACGCCGATATCGGCCACACCATCCGTCACGGTCTCGGGGATATCGTCATCTCGCAGGTAAAGTACCTCCATAGGGAACTTGCGGGCGGCGACCAACAACGTGCGCTTGGAAGAGCTCACTTTGATACCGGCCTCTGCCAGCAGCTCCATCGTGTCTTCATTCAAGCGACCTTTTGACTGTACTGCAATTCTCAATTTCATGATTTACGGTATAAAAATGGTTCTGCTCCCTTTATTTCGGGCGCGCGTATTGTACTACACAAATGAAGACTTGTCGCGCACAAAATTGACTAACAGACGTTTTTTTACGTCACCCACACGCATTTTGAGCATTTTAGGGATAAAATAATTCCCCAAAGTTATCGTTTCATGCTTCGTTCCGGAGCTAAATTACAAAATCGGGGGCAGATAGAACAATTTAGCACTTGCAGGACAAGGTACTTCGTGGTAGAGTATGCGTGACGACACCATCTGAACCATGAGCACCGTTCTGGAAGTATCTCACCTCAGCATGCACTTTCCGGTGCGAGGGGGTGTTTTTGCCCGAAAAAAAGGCACAGTAAAGGCGGTAGACAATGTTTCGTTCAGCATATCGCCCGGGGAGACATTGGGACTAGTGGGCGAAAGCGGCTGTGGCAAGAGCACGCTCGGGCGTTGTATCATTCGACTGCTAGAGCCTACATCGGGCAAGATTAAACTCATGGGCAAAGATATTACCCACCGCTCACAGTGGTCGCTTCGGCGCATACGCCGCAAGGTACAGATGGTATTTCAAGACCCGGCAGGCTCCCTCGACCCGCGTATGGATGTGCGTCATATCATTGCAGAGCCACTTAACATACAATCAATAGGCAGCAAAGCAGAGCGACGCCAAAGGGTAAATGAGCTGCTGGATATGGTAGGCTTGGCACAAACGGATGCCGATAAATTTCCCCACGAGTTTTCCGGCGGTCAGCGACAACGCATCGGTATTGCCCGAGCCTTGGCTCAAAAGCCACAGCTACTCATTTTAGATGAGCCGGTCAGTGCGCTGGACGTATCGGTACAATCACAGGTACTCAACCTGCTGCTCGATCTTCAAAAAGAGTTACGCCTCTCATATCTGTTCATATCTCACGATTTATCTGTAGTTCGCCATGTCTCGGACCGCGTGGCCGTTATGTACATGGGCAAGATAGTCGAAATGGGCGGGGCCGACGCCATGTACTACAACCCGCACCACGCATACTCCAAGGCATTGCTGGCAGCTATCCCCAAACCGGACCCCACCTGCCGAGACTACACCCCGGTCTTACCGGGCGATGTGCCCTCCCCCATAGACCCGCCACCCGGCAGTGCCTTTGGTCGGCGCATCAACCACCCGTATCTCGAGGCCACATTGGGCATGGATCTCAGCCCCGTAGAAATTGAGCCGGGCCATTGGGTTTCGCCCGATCCCTGCGCCGTATCACTTGCAGATCTGGCCAAAATGGGCATAGACATTTACCAATAAAGCCGGTAGTAGTTTATGTTCTTTCTCAAGCAACTGTTTCGCGCCCGAGAGCACACACAAATCAAGCCCGAGAACCCGGAGGGCTACATGAGCGTGCTGGAGCATTTGGAGGCCCTGCGGCACACCATCATCCGTATGCTCGTAACGGTTTTTGTTTCGATGTTGCTCTGTTTCGGATTTACGCAAGAGATTATGGATTTTTTACGATATCCGGCAGAAAAAATGAGCGAACGGCACGAGGCATCGCAGTTACCTGCCGGAGTTGAGGCTCAACACTGGCAGAGAGCCAAAGAACTGGCAGCCATTGCACCGACTTTACCCCCCGAGGCGGTGAACAGTCTCAACGTACAACACGATGAGACAACCGTAAAACTCGCTCAAATAATCCCCTTGGTAAAGGCAGCCCGAACGCTGCCGCAAAAACAACAAGAAGAGTGGCTCAAAAACAGCATTAAACCGACAGAATACAACCTTGCGTTATCGATTCTGAAAAGCGGCGTACCCCTGCATCCGCAAAACACAAGCGACCACATCAAACTCATGGGGGCATTTCAACCCGGGGAGGCCTTTATGCTTTCGGTTCAGCTGGCCTTTTTTGCAGGAATCATTTTAGCATTTCCGCTATTAATGATTTTTCTGTTCAACTTCATCATACCGGGGCTGCTGGAGCACGAGAAACGCATTTTGTACAAGAGTGCGGCATGGGGGTTCTTGCTATTCTTAGGCGGGTGCGCGTTTGCCTATTGGGGGGTATTGCCCAGAATACTGGGGTTCTTTTATCAATACTCACTTGGAATGGGCATAGCAAACGACTGGCGCATCGGCTACTATCTCACCTTTGCCATAAAGCTTATATTCATCTTCGGAGTCATCTTTGAATTACCGGTAATCGTGATACCGCTCATCAAGCTCGGCATTCTCAATTATGAGAGCATGAAAAGCACGAGGGGGTATGCGCTCATCGGTGTGTTTGCCATAGCGTTAATACTGGCCCCGGCGCCCGACCCGGGCACCATGCTGTTGATGGCCCTGCCCATGTACGCCCTCTACGAGCTTTGCATCCTCTTTGCACGCATAGAATACCGCAAACATCAATGCCCTCATACCACATGACCCGCCTTCTTTGTTTCATTATCTCGTTTCTTATCTTTCTTGCCCCCGTCTTTGCCGGTTCGCAGCAAGATAAACCTAAAAAGCTCAAGACAAGAGATTTCTCCTCCGCTGCCAAATATAAACAAAAAATTAGGGAGCAACAAACAGCGCAGGTAAACTTTTCTCAATACGTACTGTTTGTCATCCAAAAACAAATGCCGGTGGGCGGGGGCTACTCTGCCACGCCCGAAACCGTCAATCATCTTGCAGGCAACGTTGTCAGCTGGGACGCCGAGGCTCAAAAACTCGTCATCACTCCGCTCAATGCACGCCCCTCGTTTTGCTCTGCGGCGTGCTACTTAGTTTTGTTGCAAGCATTACAAAAATGGGAGCAACACACCGGCAACAAACTGCCCGCCGAAGCCTGGCAACTCTTCAACATCTGTGAAAACCAGGCAGATGGACACGGGGTGTGGGGGCGTGCCAATGCTAACGGCCCGGGCTTGGCTAAACTCGTATCAGATGTAGGCGCCGGAGTCAATTTTACGGATATAGCCCTCGCCCGCCCCGGTGATTTTCTGAAAATATTCTGGGGCCCCGATATCGGGAGAAAAGAGCGCGGGCACCTCGTTGTGTATTTAGGAGCCGAAAAGAAAAACGACCGCATATACCTGCGCTATTGGTCCGCCAACACACCGGATGGCTACGGTACCAAAAGTGTGCCGCTCGACAGCATGCACCATCTTATTTTCACCCGAATTACGGCCCCGCAAAACTTTGCCAATGTAACAAAGCTACCGGCAACGGACCCGCTGCTGGAAGCCATGCTCACCCGCGATTTTTCTTTTGCACAAGTCATCAAAATGTGCCGCATTCGAATCCCCAAAAAACAAAAGTAAAACACAAGCAGCGTTTTTAGCTTGCAATTTTGCAGAAAACAGGCATAATGGACGCGCAGGCTGTCGATGAATGCAGCCTTTCAAGCTTACACAAAAAAATGAAAACACTCAAGCGATTCGTACTTGTAGGCGCCCCTGCATCCGGCAAGGGCACGCAGTCTTCTTTCCTTTCCGAGACATACGGTCTGAAGCCGCTGAGCACCGGTGCTCTGCTGCGTGCAGAAATTGCAGCAGGCTCAGAGCTTGGTCTCGAGGCCAAAAAGTACATGGATGCCGCCATGTTTGTGCCCGATGAAGTCGTGAACGGCATTGTTGCCAAATGGCTTGGTGAGAACAAGGATTGCGGTTGTCTGCTCGATGGCTATCCCCGCACCGTTGCACAGGCTGAAACGCTCGATGCCAACCTCACCGCTATGGGCTTGGGGGTAGACATTGTTGTATACCTCAACGTGGCTGCAGAGCTTATCGAGGCCCGCATGCTCAAGCGTAAGGCCTGCCCCGCTTGTGGCGAAACCACCCGCAACGGCGAAGAGATTTGCCCCAAGTGCGGCGGCGCCATGATTGTGCGTACCGACGACAACCCCGAGGCTTTCGCCAAGCGTCGCAAAGACTACGAGACCCTCACCGTACCCGTGGTAGAGCACTACCGCGCACAGGGCAAGGTTGTTCAAATCGATGTCGTTGAAGAGGGCGAACCCGAAGACGTATCTGCCCGCATTGCAGCAGCTGTACGCGGCTACTGCGAGAAATAAGCACAACTCATTGAAAAAAACATTTTTTCACAGGCGACACCCCGCAAGGTGCCGCCTGTTATTTTTGACGCAATCGAGCAGTTGTAGCAGATAAGGCGATGCAGATTTTGTCTTACAATAACTTTTTTTTGCGTCAGAAATGCGCTGCCCTGTTTTTTTGACTTTACACGGCAGAATTATTTGCTAAATTTAGGTCACTATGAACATACGCACCACCCTAATGTTAATGGCTGCCACGGTAGCCGGGCCCGTATTCGCTCAACAACCTGCCGAGGTATACACATCCTTGGTAGCCCCCACCTCTGCTACTGCTACAGCAGCACAGCGTGCAGAAGTCATGCCTGCATTGGCAGTATTGCCCGCAGATTGTGAGTCTTGCTTTACCTTTACCAACATCCCCGCTTTCATCGACCACCTGCATGCCATCGGTGCCATTGATGACGACGACTACGCAGAAACCCCCGACGAAATCAAGGCTCTCAACAGCATCGCTTTCGGTGGTGGCAAGGGTTCCGCTGCAACTATTACCTCCATCATCCGCTTGTACACCACCTACAAAGCCGGGGAGTTGACCGACTATCTTAAATACCTTACCTCTGTCGTTGATCCCCGGTATCAGGCAACACTCGCTACAGAGGTAGACAAAGCCCTTGCAGCTAATTTGGAAGAGTTCAAGGCTCTGCTTGCCCAGGGAACCATCGCCCCGGCTTACGGTGTATTGGTAGGAAACCCCGGCAGCGAAGCCATGCTTGCCGAGTGGTACGAAATGATAACTGCCGAAATGGCTCAAGAAGCATCTTACGATGATGATATCGAGTTTGTCACCATCGATGGTTTCAATGGTGTTAAACTGCAAATCCCTGCAGAAGCCGCCCAACCCTCCCCCTGGAGCGACGAGTATGAGACCGCTTTCTTGCAAGAGGCCGTAAAGCGCAGCCTGTATGTGCTCTTCAAGCTTGAGGGCAACACGATTATTGCCGTAGTATGCGAAAACCCCTCCGATATTAACACGGCAGCCTCCCCCGAGTCTTCCATCCTCGGTACCGATAAGCTGGCCAAGGCCGACACCAAACTCGGCACAGGTCTGCACATTGCTTTCTATGCAGATGCCGCTACCAACAACTCCTTCGGCCAATACTACAATACCGATATTTCCATGGTAGGTCAAACGGTGCAATCTCTGTTCACGGCATTGGCCGCTAAAGGAGATGCCAACCAAGCCACCTTCAGCAAGGCAGCTGCCGGTATGGGCACCTTCATCAATACATGGACCAACCTTACCGTAGGCACAGTCACCCTGCCCTCCACCGCTTTCGTCAGCTGGAACGATAAGTGCGTAGACCTCGACATCGCCGGCGACAACCAAGGCTGCACGGCAAAACCCGCCAAGCTCAGCCTCCTTAACAAGGCAGCCGACCCCAACACCATTTTCTACGCAGAGTCTGCATACCCCGCCGTCAACAAACTGCCGCACCTCAATACCCTTATTGATGCCGGCATGGATATTGCAGATGGTGTGATTGCCCTGGCCCCGGCCCGCGAGCAAAAAGCCATCATCGCCGATATGGCAAAGGTAAAAGCCTTCTTGCCCGAAGTGAAAGAGGCCGTGCAAGCTCTCGATACCATCGTGTCCGGCTTGGATAACACCATGGCCTTTGTCATCGACAACCAAGCCACCATGCCCGAAACCCTCGGTGGTAAGCCCGGCAACACCACAGCATTCCCCCGCATAGCCTTCTACTCCGGTGTGAGCGATCGCGCCAAACTGAGCGAAGGCTGGTATGACCTGCTTACGGTGGCGGGCAACGTTGCCGAAAAAGTCGGTTACGATCCCGCAGTCGTTCAAATGCTGCCCATCGCCCCCTCCATGAAGGGTTCCTCCACCAGTTACAGCATTGCGATGCCGTGGTTTACAGAAGAGTTTGTTCCCAATCTCACCGTAAGCGACACAGCATTTGTGGTAGGCACCTCCGCCAATCTCAATGCCGAGATTGCAGAGACTGCCACCGGCACACTCGATTTCCCGGGTGCCGTATGCACCATCAAGTTTGCCCCGCTGGCAACCATGCTTCGCAGCATTGCCGATGATATGGCAGACCGCGCCGAGGCAGAAGCCGCCTCTGCCCCTGCTAAGAAAGCCCCCGCTGCACCGGTTGTTATTGATGAGGATGAAGAGTTCGACGAAGATGACGACTACGTAGAAGACGATTTCGACGAAGAAGAAATCTACTCCTACCACTATCGTGAGACCACCCCGGCCGAGCGTCGTGCAGAGAATTTCAACGATGCAGCAGAGGCTGCAGAGGCTATCTCTGAGTACGTAGACTGCATCAACGCCGCCTGGACAACTCAGGGCACCGAATCTCGCATACGCATCCAGGTGAACCTCAAGAAGTAATCACCCTCGCTTCGCATCAACATTTCAACCGCCGTGTGTCTCAGCACGGCGGTTTTTCTTTTGTTCTCCATGTCCTCGGCATTCTCTGCAAGCCACGATTATGCAGGCATTCGGGGTTTCTGCTTGCATCGCAACACGGCAAGCCTTATACTGTCGGCAGACTAAACCACAGCTTACACCATACCATGCGAAAGATAGAAGTTTGTTGTACCTCGCTCGACGAAGCAAGAGAAGCAGCCGCCGGTGGCGCCATCAGAATAGAGCTTTGCTCTGCCATTACCTGTGGCGGTGTTACACCGAGCCACGGCACAATTCAAAGCGTATTGGCCGCCAAGCTCGGTCTCGACGTCAACGTGCTGATTCGCGCTCGCGACGGCGGTTTTTGCTACTCTGCGGCAGAGGTAGAAACCATGTGCCGGGATATCGAGTTTTGCCGTCAAGCCGGGGTAAACGGCGTAGTCATCGGCGCGCTTACACCCGCGGGCGATATTGATATGAACGCTTGCAGCAAGATGATTGCAGCCGCCGGCGACCTGTCCATTACCTTTCACCGCGCCTTCGACATCTGCAACGCCCCCTACGTAGCGCTCGAGCAGATTATTGACTTGGGCTGCCACCGCTTGCTCACCTCGGGCCAACAAGTGTCTGCCGAATGCGGGGCCGATTTTATTGCCGATTTGATTGCGCACGCCAACGCCCGCATCATCATCATGCCCGGTGCCGGGATTAACCCCAACAATATTGCCAAAATTCACAGCATCACCGGCGCCGCAGAGTTCCACTCCACCGCAGCTGTCGATACCGCAGACTCCGCCTACCGTGGCAAAGCGGTATCTTTTGCAGCCAATCCTCAACGAGAGGGTATTATCCGCCATTCTGCCGGAGCCATCGTCTCTCAACTGGTAAATAATTAACCCCTCCCCGCCTACCGCGCCGTGGCCTTCACCCTTAAGGTCGCGGCGCATTTTTTTGTTCTTACTTTGATAACTGCGTCTTTTTGTCGCATACGACATACTGCGACATTTTGTACACTTGCGTCATTTTGTCGCACATTACACACAACGCGCGCCAACACGCAAAAAAAATTAAATTTATATTACATTGGTTATAAAAGTTGTAGATACAGAAAGTTTACAACATAAAAAAATTGGCACAGTATTTGCAGCATATAAAAATGTACACGCGGCCATGAGCCGCCGCAAGATTTAACAACAAACAATAGAAACAAACGACAATGAGCAAAATACTCGGAATCGACCTCGGTACCACCAACTCCTGCATGGCAGTGATGGAAGGTGGTCAAGCTACAGTATTAGAGAACAGCGAAGGCGCCCGCACCACGCCGTCCATCGTTGCTTTCACCAAGAACGGTGAGCGCATCGTGGGCCAGGCAGCCAAGCGCCAAGCTGTTACCAACCCCCGCAACACCATTTTCTCTGCCAAGCGTCTTATTGGCCGCAAATATGCCGAGCTGACCGAAGATGACAAGAAGGTGCCCTACACCATCGTGGCTGCAGCCAACGGCGACGCCCACATTCAGGTAGAAGTAGGTGGCGAAACCAAGGTATACTCCCCGCAGGAAATCAGTGCGATGATTCTCAGCAAGCTCAAGGCAGATGCCGAGAGCAAGCTCGGTGAAACCATCAGCGAGGCCGTTATCACCGTACCCGCCTACTTCAACGATGCCCAGCGCAACGCCACCAAGGCCGCCGGTGAGATTGCCGGTCTCAAGGTACGCCGCATCATCAACGAGCCCACAGCTGCTGCCTTGGCCTACGGCCTCGACAAAGGCAACAACGAGCAAATTGCCGTGTACGACCTCGGCGGTGGCACCTTCGATATCTCCGTGCTCGAAATCGGCGACGGCGTGTTCGAGGTAAAGGCCTCCGACGGCGACACCCACTTGGGTGGTGACGACTGGGATAACGCCATCATCAACTGGATTCTTGCCGAGTTCAAGAGCCGCGAAGGCATGGATATCTCCAAGCAGACCGATGCCCTGCAGCGCATTAAGGAAGAGGCAGAAAAAGCCAAGATTGCCCTCTCCTCCACCCAGCGCTATGACATCTCCCTGCCCTTCATCACCATGGATGCCACGGGTCCCAAGCACATTCAGATGGAGATTACCCGCAGCAAGCTCGAGCAGCTTACCGAGCACCTGCTGGAGCGCACCGCAGCCCCCGTGCGCAACTGCATCTCTGCTGCCGGCTTAAGCACCAGCGAAATCAGCGAGCTCGTGCTCGTGGGTGGTATGACCCGCATGCCCGCCGTGCAAGAGATGGCCAAACGCTTGGCCGGCAAAGAGCCCCACAAGGGCGTGAACCCCGATGAGGTAGTAGCCGTGGGTGCTGCTATTCAGGGTGGTGTACTCACCGGCTCTGTAACCGACGTGCTCTTGCTCGATGTAACGCCCCTCACCCTCTCCATTGAGACCATGGGCAGCATCGCCACACCGATGATTGACCGCAACACCACCATCCCCGTGCGTAAGAGCCAGGTGTTCTCCACCGCTGCCGACAACCAGCCCGCTGTCGACATCCGCATCTGCCAGGGCGAGCGCAAGATGTTCAACGACAACAAGCTGCTGGGCAACTTCAAGCTCGACGGCATTCAGCCCGCCCCCCGCGGTGTACCCCAAATCGAGGTAACCTTCGACATCGACGCCAACGGCATCCTCAAGGTAACCGCCAAGGACAAGAACACCGGCAAAGAGCAGAATATCTCCATCCAAGGCTCCTCCGGTCTCTCCCAAGAGGAAATCGAGCGCGCCAAGAAGGACGCCGAGATGCACGCCGAAGAAGACCGCAAGAAGGCTGAGGACATCGAGGCCATCAACAAGGCAGACTCCCTCGCCCACAGCGTCGAGCGCCAGATTAAGGAAATGGGCGAGCAAGCCCCCGCAGAGGTAACCGCCCCCATCACCGACAAGGTGAACGCCCTCAAGGCCGCCGCAGAGGCCAAGGATGTCGAGAAGTGCAAGTCCCTCACCCAAGAGCTCGAGAGCATGCTCGCCAACCTGCAACAGGCTGCCCAAGCCGCAGCTGCCCAGCAAGGCGGCTGCCCCGGCGGTAACTGTGGCCCCACCCCGCAGCAAGACAACGGCCCCCGCCAAGCCAAAGGCAAGGTTGTAGACGCCGAGGTTGTAGACTAAAGCCCCACGCGGCTTGCGCTCGGGTGCCACACCGCCCCCGCAGCGCAAGCTCGCCCTCCCCATCAACATTTTAACCAAAAAAAAAATACCATACCATGATCAAGCCCATAGGAGCACGCGTACTCGTAGAGCGAGTAGAAGCAGAGACAAAAACCGCCGGCGGCCTTTTCCTGCCGGATAGCGCAAAAGAGAAACCCCAGGAAGCCATCGTTCGTGCCCTCGGCACCGGCGGTCGCGACAAAGACGGCAAGGAGATTCCCTTCAACGTCGCCGTTAACGATAAGGTTCTCATCGCCAAGTACGGCGGTACAGAGGTCACCGTCAACGGCACCACCTACGTCATTCTCAACGAGAGCGACATCCTCGCCATCATTGACTAAGCCAAAACATTAAACATTTAACATCAAAAATTTAACATCAACATGGCTAAACAACTTTCATTCGACGAATCCGCCCGCCAGAGCCTGCTCGCCGGCGTTACCAAAATCGCTAAGGCCGTTAAGAGCACCCTCGGGCCTGCAGGCCGCAATGTCGTTATCGACAAAAAGTTCGGCTCCCCCAACATCACCAAGGACGGTGTAACCGTCGCCAAGGAGATTGAGCTTGAAGACCCCTATGAGAACATGGGCGCCCAGCTCGTGCGCGAGGTCTCCAGCAAAACCAACGACATCGCCGGCGACGGCACCACCACCGCCACCGTGCTCGCTGAGAGCATCTACCGCGAGGGCCTTCGCAACGTAACAGCAGGTGCCAACCCCATCTCCCTGCAGCGTGGTATCAACAAGGCTGCCGCCGCCATCGTGGCAGAGCTCCAGGCCATCTCCAAACCCGTCGACTCCTCCAAGGAGATTGCTCAGGTTGCCACTGTCTCCGCCAACTGGGACTCCGAAATCGGCGACATCATTGCCGAGGCTATGGACAAAGTTGGCAAGGACGGCACCATCACCGTTGAAGAGGCCAAGGGTATCGACACCAGCCTCGACGTGGTAGAGGGTATGCAGTTCGACAAAGGCTACCTCTCCCCCTACTTTGTGACCAACGCCGACACCATGGAGGCCGTGCTCGAGAGCCCCTACATCCTCATCTTCGAGAAGAAAATCTCCAACCTCAAAGACTTCCTCCCCGTGCTGGAGAAAGTTGCCAAGTCCGGCAAGCCCTTCCTCATCATCGCAGAGGATATCGAGGGCGAGGCCCTGGCTGCCCTTGTGGTAAACCGCCTGCGCGGTACCCTCAACGTAGCTGCCGTTAAAGCCCCCGGCTTCGGCGACCGCCGCAAGGCCATGCTCCAAGACATCGCCATCCTTACCGGTGGTCAATGCATCTCCGAAGACCTCGGCCTCAAACTCGAGAACGTGGATGTTGACCAGCTCGGTATGGCTAAGCGCGTGGTTGTTACCAAAGACACCACCGTCATCATCGAGGGCTCCGGCAAGTCTGCCGACATCTCCGCCCGCGTCTCCCAAATCCGCAAGCAGATTGAGGACACCACCTCCGACTACGACCGCGAGAAACTCCAGGAGCGCCTCGCCAAACTCGCAGGCGGTGTGGCCGTCATCAAGGTAGGTGCTGCCACCGAAACCGAGATGAAAGAGAAGAAAGACCGCGTGGACGACGCCCTGCACGCCACCCGCGCTGCGGTGGAAGAAGGTATCGTGCCCGGCGGCGGCGTTGCCCTCATCCGTGCCCAAAAGGCCATCTGCGATCTCGAGCTCACCGGCGACGAGAAGACCGGTGCCACCATCGTTTACCGCGCGGTAGAGGCCCCCCTCCGTCAGCTCGTTGACAATGCCGGCCGCGAGGCTGCCCTCATCGTTGAGAAGGTCAAGAGCCTCGAGTCCCCCACCATGGGCTACAACGTCGTAACGGATGCTTACGAGGATCTCCTCACCTCCGGTGTGGTAGACCCCACCAAGGTTACACGCTCTGCCCTGCAGAACGCTGCCTCCATCGCCGGCCTCATGCTCACCACAGAATGCCTCATCGCCGACCTCCCCGAGAAGAAGGGCTGCTCCTGCGGCTCCCACGGCGGCGCTGACGCCATGGGCGGCATGGGCGGTATGGGCGGCATGATGTAATCTGCCCCTCCCACCATTCACTCATAACACCCAACTACCCGCTCAGCGGGGGCCAAAAGCCCCCGCTGAGTTTTTTACCCTACAAAATTACATACACCAAAGCAAACATACAAGCCTGACTATTCAAAAAATTGGGCACTGCGTCAAAAAAGTCGCGGAATGACGGACTGAGGCGCGCCAACCATCAAGAGTTGTGGTAATATGTGGTTGGAATGAACATTATACCAGCTCTTGAAATGAAAGGCTGGCGCACCTCTGCG
>SUVK01000069.1 GCA_015062055.1 Akkermansiaceae bacterium
CTCAAAACACGAGGCCTACCCTCCGTTGATTATCTCCTGCTCAAACTCAGGCAGCTAACATCCCCGTCATTCACGCGACTTTTTTGACGCAGTGCCAAAAAAATACCGTTTTCAAAGAAATTTTAAAAAAATCTGCCTTTATGCTTGACTTTGATATCATGATATGGTAATTTCCTGCACCGCCTTGTTGCCATGGCCCGCCCATAATGTGATGCGTGCCGCCGAGGTGGAAACAACCAAATCTAATCATTTTACAATATGGTAGCAATTCGTCTCAACCGTCAGGGGTCTAAGGACCGTCCTTATTACAAGATTGTTGTCGTTGACAGCCGCGCTCGCCGTGATGGCGACTTCATTGAGCAGGTGGGTACTTACAACCCCATGGCTGAAGGTGTTAATTACACCCTCGACCTGGAGAAGGTTGAAAAGTGGATCAGCAATGGCGCTCAGCCCTCAGAGACTGTCGCTTCCATGATCAAGAAGGCTCGCGCTGCCAAGGCCTGAGCCTCTCCACACCAAAACTTTTTCCTTGGTTGTTTCTGATTTGAGTCTGCTGTATCTTGGGGTACAGCAGACTCTCTCTCTTACTTGATTCTCTCTCCGGCGCGCGTAAGCCTGTAGTGCTTCTCTTGGTCTGCCGTTACCAGCCCTTTGTTTATTAAACTGTGTAGAGTTTGGCGCAGCTCTGCATGGCTGCATTGCAGCTCCCTTGCCAGTTGCCACTGCCCTTTCCCTTCGTCTCGGGCGGTTTGCTTGCCTTGCAAGATACTTAATATGCGCTTTTCTTCGACACTCAACGATTCTTGCCGCTGTTGGTCGTACTCTTGGTCGGCACTCGATTTATAGGGTGTGTTTCTCTTCATTCTCTCCCTTATATCATGTATGATGTATTCTTGTCAAATGTTAAAAATTTAACATTTCTAAATGTTGTTTTATGGGAAATAAAACTTGACAAATGAAGCACGCTTCATAAAATATGCGTTATAAACTTATTTAAGAATGAAAGAGAAATATATCACACGATACGAAGCTGCCAAGGGGCAGAGTTACACCTTTATCGGGTGGAGGTTATGTATTACTCGTAAAGGGATTAGATTTGTAAAATATTTTTCGGATTTGAAGTTCGGTAGCCCCGATAAATCTTTGACGGCAGCCAAATTGCTGCGCGATGCCATGCTGGAGGATATGGCGCGCGGCGTGCCGGACTACCGAGATTTTTTTAACCGGTACCGCCGAAATACTTGTAAAAAATGACTCCTCCGGCAGTTCTCAGAAAACAGGTGGAAAAGTGCATGATTTTGCTTGACTGAATAGTTTAATTTGGTATACTAAACCCACTGATGTGAAGCAAGCTTCATATCAGTTTCTCGGGAGGTTACAATGAAAAGCAGACAAGCCATATCTTTTTTAATGAAGTTGATTGCAGACCGCACTTCGACTTTGTTTTCTCTGCAGGTGGAGGTGCCGCTTACTGCCGCGCAGAGCCGAGTGGTGATGTATTTGGAGGCGCAGCGCGGAGCCCCGGTGTCTCAGCGAGATATTGAGCAGTACCTGAATGTGTCTCATACCACGGCAAAAGGATTGCTGCAACGCTTGGAAGAGAAAGGTTTTGTACGCACGGCATTCGACAGTGCCGACCGCCGCGTGAAAAACGTATACCTGACGAATTTGGCCCACAAGTACCGGGATGAATTAGCGCAACACATAGATGCCCTTACCTCGCGGATGATGCAAGGGCTTACCGCCGAAGAAGAGACGGTGCTTTTTGACTTGTTGCGCCGCATATACGGCAACGTTAAATAAAAGTTTTTTCGATAAAAGTAATGAAAGTAAAGTACATAACATTGATGGCTTTGAGTAGCGTGTCCGGCCTTGGGTTGACAAGCTGCTCCGAAGGTGAAGATGGAAAGCCCGGGTTCTGCGCTCGCTTTTACAAAGATTTCATCGCCCCGATATTCGGTGATGAAAAAGAGGAACCCCGAGCCGGCATGCCCCCGCTGAGTGGGGTGAGTGTCATGAATCTGCAGCAATGCACGGTGCCCATTTATGCAACATGGTTCGGCCAGTTGCGTGGTACTCAACAGGCCGACATCAAGGCAGAGGTGGCAGGACGCATTATCAGCCAGGATTATATAGATGGTTCGCCCTGTGAGCAGGGTGAGGTGCTTTTCCATATTGATGACGAAACTTACAAAGCCGTTTATGATATGGCTGCTGCCGATTTGGAGGCCGCAAAGTCTGCCGTTACGCAAGCCGAGATTGCCGTCGAACAGGCCCAACAAGATGTAGACCGATATAACAAATTGGAAAAAGGCAGCGTACCCCAGAAAACGATTGAAGATGCCCTGCATGCCAAGCGCCGCTCCGAGGCTCTTTTGGCAGCAGCCAAAGCCCGCGTTCTGCAGGCCGAAGCTGCATTGAACAATGCCAAAATTAACTTGGACCGTTGCTGCATCAGAGCTCCGTTTACCGGTTACGCCTCTTCTTCTACCGTGAGCGTGGGTGATTATGTGGCCCCCGGTGCCAATGTGCTTACCCGCATGAGTGCTATTAACCCCATCCGCGTAGACTTTATGGTAACCGGTAAGCATGTGCTCGATATCGTAAAACAAACGAGCTTTACTGCCGGTGAGGATATGGCCGCCCCATTCTCCACTTTTGAGGTAATCCTTGAGGACGGTTCCACTTATACCCACAAAGATGCCAACGGTAACGATGTGCCGATATTGGGCAAAATCAAGACCATGGACAGCGAGGTGAACGCCTCTACCGGTACGGTAAGCTTCATCGGCGAGATCCCCAACGATGAGTTGCGCCTGCGTTCCGGCGCCTCTGTGCAGATAAAAGCCAAAATCGGTGAGGAGCAAAACGCATTTGTCGTTCCCAAATCCGCCATTCTGTCTTCGATGAACCACCGCTTTATCTATGTCATCGGTAAAGATAACCAACCGTACGGCATAGATGTCATCCTCGGCCCCGAGGCTATGCTCGATATGCCCAATGGCGATGGCAAAATCGTCAAGATGCCCATGCAAGTGGTAACAGCTCGCCCCGGTGTAAATGCTGCCGGACAGCCCCGTGCCACTATCGAAGAAATTCTTGCCGATATCGGATACTCAAACCCATTGGAGGCTCCCGTCATTGTTTCCGGTGGTCAAATGGCCCAAATTTATGCCACGGCCAATATGGGCATGAAAATGCATGGTATCACACAGGGATTCGGTATCATTAACCCCGAGGGACGCGCGCCTTACATTTACACCCCCCCGGTTACAACGACGCCCTCTGTCACGGCTCAAAGCCCCACCCCTGCAGCGCAGAAATAAGGAGACCTCATGAGCGCTTACTTTATTAAACATCCGGTAATTGCCACTGTTATCGCCGTGCTGACCACGGTGTTGGGCGTGGTCTGCCTGATGAACCTCCCCGTTGCACAGTACCCGGAGATTACGCCGCGTACCATTAACCTGACCGCCATGTACCCCGGTGCAGATGCCCAGGCCGTGGCAGACTCTGTGGGTACCCCCATCGAGCGCCAGATGAATGGTATTCAGCACATGGACTACATGACCTCCGTTTCATCTAACAACGGTGTGTATAACCTCCAAGTGGTGTTCGAGCCCGACTCCGACACGGATATTGACCAAGTGCTTACCAACATGCGCTACGGGCAGGCTCAATCTCAAGTGCCTACCGAGGTGCTCAACTCCGGCATCACCATCCGACAGCAGCCCGGCTTGCCCCTGATGCTGTATTCTCTCACCTCTCCCGATGGCTCTTACGATGCCGTCGACTTGGCAAACTTTGCCCAGGTAAAATTGCTGGACGAGATTAAACGTGTGCCCGGTGTAGGTGAGGTAACCGTTTACGGTGCAGGGCGTTATGCTATCCGTATATGGCTCAATACCGTTAAAATGGCACACTTCGGTATCTCTCTTAATGAGGTGCAGGGGGCTGTTCGTCAGCAAAATGTTACCAACCCCGGCGGTAAAGTGGGTGCGGACCCCGTACCCAACGGGCAAGAGACAACCATTACCATTCGTACGGAGGGCCGTTTGGTCTCTCCGGAGCAGTTCGAAAATATCATTGTGCGCCAACGCGGTGACGAGGTCGTATACTTGAAAGATATTGCCACCCTCGAGCTCGGCTCCGAGAACTACTCTGCCACCGGCCGCCTTAATCGCAAAACGTCGGCCAGTATCGTTATCTTCCAAGCCCCGGGGTCTAACGCTATCGAGACGGTAGACCGCGTGTCGGCTTTGTTGGCCTCTAAACCCTTACCCCCCGGTATCGAGGGCAGTGTTTCGTTGGATACGACAACCTCTGTTCGCTACTCCATCGATGAAATTAAAAAGACATTCATCGAGGCTGTTATCTTAGTGGCCTTGGTGGTGTTCTTGTTCTTGCAGAGCTGGCGTGCCACCATCATCCCCCTCATCGCGGTACCGGTGTCGTTGATTTCAACCTTCTGCGTATTCCCCTTGCTGGGCTTTACGCTCAATACCATCTCATTGCTGGGTATGGTGTTGGCTATTGGTTTGGTGGTAGACGACGCCATCGTGGTGGTAGAAGCCGTGCAACACCATATTGATAAAGGGATTAACCCACGTATGGCAGCCTTTGCTGCCATGCAGGAGGTAAGTGGCCCGGTTATCGCCATTGCCTTGGTATTGGCTGCGGTGTTCTTGCCGGCCCTTATGCTCGAGGGTATCACCGGTACTCTCTTCAAGCAGTTTGCCATCACCATTGCTATCTCGATGTTGATATCGGCTTTCAACGCCTTGACTCTTTCTCCCGCCCTTTGCGCCCTGTTGCTCAAATCTAAGGCAGAGGAGAATGAAAAACCCAAATCCGGGGTCAAAAAACTGATATACACCATCCGCCAATACACGGTTAAACCCTTTTTCCGGGTGTTCAACAAATGCTACGATTCCACGGCCAACGTATATACCCGTATATGCGGCGGCTTGGCTCGCAAGCTTATTATCTCCATGCCGCTTCTGTTGCTCTTCTGGCTTGCCATTAAACCGGTAAGCGATAAGGTGCCCGGTGCCTTCCTGCCCGACGAAGACCAAGGCTTCTTGCTGGCTGCGCTCGTCATGAAGCCCGAAACCTCGCTGCAGCGCGCCATGGCCGAGAATAAAAAACTGGAGGATGCCCTTGCCGGCCCGGCAGATAACCCCGACCCCGCCATTAAGAATATTACCTCCGTGGTAGGTATCAATATTCTTAACATGGTGCAAACCCCCGGTGCGGCCATCGCCTTCGTTCAGCTCAAAGACTGGAGCGAACGCTCCGAAACGGCCGAGGATGTGCAGAAACGCCTTAACATGCGCTGCCAAGCGGCCGGTTTGGACGGCATATCCATGGTGCTCATCCCGCCTGCAATTCCCGGTGTGGGTACCGCCAACGGTGTTACCTTTGTGTTGACCGACTTAGAAGGGCAGGGTGTTGAGTTCTTGTACCAGCAGGTGCAAAAATTCAATCGTGCTGCTTCGGCCCGCAAAGAAGTTGCCTCTTGCCGTGATATGATGATGGCCGACGTGCCGCAAAAATATCTCGAGCTCGATCGCGCCAAGTGCCAAAAATACGGTGTCAATATCAGCGATGCTTACGGTGTGTTGGCCTCGTACTATGGCTCTTCTTTCGTGAACTTCTTCAATGCCTTTGGTCAACAGTGGCAGGTGTACATGCAGGCTCGCGGTGAAGACCGTATCAGCCTCGACCAAATGTCCGGCTTCTTCGTTATCAATAATAAAGGCGAAAAAGTCCCGCTCGATGCCATTGTGAGCGTGCGCGATATTGCCGATACGGAGTTCGTGATGCACCACAACGGTTACAATGCTGCCAAGATTAACATTATGCCTGCGCCGGGTTACTCTACCCAGCAGTTGATGGAGGCCATGGAAGAGGTATACGAGCAGACTATGGATAAGAATAAGGTTGGTATGGACTATCAAGATATGTCCTTCCAAGAAAACAAGGTGCGTAACAGTACCGGCTTGGGTACCATCTTCCTTATGTCCGGCTTCTTTGCCTTCTTGATTCTGGCGGCCTTGTACGAGAAGTGGACCCTGCCTATATCCGTATTCATGACGGTGCCCATTGCTGTGCTGGGGGCGTACTTCGGTCTTTACTGCATGCAACTTAACCTCAACCTGTATGCTCAGGTGGGTCTGGTGATGCTGGTGGGCTTGGCCGCTAAAAACGCCATTCTCATCGTTGAGTTTGCTAACTTGGAAATGGAGCGTGGCAAAACTCTGATGGAGGCTACCATGATTGCAGCCCGCTTGCGTTTGCGCCCCATTATCATGACGTCTCTCGCCTTCATCCTCGGTTGTATTCCGCTTGTCCTTTCCTCCGGTTCCGGTGCCTTGGCTCGCAATGCCATCGGCATCGTTGTGGTGGTAGGCATGGGGGTAGCTACCTTTGTAGGCGTGTTCCTCATCCCCTGTTCATACGTGGCCGTTATGCGTCTCTTCCGCATTAAGTTTGCAGAAAAGTCGCTCGAAGAAGACCCCGATGAAGTCGCTGCTCGTAAATACCTTGTAGAACACGAAAACGATACAGAATAATCTTACATCAGAAACAACACTAAACGAAAAACACAAATTATGAAAAAAAATGCTATCTTAATCATTGCCGCTGCTGCAACAATGGTTCCGAGTTGCCAAGTCGGCCCGGATTGGACCCCGCCTCACATGGAGGTGCCTGCTGCATTCCGTGGCAACGGTGTAGGCTCCGGTACCATGGCAGATACTCCTTGGCAGAGTGTCATCAAAGATAAACATCTCATAGCTCTTCTTACGGATGTTTTCAATAACAACCGCTCATTAGAGGCTATGCAACACAACGTTGATGCTGCTCGTCAGTATGTCACCATTGCTCGAGCTCCCATTTTCCCCTGGTTCGGGTACGGGGCATCTACCTCTAAAGGCATGAACTCGCAAGGCGGGGCAGGTGTTGCCCAAACGGGCGGTGTAACCTCTAACCCCGGTTCAATCGCCGCCAGTGCCTCGTGGGAGATTGACCTTTGGGGCAAAACCAGCCGCGGGGTCGAAAGTGCCGAGGCCTCTGCCCAAGAAGCCCAAGAGCAACTGCATAACATGCGTGCTTCTCTGCTGCGCCAAGTTGCAACGGGGTATCTTCAACTGCTGATGCTTGATGAGCAGTTGCGCATCACGCGCGAATCTGCCAAATCTTACCGCGAGTCTCTCGAGCTCTTCTCCGACCAGCTCAACACCGGTATTGCAGACGGCTTGCAGGTTGCCAGCGCCAAAGCTGCCCTTGCTTCGGCTGAAGCCGAAATCCCGGCTCTCGAAATGCAGATTGCTGCTCTCGAAAACACCCTTAGCGTACTTGCCGGTCGCATGCCCGGGCGTATCGAGCGTAGTGGCTCGTTGCAGCAGTTTGTCAGCTCCGGCAACGTTTCTGCCGGTATCCCTGCCGATGTTATTTCCCGTCGCCCCGATATTCGTGCCGCAGAGCAGAACCTGCGCGCTGCTAATG
The DNA here is from genome assembly GCA_015062055.1 of Akkermansiaceae bacterium. Lineage (GTDB taxonomy): Bacteria > Verrucomicrobiota > Verrucomicrobiia > Verrucomicrobiales > Akkermansiaceae > Akkermansia. The sequence continues at coordinate 7,510 of SUVK01000069.1, forward strand.
CCGAGGTAGGCGTGGCGATTGCCTCTTACTTCCCCTCCATCAACCTTACCGGTACTGCCGGTTATGCCACGGCCGATTTGCGTCACACGACCTCGGGTTACGCTCACAAATCCGGCTGGGGTATCGGTGCCAGCCTTACGGGCCCGCTTTTCCAAGCAGGGCAGCTTCAAGCCAATGAGCAAGCCAAGCGCGATGCGTTCTATGCAGCCAAAGCTGAATACGAGCAAGCTGTTCTCGGTGCCCTTGCAGAAATCTCCTCCACGCTTATCGAGCGTGAGAAACTCCGCGAAGTTATCGTCAAACAGCAAGAAGCCGTCGCTGCTTACGAAGAAAGTGTCAAGCTCGCTAAACAGCGCTACAAAGAAGGCCTCTCTGCCTACTTCGAGGTGCTCGATAACCAGCTGCGCCTCTTCCCCGCTCAAAAGCAGCTCGCTGCCTATCGTTATCAGTACGCAGCCTGCATACCCACCCTCTACACCCAGCTCGGTGGCGGTTGGAAATAATGCTTCCCCGGCATACTTCCCCTCCCTCTATTCGGGCCAATGCAGCACTTCTCGCTGCATTGGCCCATTTTTATGCTTAAAACTTCACTTTTCTTGCGCATTTTCTGCCCGTTTTCAGAAAATGCGCTTTTTTGTGTAGAAAAATCAAATTTTCTTGCGTTGTATTTTCAAGGGGTTATGAAAAATGTGATAAAAAAGTGAAAATTTTTAGAAAAATCGGCTTGACGTTCGGTCTCGTTTCTGGTAAGATTCTCGGCACACCGTCACGGTGAAGCCCGAAAGGCCAAGCGGCTCAAAACGAG
>SUVK01000070.1 GCA_015062055.1 Akkermansiaceae bacterium
GAATCAATTCCATGATTTCGCGCATCCAACTCAAAACACGAGGCCTACCCTCCGTTGATTATCTCCTGCTCAAACTCAGGCAGCTAACATCCCCGTCATTCACGCGACTTTTTTGACGCAGTGCCCATATTTTGCTCAATTGTGTCAAACTTTATTTTTTGCTCTTTCTATTTCTTGTAGAGGGTAATTAAAGCAAATATAGCCTTAACTGTTTATTGTTAACAGTTAAGGCTATATAGCCCCGGCGGGAATCGAACCCACATCGAAGGTACCGGAAACCTTTGTCCTATCCATTGAACGACGGAGCCATGTGCCGATTACGGCAACGCAGGAGATGATGGCAGATTGAGCCGCGCTTGTCAAGCCGCGAATGCATGGCTGCGCCGTTTAATGGCAGAAAATCTGTGTCACCATGGGTGATCGGGGTCGTATATCAACAATTGAGGAATGGGGGCGGGCTCTGCCGTGTTGGTAGCCGGTGTCGTGTGTGGGCTCTGTGACTTGCAGGCGACTAATATAAAGAGCAGGGGAGCTGTGAGGATGATGGTACGTGTCATGTAGGGTGAGACTCCGTATTGTGCTGCCCGGTTGAGTATCTGATACTCATTGTCGAATGCCCGCCCCCCGAATTTGAAAATTTCTGTTTTTTTGCTTGCCTTACGTGAATGATTTTGTTATATCATACCTATGAGCAAGGGATTTGTTGAAACGCTATTCGTCGCATTGGGCTTACTGATGGTCAGCAATGTGCAGGCAGATTGGTCTACCGATGTCGGTGGTTGGATTGATGATGCCGGCGAGGTTGGTAAAGAATGGGGAGAGAAAGGTAAAGAGTGGGGTAAGGATGCTTGGGATAAAGCCAACAAAGAGTGGGAAAATGCCAAAAAACGCTGGGATGCATTGGATGTCAATTATGTGTTGATGCAAGCATTTGGTGGCGATGTGGATGAGGAATCTGCACTCATCGGGCGTTTTTATGACTTGAAGCAACCCATACGCGAGGGGGCGAAGCCCTTGAAACGCGAGGGCGTGGTTGATAAGATTCGCGAGTTTGACAATAAAAAATGGGATCAACGCGTTTTTGAAGATTACTACAGCCCCGAGGTGCGATTGTATGCCCCGTACTTTTACTTGCCCCGCTGCAAGGCATCATATGGCCCCGAGGCTTTTCAGTGCAACGAGAAAGAAGACGGCCGCCGCGTAGCCCCCAGTGGTTGGGTGGTGGTGTACCGTGGTGTGGTGACGGCGCCTGAGAGTGGCTTCTTTCGCTTTGTCGGTATGGGCGATGATACCCTGATGGTGCGCTTTAATAATAAATTGGTGTTAGAGGCCGGGTGGAGCATCCCTACGCGCGGTGATATGGTGCTGGGTACCAAGCCTTCATACCATGCCGAGATGTCCGGCAATAAACACAAGCGCGCGTTCTACCAATACAAACAAACTCCGCATTGGAACCAAGTGCTCGGTGGTATACCTGCCGGTGAGGTGTTTAAGGTGAAAAAGGGCGAGAAATACCCCATCGAGATTCTTGTGTCGGAAATCCCCGGTAATGAGTTCGGCTTCTGTTTGCTCATTGAGAAGGTGAAATCCCCCGGTACAGCCCCGCGCGGTATTGTGGCGCCCGATAAATCTCCCGAGTTGTACTTGTTCCGTACCAATGAGAGCGAACCCGATTATAATGCCATCGACAGTGCCTTAACGACCGGGGGAAATGACTTCCGCGTCAAGGGGGCAATGGAGGGACCTCCTTTCAAGGCTGACAGCCCGGTGTGGAAAGTTGATTACGATGAAGCCCGAGAGCGTGGTCTCTTCGACAACATCTTCGGTTTCTTCCGCGATGATGATACCGCCATGGGTAAGCGGAGAAAGAAATGATAATGAGGCGCGCACAAGAGCCGTGGTTTTGTCCGGTCGGGGCAAGGCCGGTGGGCCTGTTATAAATGGCGGGGGCATGACACAAGTTTTCCTCAAAAGTCATTGCAGATTGTACACTTGGGCTTGCGTGGGGGGGGAGTATGTGCTACAATGCCCGGACCGCGTGCAAAATTCGGGCGCGCTTTCGTGTTATTTAAATTACAGTTTTTTATATGATTAAGTGGATTCTCAATAAAATCGTAGGTTCTAAAAACCAGCGAGAGGTGCGTAAATTGCGCCCGGTAGTCAAGAATATCCTTGAGATAGAGGAGAGCATTAAAGATAAAGACCAAGAGTACTTGGTAGGTAAAACGCGAGAGTGGCAGAAATACCTGCACCGTCTCACCCCCCTCGAGTTGCCGGCTCGCGGTGTTATCTTGGCGTCGTCTGCCGAGCAATTACAAGCCTATGCCGATAAGCTCAATGCTCGTTTTGAGTCATTAAAAGACGAGTTTGTCAAGTTGCCGCACGTGGACCCCACCCCGGACTCCATCGAAGAGGGTAAGAAAGCTTTTGCAGAGATTGAGCCCAAGTTCGGCAAAATGCGAGCCAAGTATCTTGAGCAGATTTTGCCCGAGGCATTTGCCGTGGTAAAATGTGCAGCCCGCAACATGTGCGGTACAGATGTAGACGTGTGCGGCACCACTATCAAGTGGGATATGGTACACTTTGATGTGCAGCTGATTGGTGGTATTGCTCTGCACCGTGGTTTCATTGCCGAGATGGCAACGGGTGAGGGTAAGACCCTAGTGGCAACTCTGCCTGTTTACCTGAATGCCCTTACCGGCATGGGCGTGCACGTAGTTACGGTGAACGATTACCTCGCCCGCCGTGACTCGATGTGGATGGGGGCACTCTTCAAGTACCTTGGCCTCACCGTCGGTTGCATTCAGAGCATGATGCCCAACGACTCCCGCCGTAAACAATATGCCTGTGATATTACCTACGGTACCAATGCCGAGTTCGGTTTCGACTACCTGCGCGATAACGGTATGGCGACCTCTCGCGATGCCCAGGTGCAGCGTAGCCACTACTTCGCCATTATTGACGAGGTCGACTCCATCCTGATTGATGAAGCCCGTACCCCGCTTATTATCTCCGGCCCTGCCGTTATCGAGCGCGAGCAGCAGTACGATGTGCTCAAACCCCTTATCGAGAAAGTGGCCAAAGCCCAGGTCGAGCTTTGCAACGGCCTTATGGAGAAAGCTTTCAAATACGCAAAAGAAGGCGATACCGCTGCCGCCGGTCGCTGCCTCTTCAAGGTAAAACTGGGTATGCCCCGTAACCGCCGCTTCATGCGCTCTCAAGAGGAGGTCGAGTACCGCCGCATGGTCGAAAAATACGAGCTTTTCCTCTACCAGGACCCCCGCAAACTCGAGCTCTTTAAACTCAAAGAAGAACTCTTCTTCTGCATGGACGAAAAAACGCACGATGCCGAGCTCATGGAAAAAGGCCGAGAGCTTATCAGCCCCGGGCATCCCGAGGACTTCGTGCTGCCCGACCTCGGCTCCGAGTTTGTCGATATTGATGAGAATGAGACCCTTACCGAGCGAGAGAAAGAGGCCCGCAAGAATGTGCTTCTCAAACGTTTGGATACCAATGCCGCCCGTCTGCACACCATCAGCCAGCTGCTCAAGGCGTATACCATCTACGAGCGCGACAAAGAATATGTGGTGAAAGACGGCAAGGTGGTTATCATCGACCAGAATACCGGTCGTGAGATGCCCGGTCGTCGCTGGAGCGAAGGCTTGCACCAGGCTGTAGAGGCTAAGGAAGGTGTGGAGGTTGAGGCCGAAAACATGACCTATGCCACCATCACCATCCAAAACTACTTCCGCCTCTATACGCGTTTGGCCGGTATGACCGGTACTGCCGAGACCGAGGCCGCCGAGTTCCACGATATTTACAAGTTGGATGTGCTGCCCATCCCCACGAATCGCCCCTGTATTCGTGAAGACCACAACGACCTTATCTTCAAGACACGTCGCGAGAAGTTCAATGCCGTAGTGGCCAAAATTAAAGAGTTGCACACCAAGGGCCAGCCCGTGCTGGTGGGTACCGCCAGCGTCGTCGCCTCCGAGACCCTTTCTCGCATGCTCAAATATGCCGGCATACCCCACGAGGTGCTTAATGCCAAGAACCACCAGCGCGAGGCCGAGATTGTGGCTCGTGCCGGCCGGCGTGGCTCGGTAACGGTGTCTACCAACATGGCAGGCCGTGGTACCGACATTAAACTGGGGGAGGGCGTGGCCGATTTGGGTGGCCTCTTCGTGCTGGGTACAGAGCGCTACGAGTCTCGCCGTATCGACCGCCAGCTGCGTGGTCGCTGCTCTCGCCAAGGCGACCCCGGTGCTTCTCAGTTCTTCCTTTCTTTTGAGGACGACCTGATGCGCAACTTCGGTGGCAGCGAGCGCATGACCAAAGCCATGGACCGCCTCGGTATTGCAGAGGGCGAGGCTATCGAGAGCTGGATGATGAACAAAATTATCGAAGGTGCTCAAAAGCGAGTCGAGCAACGCAACTACATGTGGCGTAAACACGTGTTGGACTATGATGATGTGATGAATCAGCAGCGCACCATTGTTTACTCCATGCGTAACGATGCGCTTCTTTGCGAAGAACCCCGTGAGATGATTTATGAGCAACTCACCGAAGGCGTGCACGCTAAATGCGAAGACTACCTCAATGAGGATGATGCCGGCGATATTCGCCGCCTTGACCTCCTCCACTGGCTCAACTCCACCTTCCCGCTCGGGTGGAGCGAGAAAGATGCCGACCTTACCACGGGCGAGCCCTCCGACGTGGCAGACCGCATCATTGCCCGTGTACGCGAGATGTACGAGAAGAAGGTGGGTAGCGAACGCCCCGACCGCGTAGACCATATGGAGCGCAGCATCATGCTGCAAGCAATCGATAAACTTTGGCAGCAACATATCATGGATATGGATGCCCTGCGCGAAGGCGTACGCCTGCGTGCCCAAGGTCAGCGTGACCCCTTGGTTGAATACAAGCGCGAGGCCTATGCTATCTTCGAGACTCTCATCAGCAACATTCAGTTCGAGATTCTCAACAACCTCTTCCGCTCCACCACCAACCTCTCTGCCTTTGAGGACTTCCTCTCTTCGCTGCCCGCCAGCAATGCAGATGAAGAAGACTCCTCTGTGACAGATGTTCTCGGTAAAGGCGACTTCCTCTCCATGCTGCGTGAGCAGATGGCCCGTTTGCAGAAGCGCTTTGCAGACAAGTCCATGCTCCCTGAAAATGAAGCCGAAGAGGAAGATGCCGATGATGAAGAGGAGGAAGAAGCCAACGAGCCTGTTGCCGGCTATTCTACCTCAGATTCTGCCCCCGAGGGTATTTTATTGCCCGAGGAAGGGAGCGTCAGCGGGGCCCCCATGCCCGGCATTGCCATGAAACCTGAAAAGAAGATGGTATTGCCCAAAAAGAAGGTGACTGCCAGCATTAAGCGCAAAGACAGCTCGGCCCCGTTGGTCATGTCTTCTCTCGATGTGGCAGAATCCGTTCCCGGTGTTTCCATGTCTCTGGTGGACGGTGAGCCTGCCGAGGGTACCACCGTTGCCGGTAGTGAAGAAAAATAACTCATTCTGAAAACAAGGGTGCGATTGACCATGGCGGTAAATCGCACCTTTGTTATTTTGCCCATTTTTTCGCGCATGAATGTTCGCTCTGCATTGGCATACGTGCCTTATTTCCGCAACAGGCTATTTGTTCTGCACATAGGCAAAGAGATGGTGCACGAAGAGGCGTTGGTAGATGCCTTGCTCGACGCCGATGCCCTGCACGAGATAGGCGTGCGCCTGGTGTTGGTGGCAGAGGGTGACAATGCCGAGCACCTCGCCGCCAGAGCAGGGGCCTGCGAAATGCACGCAGCCCTCGCAGAGCAACCCCTCACGGCAGGCGATGCCGCCGTGGCTCGCGTGCGCGAAATAGTCGAGCGCCCACAGGTGGCCATCATCCCCTCCGGGACTCTTGGCCGCTTTGATGAGGGTAGCGTGCGTCTGGCGGTAGAACTGGGGGCTGCTAAGTACATTTGCCTGCAAAAAGATGCCGTGCCCAACCGCAGCGGACAGCCCATTTTCGCGATTGCAGAGCGCGAGGTGAGCCGAGAAAACTGTGCAGACTGCACCTGTGTAGATGAGCTGTTGCATGCTGCCGAGGTATGCCGGCGCGGGATTCCGCGTGTGCATATGCTCAATGGTTTGCATCGTGGCGTTTTGCTCGATGAGCTTTTCTCCGAAGAAGGTGTGGGCACCATGGTGCACGCCGACTCATACCGCGAAATACGCCCCTTGCATGTAGACGATATCCCCGAGCTGCTCTCCATGATTGCCCGTTGTGTGGTCGACTCCAAACTGGTAGTGCGCACCTACGAGAGCATACTCGACAATTTACAAAGTTACTACGTCTACACGCTCGATGACACTATTGTAGGCTGTGTCGCCCTTTACCCTTTCCCCGAAAACCGATGCGCAGAATTGGGCTGCCTCTTTATCAAAAAAAATTACGAGGGCCATGGCTATGGCAAGGCCATGTGCCATTTTATTGAACAAAAGGCCCGTGCCATGGGCTTTGAACGCATCTTTGCCATTTCTCAAAGCGCCGTTGCCTACTTCCGCGACCGCTTGGGTTACCAACCACTCTCTCGAGACTCGTTACCGCCCTCGCGCCGCGCCGTGCTCGAGGCCAGTGGCCGCGCCTCCGAGGTATTCGGGCATGACCTGGGTACCCCCTGAAACGCTCCGAACTTTCATTAAAATAAAAGAGCCGAGGCCTTTGGGGCCCCGGCTCTTGCTGTAAAATAGTTGTTGTAACACTTACTCGCCCAGTGTGCTGGCCAGCATAGAGGCCACGCCCTCAAAGGCGGCGGCAACCATACTCTTGCCCGGGTCTTCCAAAGCAACGGGGTGCCCCTCGTCGCCACAGGTGCGGGTCTGTATATCGAGAGGTATTCGTCCAAGCAGGGGAACCCCCAGCTTTTGCGCCTCGCGCTCGCCACCGCCTTCGCCGAAAATGTTGTAGATGAGCCCGTCGCTCGGGCATACAAAATAGCTCATGTTCTCGATAAGCCCCAATATCGGGGTTTCGACACGCTGGAAGAGCCCTACTGCCTTGCGGGCATCGATAAGGGCTACCTCTTGCGGGGTCGTTACGATAACGGCTCCTGCCAAATCAACCGTCTGCACAATGGTGAGCTGAATATCACCCGTGCCCGGGGGCAAATCCAAAATCAGGAAGTCTAAGCCTCCCCACTCCACGTCTCGCAAAAATTGCTGGACGTAGCGGGTTGCCAGCGGACCACGCACGGCTACTGGCGATGCCTCGTCTATCATCAAGCCCATGGAGAGAATCTTCACCCCGTGCGCTTCTACCGGTAAAAATTGCTCTTTCTCCGAGCACCCGGGGCGCTCTTTGGTGCCGAACATCAGTGCCATGGAGGGGCCGTAGATGTCCAAATCCAACAAACCCGTCTTATAACCCAGCTTAGAAAGAGCCACGGCCAAGTTGGCAGATACCGTGCTCTTGCCCACGCCGCCTTTGCCGGAAGCCACGGCAATCACGTGCTTTACACCCGGTACGCTGGATTTCCAGTCCGCCGGGTCATCATTGGCCGTGGGTTGTTTCGTGCTCTTGGGTGCGTGGTGCTCAATGTTGACATCCAACTTCTTAACACCGGGAAGCTCTTTTACCGTGCCCATCACATTCTCGTATATGTAGCGCGGTACATCCGCATTCTTGCTCTCGATGATAAGCTCAATCACCACGGCACCGTCTTCCGATACTGTGATATCTTTCACCAGCCCGAACGAGACGATGTCTCGGCTGAAGCCCGGGTACTTCACTGTTGTTAATGCCGCGCGTATTAGCGCAGGTGTTAATTGCGGTTCACTCATAAAAATTTAATTCCTAAATTACAGGGGTATTTAAGCATATGTCGGCTTAAAAATCAAGTTTTATCCCCGTCAGTAAGAGGATAGCGCATTAGGACAAAAATATGCGCACCGAAATTGCCCCTAGCGCAAAGAAAAAGTCTCGCTTGGACAGAATTGCGCACTATAATATGCATATGGTGCTTAAAATAAAAGAAGAAGACAGGGGCTCG
>SUVK01000016.1 GCA_015062055.1 Akkermansiaceae bacterium
GAATCAATTCCATGATTTCGCGCATCCAACTCAAAACACGAGGCCTACCCTCCGTTGATTATCTCCTGCTCAAACTCAGGCAGCTAACATCCCCGTCATTCACGCGACTTTTTTGACGCAGTGCCGAAAATAATACCGGCTCTTGAGATGAAGGGCTGGCGCACCTCTGCGTCAGATTGTACAGGGAATCAGATAGTTGTCAAGTACGAGTTTGTCTCTTCTGAGGCATTCAGGTGCAGGCTATGCAATCGGCGAATGCAAAGGCGAGGAAGTCGCCAACTTTCCGTAGTAGATACCCCCTACATGCAGTACGACATTGAGTTGCAGATTGAGACGCCCTGTTTATATTGTCCTCATTGCTCGAAATATGCAGTAGTCAGGCCCCAATGCATACACCCCAAGCGTTGCATGACTCTTCGCCTTATGGGGAACATTGCAAGGTTAATGCAGGAGACATCAGCAAGACTGCTTTCCAGGCTTTTTCGCTTGTCTCAGAGCAGTATTCTACGAGCAGACAAGGACATCCTCACCCTCTTGGATGAAGTACGCCCGATTTGCATGGACGGCAGGCGCGCATTGATTATAGATGAGAAATATCTGGGGAGTGATAAGAAGTTCGTGACATGCGTAATAGATGGCGGTACCGGAGAAATACTCTGGCTTAAGGAAGGTAAGGGTAAAGCAAGTCCGGATGGATTTTTCCGTAGCCTGACGCCGGAACAAAAAGAAGATATTGAGGTCGTGAGCATTGATAGAGGAAATGCATATCTCAAAGCATTGCGTGAACATTTGCCCCATGTGAGCATATCGTTTGATCCATTTCATATCATCAAAAACGTGAATGATGCCGTAGATGAGGTGAGAAGGGAACTGTGTAAAAGCTTGGAGAAAGAGGAGAAAAAGCTAGTAAAAGGAAAGCTCTACTTATTTCTCTGCGGCGAGGAGAATCTGAGCGATGATAAACGGGAAGAATTAGATAAGATACTGCAAATCAATCAACCATTACAGGAAGCATATCTGCTCAAAGAGAAACTCAGGCTCGTATTTCAGTTTTCGAGCTTCAAGAAGTGTGCTACCGCTTTTGGGGACTGGATAGCGTTGGCCGAAGCGTCAACACTAAAGCCATTCAACCGTTTAGCAAAAACGCTTTCAAAGCATGCACAGCAGGTGCTTAACTTTTTCCGATATCGGCTGACATCGGGACGAATTGAAGGGATGAATTCTATGATTGCCCGCATCCAACTCAAAACCCGAGGGCTACCTTCCGTTGATTACCTTCGGCTCAAACTCAGGCAGCTAACCTCCCCGTCATTCACGCGACTTTTTTGACGCAGTGCCAAAAAATTATCCAAAAACACAAAAAAATGTTTTTTCAACTGGACATCTCATTAAAAAAGAGATAAACCGCCCCAAGCGGTATGTGATAGGTATCTCGGCACTCCATCGCGCGAAGAGACGAGCACCCCTGCTACATTAGCCGCTGCATCATTAGCAACACATCAAACAAAAAAAATAAAAAAAACAATCATTGCTCTTATGGCTATGGCCGGTGTGGCTTCTGCAGCTACGCTTACGGAAATAGCAACGATGGAAGAACTCGCCACGGCATCCTCTGACACAGGTACCAGCGTCACCCTAGAGGCCGGATACGATAAAACGACATACAGTTTTACCGGTGCAGGCTCTATCTTACAAATTTCTCTGCCGGAGGTTTCCAATTACATCACGGGTGGAACAGGCTACCTCACCATTGCAGCATGGATTAACCCGACAGCAACGGACGAGAATTCCATTTTCTCCATCGGTGGTCAGAATACCGGTTTCAAGTTTGCGCTGAAAGAAGGAGGCCTGCAGATGACCACAAAAGGTATAGCAGATACCAATGTCACCGCCGCCAACTTAGGTTTCACCTCTATTCCGACAGGTGATTGGACACTGGTAGCTTTAAGCGTCAATTTGACTCAGAATGGGGATTCCCGCTTCTATATGAGTGCGACGGATGGCAAGTGTGCCACCCGCAATTTAGGCGCGTGGAACGAAGTTACGGGTGACGATTTGAAGCTCGCCATAGGTTCCGGCAATGCCGGCAGCGTGCGTGACGGTTTCAAGGGTATGATTTCTAATCTGACCTTGTTCTCCTCTGACAGCTTGGCAACGAACTCTGAGATTGCCGCCTTGATGGGCACAGCCCCCACGCTGACTATTCCCGAGCCGACCACCGCAACGCTTAGCTTGCTGGCCCTTGCCGGTTTGGCAGCGCGCCGCCGCCGTCGCTAAAGCGACTTTGGCGTGGCAAGCGCCGCCGTCGTCGTTAAAGCCAAAGGCGAAACAACGCTAAAAAAGACACATTTCAAGGCGTCTTCCTGAAAAAAACAGGGAGACGCTTTTTTATCAGCAAACAAAACGGCAAATAACAGAGCGAGCAGAGAAAAAATACTCTTGCGGAGAGAGCGGCATATATGATAGAGTGGTAGGCAGTACAAGACGTACCCATCAATTTATGCGTAAGAATATATTTTTAATGGCAATGCTGGCAACTGCAGCCGGGGTAAGCACGGCGGCAGTAGAGTACCCCGGGCCGACGGCGCCGGGCCAAGCAGTGGCAGCAAAGAAAGGGAGCACCTATACCATAGGCAATGACCTGCTGACTGCAACATTTGAATACAAGGGAGGTGCCGTAACATTCAGCGGATTTAAGGCCGCAGATGGCACCAAGCTACTGGGGGGCGAGCAGCCGGTATTCAGCATAGAATTGGCAGATGGCCGCAAGCTGGACTCAAGCAACATGACAGTGGGCACCCCGGAGGTAGTAGAACTGGGGAAAGAGGACAGCTTAAAAGAGGCAGCCCGGTACCCCGGCAAAGCTATCACAGCAACCTTTACCGCCCCGGGGGGCGCCTTTGAGGTAGAATGGCGTGCCGTATTGCGGGATGGGTCTCACTACCTGCGCCAAGAATACGTGATTACGGCCGGCAAAGAGGCGGTACCTTTTGCAAAAATCATACCGTTACAAGTAATCCCCACGGCAGAGGGCGGCATACCCACCATCTCCGGCAACACGACACACGGCACCGTGGTGGTAACGGACAAGTTGTTCATGGGGTTGGAGACACCGATGAGCGTGATGACGGTGGGTCAGCATGGCGGAGAAAGCCAAGACGCCTGGAGTGCCGAGAGCTGGGCCCCGGGCATGTTCGGCAGCGTATTTGCCGTACCCGAGAGTTTTCACCCTGTATACGGCAAAAAATTTGACGAGAAGAACGGGCCGACGGTAAAACACCTGCTGGTAGCCGAGGGAGCCGTCAAGTTTGAGGAGCCCGGCGACTGTGTGATTGACTTTGAGTACGAGCGTGGCAACAACCGCCTTAACATTGTGGGTGTGCAGCTTGTAACGACCTCCGGGCAGGTGATATCAGAGGACATACACCCCGGCTACACGGGGCATAAGTCTGAGGGGGCAGAATACCACATAACCGTACCGGTAGCAGGCACCTACAACCTGCGCTATTGGGTAGAAAAGAAGACAGAGCCTGTAACCAGCAGCGGGCGCATCTCGCTTTCACTGGCCATGGGCAACCCCGAGGAGGACAACAGCTCGGCCGTGCCCGAGGACATGGTGCGCGGCACATGGGTGCGCAAAACCAACCTTACCCCCGGCGACCCGTGGAAGGTGAACAGCGTTATCGGCCTGTTTGCCCCGCAGCAGCAGCGCCGCTCTTTCCTGTGTTACATCGAGCGCGAGAAACCCGTACCCTACCGCACCATGGTGCACTACAACGACTGGTACGAGGTAGGCATTGTAGTACACGACTACGCAGACCCGCGCAAACGCACCAGCGAGAAGATTTCTCTGAATATTCTCAAGACCTGGAAAAAAGAGATGTATGAGAAACGCGGCACCAAGATTGATGCCTATGTTCTTGATGACGGTTGGGATGACTTCAACAGCCTGTGGGGATTCCATGTCGGTTTCCCGAACGGTTTTTCCAAGTTGAACGAGGTAGCCACAAGCATGGATTGCGGCATGGGCACATGGCTGGGCCCCGTGGGTGGCTACGGCGCCAGCAAACGCATGCGCATTGCCTACTGGAATAAGACGCACCCCAACAACCGCATCTCTAACTTCGAGCTCTCCAACCCCATCTACTTCAATGCCTTTGTAGAGCGCTGCACGTACATGATAAAGAACTACGACATGCGCTACTTCAAGTTCGACGGCATCTCCACCAAGTTCCATGCCAAGGGGCCGGGTGCATTAGAAGACGCCGAGGGCATCTTGAGAGTACTGGCAGCCCTGCGCGAGGCACGCGAGGACATTTACCTGAACACCACGGTAGGCACTTGGGCCAGCCCGTTCTGGTACTTCCATGCAGACTCCATTTGGCGCCAGGAGAATGACTTTGACCAAATGGGCAACGTGGGTGATGCACGCGACCGCTGGATTACCTACCGCGACCGCTTGGTACACGAGGTATTCGTGACAGGCGCCCCGCTCTTCCCCATCAATGCACTGATGACGCACGGCACCATCATCACCAAGAATGGCCCGCCCCGAGTGATGAGCAAAGACCCCGCCAACTGCGTCAAAGAGATGCGCACCGCCTTTACATGCGGCAGTAGCCTGCAAGAGGTGTATGTGGATTCTGATTTGATGAACCAACAAGGGGGCATACTTTGGGATGAGCTGGCACAATGCATCTCTTGGGCACGCCGCAATGCCGATGTATTGGCCGACACCCACTGGGTAGGTGGCAACCCTTGGGATAAGCAGAAAAAAGACGGCGATATCTATGGCTGGGCCTCTTGGAATATGCAAAAGTGCACCCTCTCGGTACGCAACTCCTCTGCCAAGGAGAAGACACTGAGAGGTACGCTGCGACAGATACTGGATGTACCGCCCCATGTTAAAGGCACCGTTACCCTGCACAGCAGTTTTGCAGACCAAACAAGGCTGCCCATTATGGATACCCCCATAGATGTAGACACCCCAATTGAGATTACCCTCAAGCCGTTTGATGTGGTCGCCATGGAAGGTGTGTGCGATATGAAATAAGAAACCACTTTAACCGGGCAGCTTTCGTTTTTGAACAAGACGAAAGCTGCCTTTTTCATTTCGAGATGAACAAGCGAATATTGAGCATAGATGCTCTGCGCGGGTTGGATATGCTGATACTGTGCGGGGGAGCAACCGTACTGAGTTTGTGGCTGGAATACAGTGCCGGAGACGCCACCCCGGCGTGGCTGATGAAGCAATTCAACCACGCAGAGTGGGGAGGCGATTTCACCTGTTGGGATTTGGTCATGCCGCTTTTCATCTTCATCACCGGGGCAAGCATGCCCTTTGCATTTGCCAAATACCGCGAAAAAGGGGGCGAGCATTGGCGATGGGGCACCACTTGGCGGGTAACGCGCCGGGTAGCCTTGCTGTTTATACTGGGCATGTTGGTACAAGGCGGGCTTGCGAGCGCCGTCCCACAACGCATGAGCTTATTTTGCAACACATTGCAAGCCATTGCAGAGGGCTATCTGATAACAGCGGCAGTACTCATGTTTTGCAGCAAATTGCGCGGGCAAATCATCACTGCGGCAACATGCATGGTTGTGTATTGGGCGCTGCTGAGGTTTGTACCCTACCAAGGGCAGCCCGGCGGTCTTTTTATGCCCGATAATAATCTTGCCATTTACATAGACCACTACCTGGAAGGCCGACTGCAAGACGGCACCCCCTACAGTTGGATTCTTACGGCCCTGTCATTTGGCGCACTCACCCTCATGGGCAGCATTTGCGGCAGCTTGATACGCGAGAAACAAGGCCAAGCAACCGTCATCAAAATATCGGCCGCAGGCGTGGCATGCCTGGCAGCGGCTTGCCTGTTGGAATACGATACCCCGCTAATTAAACACATATTTACCACCACCGCCGTATTATGGAGCGGGGGCTGGTGCATGCTTTTATTGGCACTGTTTCACTTGGTTTTCGATTGTTGCGGGGCCGTTACGGCAAAATGCGCCTACCCCCTGCAAGTGTTTGGTTGCAATGCATTGCTTGCCTACCTGCTCATTGAGATACACGGCCCGCACGGGCACAACCTGTGGTGGGGTATTGCCCACCCGCTCTTTTACGGTATTTCAGCCCGTTGTGAAGCAGCAGCAGCCTTAGTGCATGCAGGGCTCAGCCTCGCCCTGCTCTGGCTTTTCCTGTGCTTCCTTTACCGGCATAAAGCCTTTCTGCGAGTCTGAAAAACACTACAACAGCCAATGCCCGGGATAGCGCTAAAGACAACTGTTACACAATTGTAACACTTAAAAACTCGTCAAGTGTGCTAATGTGTGATATAAAATGAACGTAACCCAAAATTTAATCTTAACCCCGCAATCAACATATGGCAATACACATTCAAATGAGCGAAGAAACGGAGCGCGAGCTCAAAAAAGCCTCGCTTCGCAATAAACTCTCGGCATTGTTGTCGTGCATTCTGTTCATCTTGTTGGGTGGTGGCATTCTGATATTAGTAGTATACAATGTGGTCGCAACAGAGCCGGCCTCATTCGTATCTTACAAGCCGAAAGCCAAGCCCAATGCCAAGACAACACGCAAGCAACCGTCCGAAGAAAATGCAATTCAAGAAGAAGCCTCTGCCTCTGACCCCACAACACCCGTTATCGTGAGCACCAGCCCCACGGCAGTATCTATGCCCATTGCTACCTCCATAGCCGATATGGGCGAAGGGCTCTCTGCCGATATCGGCTTGGGTGAAGGATTCGGCGCCGGCGACTTGGGCGAAGGACTCGGTGGCGGTGGCGATGGCCTCGGCTCCAAAGATGGCGGTGGCTCTACCCTGGAGGGCACCTTCTACGACCTTAAGCTTAAAAGCAACGGTGCTCCGTCCGGATTAAAAGGTGGTGCCGAAAACCAAAATGCCGTTATTGAGGCATTATCTAAGTTCTTCAGAAACTGGAGTGAGCAGGAACTTAACAAGTACTACAAGTCTGAGACCAAGCTGTATGCCTCCAGCTGGTACCTGCCGGTGGCTCAAGCTAAATATGGTCCCATTGCCTTTGAAGTGGGCGACCCCAAAAAACCGGAAGATAAATGGGAGTGTAAACCCTCTGCTTGGCTGGCCGTATACCGTGGTCGTGTTATCGCCCCCAAGTCCGGCAAGTTCCGCTTCATCGGCACGGGTGACGACTTCTTTGCCGTGCGTTTTGACGGCAAAACAGTACTCGATGCAGGGTACCGCCTTCCCACCCGATGGGATAAGAGCAACCCCAAAGCAGCTTGGGTTTCGGGCCATGGTGACGGAGAAAACTTCCGCAAAGACATAGCCAGCGGTAAAGACAAAAAGCGCAAAGAGTACAAGTTTATCAAGGGGATTCCCGGTTGTAAGATTTGGGATGACGAATTGGGGGGCTTGATTGCGGGCAATGTATTCAAAGTAGAAGAAGGCGAGGCCTACGACATTGAGATTGCTATCTCAGAAATTCCCGGTGGTAAGTTCGGCTTCGTACTTTTCATTGAAGATGTGACCGATGGCGCCAACAATAATGGTAAAAAATACGACTTATTCCGCACCTGCGACACCAACCCCGACGTTGCCAAGGTAATGCAGGCTCTCAAGGATGCCAATTGCTTCGTCCAAGAGAACCATATACCCTTCAATGAAGACTCTTGGGTATGGGAATCCGTCCCCATGGATTAAAAAAATACACGTAAGAATTAACACCTAAGCCCCCGTTTACTCCGGTAAATGAGGGCTTATTCTGTAATAGCATACGAAGTGGCACCTATCGGAGAAATAGCAAGTTAATTGTCAAAACAGCCAATAGAATCCAATTGTAACACAACAGTAACACTTTAAAGCTCGCCATGAGGGTTATTTTATGGTATAAGTAAGGACGTAACCCAAAATTTAACCTCAACATTTCAATCAACAAATGGCAATACACATTCAAATGAGCGAAGAAACGGAGCGCGAGCTCAAAAAAGCCTCGCTTCGCAATAAACTCTCGGCATTGTTGTCGTGCATTCTGTTCATCTTGTTGGGTGGCGGCATTCTGATTTTGGTAGTGTACAATGTGGTCGCAACAGAGCCGGCCTCATTCGTATCTTACAAGCCGAAAGCCAAGCCCAATGCTAAGACGACACGCAAGCAACCGTCCGAAGAAAACGCAATTCAAGAAGAGTCCTCTGCCTCTGACCCCACAACACCCGTTATTGTGAGCAACAGCCCCACGGCAGTATCTATGCCCATTGCTACCTCCATAGCCGATATGGGCGAAGGGCTCTCTGCCGATATCGGCATGGGTGAAGGATTCGGCGCCAGCGACTTGGGCGAAGGCCTCGGTGGCGGTGGCGATGGCCTCGGCTCCAAAGATGGTGGCGGCTCTACCCTGGAGGGCACTTTCTACGACCTTAAGCTTAAGAAAAACGGTGCATCTTCCGGTTTGAAGGGTGGTCCCCAAGGCGAAGCTGCCGTTGTAGAAGCGTTGGCTAAATTCTTCAGAAGCTGGAACGAGCAAGAACTCAACAAGTACTACAAGTCTGAGACCAAGTTGTATGCCTCCAGCTGGTACTTACCGGTAGCATCTGCCCGTTACGCCCCCATTGCCTACGAAGTGGGCGACCCCTCAAAGCCGGAGTCCCAGTGGGAGTGTAAACCCGCTGCCTGGCTGGCCGTATACCGTGGTCGTGTTATCGCCCCCAAGTCCGGCAAGTTCCGCTTCATCGGCACGGGTGACGACTTCTTTGCGGTACGTTTTGACGGCAAAACAGTATTGGAAGCCGGTTACCGCGCCCCGAGTTACTACGATAAGTCGAACCCCACGGGGTGCTATATCTCCGATCCGGCCAAACGTGCACAATTCCTCAAAGATCGCAAAGGTTATGAGATGATTACCTCTGTTACCGGTTGCGATAAATGGAACAAAGAAATCGGCGGATTGGTAGCAGGCAAAGAGTTCAAAGTCGAAGAAGGCAAGACCTACGACATTGAAATTGCTATCTCAGAAATTCCCGGTGGTGCTTTCGGTTTCGTGCTCTTCATTGAGGATGTGACGGAAGGCAAGAACTCCAAGGCCAAGCAGTATGACTTGTTCCGCACTTGCGACACGAACCCCGATATCGACAAAGTGATGCAAGCCCTCAAAGACGCAAAATGCGAGATGCAGGGAGGAGCCAGAATCCCCTTCAACGAAGACTCTTGGGTATGGGAATCCGTACCGATGGATTGATGCGTTGAAACAGAAAGCTCAAAAAATGCAGGGTGTCGGCACGGCATCCTGCATTTTTTTCTTGCGTATCTCACAAAGTATGAGATACTGATGGGAGAGCGTATGCAAGAAAAAGCTGAAAATTTTTACAAAGAGCCGACGAAGAAAGAGTGGCGCGGATTCTGGACACTGGTAGCCGTGCAGGCGCAAAATGCGTTCAATGAAAAGGCGGTGCAATTTTTGCTAATCCCGTTGGGGGTATGGTTGTGGAGTGGCGAGGCCAGCACACTGGAGTACATATTAGGTGCCATTTTTGTCTTGCCGTACATATTATTTTCTCCATTGGTGGGGTGGTTGACAGACTGTTTTTGCAAGACACGCATCATCCAGCTGATGAGCGTATTTCAGATAGTGGTGATGAGCTGCATGCTCTTTTGTTTTTACAAACATGCGTTACCGGCATCCATAGCGTGGTTTGCCGTATTCGCCACACAGGCAACCATCTTGAGCCCGGCCAAAAAAGGCATCGTAAAAGATCTACTGGGGTCACGCTATATCGGGTTTGGCAGTGGTATTATCGAAATCAGCATGGTATTCGTGCTATTGCTGGCGCAGATAGGCGTATTCTTCTTATTCAGCTGGTTGTTTAATTCTTACTGTGCCACTCACACTGCGCATGAGATTGATACCGAATCGGGGTGGTATGCGGTGATATTACCCACATGGGTATTTTTGGGGCTGGCCTGCGTGGTGGCTATAGCCTCCATATGGTTGCCCTCATACCCGAGCAAACAAAAACGAAAATTCACCTGGAGCTTGTTGTACGAGCATTTCGGGCAAATGAAATACCTGTGGCGCGTGCGCGAGCTGAGACTCAGCGAGATGGGGATTGCCTATTTCTGGTGTTTGGCGGGGTCGCTGTTTTTGATAGTGATTCAGATAGCCAAGACCATGTACCCGTTGGACACGGCGGCGTTCTCCATGCAATGTGGCATATTGATGGCCTGGCTGGGCGGGGGCGTAGTGATAGGCGGTGCGGTGGCATCATGCCTGTGCCGTGGCAAAACCGAGCTGGGGCTTATCCCCTTCGGTGCCATCGGTATCACGATAAGCACCTTCATGCTGACCATATTAGAGGCATCGTCGCCGTATAATCACCCCTTCTTGCTGCTGACGGGAGCCTTCGGCGCCATGTATTTGGTGCCGCTCAACGCCTACTTGCAAGACAAGTGCGATCCCGCCAACCGTGGTAACATTATTGCGGCGGGCAACTTGTTCGACAACCTGATGGGGCTGGGGGCTGTGGTGTTGATGTGGTTCATGCACGAGTGCGGGGCTACGCCCAACACGCAGTATTTGGTGCTCTTCCTCATGAGTGCCTTCATCATGATTACCTCCCTGCGCCTCATCCCCAGCGACTTTATACGCATGATAGGCATTTGGGTGATGAAACTCTTCTACCGCCCGCGTGCCATCAACATCAAAAAGATACCCGAGGTAGGCGGCGCGCTGCTGGTATGCAACCACGTGACGTACGCAGATGCCCTTTTCCTCACCATGGTATGCCCGCGCCCCATACGCTTTGTGGTGGCAGAGGAGTTCATGGGTATCGGGATTCTGCGTTGGGTGCTCGAAATCTTCAACTCGGTGCCCATATCGAGCGATAATCCGCGCAAGGCTATCTCCGATGCCGCCGCCGCAATTAAGCAAGGGGACCTCATCTGCATCTTCCCCGAGGGGCAGTTGTCTCGCACCGGCTGCCTCACCCCCATACGCCGTGGGGTAGAGCTCATCGCCCGCCGCGCCAAAGCCCCCGTCATCCCCATTTACATGGACGGCATTTGGGGCAGCATCTTCTCCTTCTACCGCAACCGTTTCTTCTTTACCCCGCCCTTCAAATTACCGCGTCACCTGCCCTACTCTTACACGGTAGCCGTGGGCGACGCCCTGCCGGAAGGGTTCGGCACCAAAGACGTGGTACTCGCCTTCCGCGACTTGGCAGCCACCTGCTTGGAGAACTCCGGCGGCGGGCGCCGAGAACGCCTTTTACGCAATCTGGAGAAATGGGGGCGCAAGGCGGTAGTCTTTTATGGGGATTACTCGTTGTGCGGCAACCAAGTGGCCGGTGTCATGATTAGCCGACAAATCCCCGAGAAAGCCCCCGAGCCCATACGCAAATGGCTTGAGTTGTTGCTTAAAGCCGGCAACGACATGGTAGCGCTGAACCGCTATTGGATGAATGTAGACCAAGTACGGCGAGTCAACGCCCTGAAAGAGGGGCGCCACCCCCTGCTCACCACCGTGGGGCACGATGAACCGCACGAGTTGGTACTGGGGGTTCTTTGGCCGCTCATCACTCATACCCAAGTGTACCTCATCGAAAACCTCAAAGCGCAAATACCCGAGAACATCTCGCAAATGGTAGGCTGTACTCACCTGCGCCGCATCTTGCTGGATTCCGTACCACCCAGGCAGTTACCCTTCTTCGACTTCAGCGGGCGCGGTGACTTGGCCACCGCCAACACTCGCTGGCGCCCCGGCTACGCCACGGCAGAGGGTATCATCATCGCTATGAGCATGGGCAAGAGCACCTACAAAGTACCCGATGGCACCAAACAACGCGGTATGCAAACCCGCACCCGTGGCATCTTGTTACCCTGCTTCAGGGTGCAATTCCCCGCAGACGATGAAGACGGCCTTACCGTTTCCGGCCCCAGCTTGTCCAGCGCTCATACCCTGAGCAATAAGCTCTATATGGATGAAAGCGGCTTCCTCAAGCAGCTTTTCTAAAGACCCGCCTTTTCTTGATAATACCCCTCGATAACAACTCGCGCGCCACTTTCTCTTGATTCTTGCCGAAATCCCGATGATTTAGGATTTGCCCGATAGCCGGCAAATCCTGAACCCATCGCTCGCATACCTGCCGCAGCATTTTGTTATATATTAAACAATAAAAACACCTGATAATAAACATTGTACATATTTATAAAATATACTTTAAGAAAAATGCCAAAATTCTTAAAATGTATTTTATTTTTATTTCAAAGCATCGTTATCTTTTGATATTGTGCAACTAACACAAATGTCCATTTTTGTGTACGCTTCACATTATGAACACATGGCAGTATTATATGACCCCATGGTAACGAACGACGGTGCAAATTAAATGCGAATGCCGAATTCACTCGCGGGAACGATAATTAAAGTATACTTTAAGCTTTTTCCGCAAATTCTTAAAGTATACTTTAATTATAGCTTGACAACTATCGACTCAAAGTTATAATAATTACGTCGTTAAAAAATTAAGGAAGAATTATGCTGGAGGACGTTCAAGTCAAACAATTGTTGTACCAATATAATCCCTGGTGGAATAATAGTGGACAGATGGAGGAACTGCCGACCGTACATCGTGCTGCCTATCACGAAGTTCTCAGTACCATAAAGAGCGATGATGTAAGAAGATTTGCTGTACTGAGCGGAGCTCGACGCATCGGAAAAACAACCGTTATGAAACAGGTGATAGCGCAACTGCTGAATGAGGGAGTTGCGCCTCAACACATTTTCTATCTTTCTTTCGACAATCCGCTTTGCAAATTAGTAGGCTTTCCTCGTATTCTTTCTGAATATGATGCAATGGTTCCAAAAGAACAGCAAAAATATTTTTTTCTGGATGAAATACAATATGCCGAAGACTGGAGTTTGTGGTTGAAAACACTTTACGACACACGACCGAACCTAAATCTCACAGCAACAGGCTCCGCAAGTCCCAGCATAGAGAAAGGAGCTGCTGACAGTGGCGTAGGCAGGTGGAGAATACTGCGTATGCCTACACTTACCTTCAGAGAATATTGTGATATTGAACAAAATCTCACAAACTCAAGCATTGGTCAATATTCTCTCGAAGAATTATCCAACATGAGCGCAGAGGAGTTTTCCATGCTTATGTTCAGCATGAGCGATATGCAAGCCTCTTGGAATCGTTATATTGCATTAGGCGGTTTTCCCGAATTGTTGCGCATACAAAGCATACCAAGAGCTCAAATGCTTTTGCGGGAGGATGTGGCAGACAAAGTGCTTAAGCGCGATATCCCCTCATTATTCAATGTTAGAAACTCCTTGCAATTAGAGAAGATTTTCTTGTATCTTTGCTTGCATTCCGGCTCCATTATCAATATGGCTGAAATATGTAAAAAAATGGAAGGTGTAACTTTGCCTACACTTACCAACTACATCCGATACCTAATGGAAGCAAACCTCATATACGTATGCAATAATTTTTCAAGCTCGGGGAAAAAGATTCTTTCCTCGCAAAGCAAAATGTATGTAGCGGACGCTGCCCTACGCAACGCTTGTCTTATGATTTCTCCTGAGACGTTAAGTGACACGGATATGGGCGCTTTGGTTGAAAGTGTCGTGTACAAACACTTGAGACACTCGTATGGTAATTCTCACCAGCTTGGCTATTTAATATTGAAGGGAAAGGAAAAACAAGAAGTAGACTTTGCCATCGCGCGTCCCACCGGTGAACAATTCTTATGCGAAGTAAAATACAAAAATGATTCTTCCATAACCCGCAACGATGCCATCTCTCATCTCTGCGCTGAACAATCCACTTTAGGAGCTTTCCTGATTACCCGAAATCCCGGTGATTTCGGATTTGCCCGACAGCAGGCAAACGCTAAACCCATCATTCGTATACCTGCCGCTGCATTTTGTTATATATTAAACAGCAAAACCAACTGATAATAAACATTGTACATATTTATAAAATACACTTTAAGAAAAATGCCAAATTTCTTAAAACGTATTTTATTTTCGCGCATCGTTATCTTTTGATATTGTGCAACTAACACAAATGTTCATTTTTGTGTACGCTTCACATTATGAACACAAGGTTGTATTATATGCCCCCCATGGTAACGAACGACGGTGCAAATTAAATGCGAATGCCGAAATTCCATTGCAGGGGCGGTGGTGAACAGGCGTCAAATCTCCTGCTCGATAACCGCCCATTTATTCACACCAAAAATTTAACACGTCGTCGCTAAAGCGACTATAGCGTGGCAAGCGCCGCTGCCGCAAGTAATAAGCAAAGCGACGTACAATAACTTTAAAGCCGCTGCTCGATAATGGGCAGCGGCATTTTTTGCGCCATTAGGGCACTGAACTCTGCGCGGAAAGTGCAAGCAGAAGCTATGGTGGAATTGACGCCATGCGCCACATGAGGCATGCTGGTTGCATGGCAATACGAATGAAAGAATGGGGTATGCAACAAGCGCCGGCGAGCACGGTGCGCATACCGGTAGAAAATTTACACGGGTGGGTAGATGCCACACAACGGCTGGGCAGCGGGTTGGCAAGTGCGGTGCTGGGCACACAAAAGCTCTTGCAAGATGAAGACAAGGTAACGGCAGAAGGAGAGTTGGCCGCATTCTCGGAGCAGTTGCACCGCATCGGCACCGAGACGGCGGCAGAGCTTGCAGCCCGAAGCCCGCAAGATTGGGATTACGCCTGGCAAGAGCTGAGTGCCCCACGCTTGGCAGAGGCCGTGGCAGCCCTGCCACCGGCAGCACGCGAGGCAGGGCAAGAGTTGGCAGAAGCCTACAGCGCGCAGGCATCATTACGCGCACGCCGCGACCACAAGATACGGACGATTGAGCAAGCACGCCAAAACTGGCAACAGCGCATAGACCATGCCGTCAAAACAGGCGATGCCGAGCGCGCGGATCAATGGTTGCAAAGCGGTGAAGGCATCTTTGTGCCTGCGGCCGAAATAGAACAACGCCGGGAGACCACCCGCAGCCAAGCATGTGTAGCCCGCTGGCGAGAGGCCATGCAAGCCGACCCGCTGCAAGCCTTGGCAGCTTACCACAGTGCCACGGCAGAGCAGTTACCCGCAACCGAGCAAGACCGCCGCAGTTTGGATGCCGAGGTGCACCAACACATGGCCAATACCCGCCGCAAGTTGGCGCAGGAGATGCTGACCACCCCTCACCGACAAGATTTGCAACCCGCCGTTGCGGCCGGTGTATTGACGCAGCAAGAATACGAGCAGGCATGCGCAGAGCCACGAGCACTCAACACCGCAGAGCAAATAGATTGGATGCGCCGTATAGACGAATGCGCCGACGACGACACCGCCCGCACCAACATATTGATGGCTATTGCCACCGCTCCCATAGAGCCCGCCACCCGCAACCGCCTGCAAGCCCGTGCCGAGCAGGCAACACGCGTGGCCCCGGCAGACCGCCGCACGCTCTCTCGCCACCTGCTGCATTTATTTTCGCAAGGTGGGTTCGGCTGCCCGAGAGACCTCGAGGCACAGCAACGTCTTTGCACCCTGCAACAGACAGGCTTTACCCTATTGGCAGAGCAAGGCCCCGATGCTGTTGCCGAATGGCTGCGCGGGGTAAGTGCCCCGGGCAATGCCTGGGTTTGTTTTTCCGATTTAACCTGACCAACTCTTATGAACAACGATACTGATACCCCCGCCACCGCCATAGCCGCACAAGAACCGGCAACCGCGCCGCAACCGCCCCGTTTGCCGAGGTTGGCCTCACTGCCGCTTTCTACCGAGAGCGCACCGCCCGAAATACTGTCTGACGATGAGATGGCAGCCCTGACACCCCCTGCCCCGCAACCGGATGAGTTGATAAAGCCCGAGGGGATGGAGCTTACCGAAGAAGAGAGGCGCAACGCTGAACAGATGCGTCTGTATTGGCACGATATTTTGAAGGGCGACCCGGCGCTGGTACCCGATGTGGTGCGCAAGAATGCAGGTGCCAACGAAGTGGGGCTTACCCCCGAGGAGCGCGAATACCGCATTTGCTATGCCGTAAACCGCTCTTGGTATGCCGACCACAACAATATACCCCGCGAACGCATAAACGAAGAATGGCCCCAACTGCGCCGCAACTTGGCACAAGAGCTGGGGGTGGCCGATGACGAGCGCGAAATCTACATGGCGCTTTCGGCTCGGCACGACAGCACCAAACTGAGCAAGACTACCCGAGAGGTTTACGAGCTCAGCTACCACGCCGCACTGCTTGGTGAGCCGCCCCCCGACCTACAAGACAAACTCAAAGATTTGACACCCGAGTACCGGGAGGCGGCCAAAACCGTATCGGCCCACGCCGCCACAGAGGGCCAAGCCGTCAGAGAACGCCATGCAGGGCTTATCGCCGAGCTGGTAGAGGGCATGGGCGTTTTCATCGCGATGGAAGATGATTTTATGTCGGCCCCTCAAGTACTGGGAGCAACGCCGTCGCTGCTATCTGCAGTAGACACCCTGGCCGATATGCCCATACCGGAGCGCAACCTGGTTATTGCCCTGGCGGTGCACGAAAGCCGCAAGAATCGGCAGGCTGAAAACGGTGGCGAAGAAGAGGGGATGGGGGCTCGCGTGGTGCGCGGACTGCGCCGCGGGTCTGCAAGACTGGGCATGGGCACCCTACAGGGTATCAACCACTTGGGCATCGCAACCCTCAACAACATGGGGCATCATCTGGGCATAGAATCGTGGCAACGCACGGCCCGTGGCTGGGATAAACGCATGCAGATTTTGCGAGAAGTGCGCCATGCTACCCAGCAGCAGGTTATACCCTTGGTTACCCCGTACTCCTCGGCGACAGAGCGCTTTTTCTTTGAATCGATAGAGAGTATACCCTCGGCCATAGTGGCATGCAGCGGGGCCCCGGGCTTTGGAGCCCTCACAGCCGCAGGTATGGGTGACTCTGTAGCAGAAGCCCGCTTGCGCTCGCCCGAAACACCGCAACAGCACCACTTGGCAGCAGGCGTCATCAGCGGTGCCGTACAAGCATCCGTTTTCGTGGGGATAAGCCGAATCGGTGGCAAGATGCTCGAAAAGAGTATCAACAACTTCATGAAGTCTTGCGGCCAAGGTGCCAACGCCTTCAGCTGGGCTGCCCTTAACTCGATGGCAGGCATGACTGCCGAAAGCGCCAAGCTGATGCTGGCGGGCAAAGCAGCCACGGCGACCGACTTGGGCTTGCACGAGCTGGCCTCCCAAGCAGCCGGCAAAGCCTCGGGCATAGACTGGCACGAATACGGCGAATCACTGACGGAGATTGAGGCCAATATGCGAGAATACGCCTCGCTTTTGCCTTATCTTCTTATCGGCTCGGGCCGGGTAGCCTTGCGGCATTTTCGCGCCCCCGACAACATTTTGGGAGACGGCTCGCGCTTGCTTGAGTGGGGCGTAAGCGCAGACAAAGTTACACAAATTTTGAACGAGCGCAATATCAACCTCAAGGGAGAATTACTCAGAGAGGCCATCGCCGGCTCAAAAATGTGGTCGGGACCGGGCTTTATCGTCGAGGCGGTCAAAGCGATGCGCTTGCTTAACTCTGATTATTTTCGGGGGTTTTCTTCGCCCGAGGTGGTGCGAGACTTTCTGCGGCTGCCGGCAGAGGCATCAGTCGTGCAACGGGCAGAGCCCACGGCCCGCACGCCGGAGGCAATGCTCAACACGCCCGGCCACGCCAAAGACCGCTACAACTACCAGGGCAGCAGCCGAAGCGCACGGTTCAAGAACGCCATCACCCTGTGGGATGAATGGTGGGCTCGCTCTCACATCAACGCCTACAGCTCGCGCGTGCAAACCGGGGAATGGCAGCTTATCTACGGCGCAGACTCCGCTCGCTACGAGCGTATGAGCCGCTACCTGAAAGAGCTGAACACCCCCGGCGACAAGGTACCCAAGCGCATGCAGCCGGTGGGCATATACGCCCCGAATGCCGAGCAAGAGCGCCGCGCCCTGTTGCAAGACCGCGTGGCCGAGCTGCAAGATTTGTCGTACCAGTTCTTGATGAATGTCAACCCGCTCGAGTCGATGATTGGTAAGGAGCTGAGCTTAGAACGCATGCGCAAAGATGCCGAACGCACGCGCGAGGAGTTCTTGGGCAATATCGGTAAAGCCTTGGTAAATGCAGGGGCGGGTGTACCCCGAGAAGTGAGTCTGGGGCAGCTTTGCGACTGGTTCCAGGGGTACTACTTGCGTAAAAAATATCGCGAAAACACGCGTGGCGCCCATATAGAATGGATACGCGATGTACCGCCGGATTACTTACGCAAGATGAGCGAGCATGCGCCCAACCACGAGCTGAGGCAGTATGCCGCCTACCCGGAGCTGCTGGAGGCATTCCGCATTTTTCTGGGGGTGCGGGCCAACACGGAGTTGTTAATGGAGCTGCTGCCGATGACCGAGGATTTTCAGACGGCACTATCGCGCGGTATGAGCCCGGCGCAAGCCTACAGCTACCTCGCCGAACGCGAGCTGGGCTACACGACCGACCACCTCAAAAACTTTCCCGCAGAGCAGGTGGCGCAATCCCTCAATACAACCCCGATGCCCGAGTACACCCGACTGAATGAAGAACAGTGCAACAACTTCATGCAACTCACCGGTGCGGCCATTGAGGCGCAAGAGGGAGACGATGGCAAGATGTATTACCGCCTGCGTCGCCCCAACGGCGAGATGTCTCGATGGCACGAAAATGCTCTCTTCGCCATGAATGATGTAGCAGCCAACGCGGCTCTCACCTTCTTACCCCTCGGTAAAAACACAGCGGGGCATTGGGTGGACCTTGCGCGTAGTGGCGGGGTGGATTTAACACAGATCCCCTATGCGACCGATGCCGAGTTTTCGGGG
The DNA here is from genome assembly GCA_015062055.1 of Akkermansiaceae bacterium. GTDB lineage: Bacteria > Verrucomicrobiota > Verrucomicrobiia > Verrucomicrobiales > Akkermansiaceae > Akkermansia. The sequence goes on from SUVK01000016.1 coordinate 18,881, forward strand.
TACGACCGCCTGTGCCACCAAGCCATGCAAGACCTCACAGCTCATTGGCTGGAATCTGCCCCCTACATACAACCGGGCTTGCGCACAGGGCGTTTGCGCCGCCGTTTCGGGCACAACTCGAACCTTGACGAAGGGATAACCCCGGTGTACAGCGAAGAATACGCCGCCGGGCATCCCATCCTCAACTTCGATACCCACACCACGTCCACCCCGGTCGGGTTGGCGACGGCGCGCTTTTACACATTCTGGCACCGGCAGCTTAACTCGGGCTTAATTTCTGCCGAACAGGCGGTAAACTTTTTGAGCAAGCTGGGCGAGCCCTGGCAGCAAGAGGCACAAAACATGCCGCATACCGCCACCACGGCTGCCCACCAAGAAGCCGTTGCGGACTTGATGGCGCGCTTTTCGCTGCAATACTTCCTGGCCAAATTGCCCGCGCTGCCCGTGCCACAAAGTGTGAAAGACTGGGTAGGCTACGCAGCATTTTGCCCGCCACCGGCAGAAGCAGCCCCCACAGCCATGGACAAAAAGCAACAAGGGATGATGCGCTACAGCAACAGGCGTGTTGCCGCCGGCCTGCAAGAGCAGATAAAGCAAATTGCCGCCTTGCGCCGACAATTCGACAGCACCCCCCTGCCCAATGCCGAGATAGATACGCTGGTACGCCGCGCCATGGGACTGGATGCCACCGCCAACGCCGAGCAAGCGTGGTGCTACCGATACGCCGACGCCGATGCCCTGCAAGCACTGCCCGAGCCCTTTTTGTTGCTGCTGAGAGAACCGGCCAAAGGGTGGACCGCGCTCGAGACCTACGAGCAACAGCAACTGCGAGAGCACCTGCGCCCTTTCTTGCAAAATAACCCCGCCCCCCAGGCTCACGCAGAAACCGACGCCGTGCTAGCCGCCATCTCTAACCTGGATAACGTTTTGCAACAATACCCGCAACTGCATTTCATGAGCCCTGCCGGCCACAACCGAGAGCGCATCTTAACGCTACACCTGCCGGAGCCCCCCTTGCAAGAGGCAGACCCTCTCGCCGAACCCGTGTATACAGAGCCCGGCTTCACCTACGCCGGGGCGCTGCATGAGGTAGGCGAGTTCAGCGATGCCCCGCTGAGCGACTACCCCGAGCTGGCAAGCCCCGAAGTGCAGCATGCCTTGCAACTGCAAGATATACTGCGCGCCTACCCTGCCACCATGCCCTACACGGGGGTATCGGGTATTCACTGGCAAGGCACGCCCTATGGTGGCAAAACCGGCAAAGCCCCCGCCGGGCTGGAGCAGCACAAACCCACCCGACCCTTGGCAAGCATCACCCGCCTGTTGCAAGAAGCACGGGCTATGTGCGAGCCCACGCACTCAGAGTTCATCAACATTTGCGGCATACCGATTCCCAACCTCAGCCCGCAAGAGCTTGCCTGTGCAGAGCTACAGAACATCACGGTATACCGCCAAATCATGCACGGTTACAAAGGTCGCAGCCTGACGCACCTGAGCCGATTGATGCCCGGCGACCTCTCTGCCCCCGACCGCCGAGAGCGCTCCCCCTATGTCACCGAAATTCGAGACGGTGTCTACCTCTCCGCAGACAACACCGCAGTACCGGAGACTGCCACCGCGCACGAGCCGATGGTGCCCCTGCAAAACTATGTACATGCCGTGCACCGCAGGTACTCGGCAGACCACCGCCAAAGCAGTCTTACCGCCTTTATCGACCATGCTTTAGACAACCTGGTGAGCACGGTTGAAAGCGACCCGCGATTTATGGAGCACCGTTTCAGCGGCGGCATATCGCTGCCCGAGGTGCTGATGCGTCTGTTTGAGGACACCAACTTCGGCGGTGGGGTGCTGGGCCGACAAAGCATACAAGAGTTGGCCCCGCCCGCCCTGCGCTTGGTGCGCCTGGCAGCAGACATTATCTCTTGCATAGCGGCCCCGCGAAATGCCGATGCACCGCAAGCCATCCATGCCTTCAAGCGACTGCAAAACACCCTGCAACGGCTCAAAAAAGGCAAACCACAGCGGGATATTCTGCAACGGCTCTTGATGCGAGGCACTCAATTGCTGAGAGAAAAAATAGAAGAACACACCACCCGACACCATGCCCCCGAAGCCTGATTCGCCCCCACTGCGCATGCGATTGCGCGACCCGCTATGGCGACTGCACCACCTGTATTGGATTGAAAATAAAGCCGGCCACCTGCAGCGTTTTCAACCCAATGCTGCCCAGCTGCGCCTGCACCGCAACTTGTGGTACCGCAACGCCGTGCTCAAGGCACGCCAGCTGGGCATCTCTACCTACGTAGCCATGCTCATGCTCGATCGCTGCCTTTTCACTCCGCATTTTCACGCCGGCATCATCGACAAAACCTTGCCCGATGCCGAACAAAAACTCGAAAAACTGCGCTTTGCTTGGGAGCACTTAGACTACCTGCCCCCATACCCCACCGAGCAAGACCGCGCCTTGGCCTGTCTGGGTGCGCTGCTCAAACAGAGGTCGGGCATGCAAAAACGCAACGAGTGGCACCCCGTAGCCGATGCCCGCACACGCTTGGCTTTTGCCAATGGCAGCGATGTGAGACTGGGCACCACGCTGCGTGGCGGCACCCTGCAGCTGTTGCATGTATCGGAGCTGGCGCACGTATCGGTTCATGCCCCATGGCGAGCTCGCGAAATTCGCACCGGCGCCATCAACACCGTGCCCGCCAACGGCACCATTATTCTGGAGAGCACTCACGAGGGCGGGCGCTATGGCGTTAACTACGAGATGACCCTGCGAGCCATGGAAAACACGGCTCTCAGCGAGCTCTCGCCCCTCGACTTCCGCTTCTTCTTTTTCTCTTGGGCCGATAACCCCGATTACTCTCTACCCGGCAAAGGCCATTGGGGCGATACCATGGCCGAGTATTTCGAAAAGCTCGAGTCCCAACACGGCATCTTTCTGACATCTGAGCAAAAACGCTGGTACAGCCATATGGAGCGTACCATGGGGGCAGCCATGCGCCAAGAATACCCCACCACCCCGGATGAAGCGTTCTCCACCGGTAACGATGGTGCCATCTACGGTGCGCAGATTGCTTTGTTGCGTGAGGCCGGACGCATTGGGGCCGACTTTGCTTACAATGCGCAAGAGCCCCTCTATACAGCTTGGGACCTGGGCTTGAGCGACCACACGGCCATTTGGCTGGTGCAGTATTACGGCGGTGCAGTCTATTGGCTCAACCACTATGCCGCCAATCAACAACCGCTCGAGCATTTCGCTGCCCATATTCACACCTGGCAACGCCAATACGGCCACATTGCTACCCACTTTTTACCGCACGATGCCGCACACCGAGACCCTCACGGCCAATCGTACGTAGAAAGCCTGGCCCATTGCGGTATCAGCTCTGTGCGGGTGGTACCACGCACTCCCGATATTTGGCGAGGCATCAACAACCTGCGCATGCTTTTGCCGCGCAGCTGGTTCCACAAAGATACCCTGCTGCAACGCATCAATGCACGTGGACAAAAAGAACCATCGGGGCTCTCATGCCTGGAGATGTACCACACGGCGCCGCCCTCCCCGGGCGGGGTTGCCCACGATACCCCCGTGCACGATGCCGCCTCTCACTCTGCCGACGCGGCACGCATGTTTGCCGAAGCCCTCAGCCACGGCCTCGTCTCCCCCATGTGTTACACCCGTAAACGAGCCAAAATGTAATGCCCGGTGTTTTGGCTCGGCCACGGCAGCATTAAACGCGCGGGCGTTATCTCTTTTCGAAATAACGCCCGCGCAGGGTCCTTCAAGGTAGTCGAACTCACCGGGACTCTGCCATCATTTTCAGTACACTCAAAAATAAAAACATTGATATATCAATCTTTCATTTTGCCATTACTGCACAAAAATGCCATTTGGGGCAATTTATTGCTCCGTTGGGCTCACAACTCAGGCAAATGGCATTTTAATGCTTAGTTCGGGCTGTTTTATTCCGAATTTATTCCGAATTTTATTCCGAACTGAACTCGCAAGAATCGTATCAGATATGCGGGAGCAACACTTTCCACTTACCATTCTTCCTTCTGTTCTCGGACGCAATCTGCTGGAGCGTCTTTTCCCCTTTAAGGGCTGCACTGTAGCGCTCTCTCTTGTGGATTTTGGTCATATTGATGAACGTGTTGTGTTTGGTGGTTATTCTACACTCATCCGTTTTTTTCGCAAGCTTAGCAGAATTAGCTCTGTGTCCTAAATTTGGGCGGCAGCATAATTAGCATCGACGTTTTTTGATGCGGACCGCATTTAGGTGCTGGTAGAAGCGAGCGATTTCGGCCCGAAGAAACAGGTGTTTGACACAAGAATGGCCGACAGAGCAGAAGATGACGGGATGCGGTTCGATAAGGCCATGAGCCACATACCGATTAAGAGAACTGCGGGAGATTCTGAGGAAATCGCACACCTCGATGGAGGTCATGTAGTCAGGGGGGATTTCTGTAAGCATTTCATGACGAGATGAAGCAATGGCGGCGACTTGGTTTTTATCCCAATACCATGTGGGCGGTAAACGGCGACGACGCACCATAATTTTACGAACATCGAGTTTATCCATCACGCTACGAGCCGAGGAAGCATTGCATCCCAAAAGGACAGCGACTTCGTTCGTAGGGATTCCCCAGTCGGGGGCTTCATCCGCGATTTTTACCGGGGGTGTTTCTTTGAGGACCGATGCGGGATAGGAGATCCCCTGAAAATCTAACAAACGTACGTGGTGAGCACCAATCAAGCGCCTGGGGATGATGTTTCTTTTGACCATAACTAAGATTCCTGATGTTAAGCGCAACCGGCCCGAACAAAGAGCACGGTATGCGAGCGGGCACTCTAACACCGGGGTTCTCAGAAAATCAAACTATTTTTATACACGACTCTTAGTCTGTACCTTACAGCACAAAAACGCACAAGAAAGCGCAAAGGATGCCGAATCTTACCCCGAACAGCCTCACGCATCAATAAATTATTGTTTATCAATACCTATTGTAGAAAAAAGAAACAACCATCACCCTTTGAAAGCTTGTTGCCCTTCTGCAAAGGTAAAAGCAGCTTGGTGCCAATGGATTTCAGGGCGTTCGCCGGCCGGCAGGTAAACCTCCACCACATCGAAACGCGTAGGGATTTCTTCTTGCGGGCGCAAGAGTCTCAGCCAATTGAGCAACCCCACCCGCAAGAGGCGGCGCTTGGTGGCATTAACCATGCGAATGGGGGCACCACTACGGTGGCCGGTAGCGCTTTTAACCTCCACCGCCACCAAGGTATCACCATGGCGGCACACGAGATCAAGCTCGCCGCGTTTACCCCAGCGCCAGTTATGGCGCAGGATTTTGAGCCCGCGGGCGCGTAAAAAAGAAGCAGCCACAAGCTCGCCGTATTCGCCTACGCGAGCCGTAGACGGGGGAGGGGCATCAGAGCCCCAGGGGCAGCTCCATCTGTGCAACAGGCGCAAACGAGCGGCGATGGTGAATCGTAATTCCATGGGTGCGAATAGCATCTAAGTGGGCCTTGGTACCATACCCCGCATGGCGGTCGAAACCATATTGCGGGAACAACACTGCCAAATGCTGCATGTAGCGGTCTCGCGTTACCTTGGCTAACACACTGGCAGCAGCAATGCTCAGGCAGCGGGCGTCTCCCTTGACCAAGTTTTGCGAGGGGAGCGGGAAATTCGGCACAGCCAAGCCGTCTATCAGGCAAAAATCGACAGACGGAGTAATACCGCGAGCCGCGCGCGCCATGGCTAGGTGGGTAGCGCGCAAGATGTTGAGCTCATCTATCTCTTGCACGGAGGCTTCGGCCACACATTTAAGCACGCGGGGGTCTTGCATCAGTTGCTCGTAGAGGGCATCTCGTTTTTTGGCCGTAAGTTTTTTGGAGTCGGTAAGGCCGGGCAATTCGTAGTCTACAGGTAACACAACGGCAGCAGCCACAACCGGGCCGGCCAATGGTCCCCTGCCCGCTTCGTCTATGCCGCATACGCGGCAATAGCCATCGGCATAGGCTGTAGCCTCGGCACGCATATCGGGCGCGGGCGGAATTTCAACCGGAACTTTTCTACTCATTTTCGGCATAGGCAGATTTTTTTTTGCGGGGAGGAATCTGTTTTCGCAGGCGTTCGGGCAAGGGTGCCTTTTCGTCGAGGCCGTAGAGGGCTTCGATATCCTCGAGATATCGGCTCATATGGGTATCGGGGCCGTTATCCTCTTGGCGCAGCAAAGCCATGGCTTCGCGGTATGAGGCAAAGCTTGACGAGCGAGACGCACCGCCCAGTTGGGTAATCTCGTACCAGTCCAAGTAATCGCGCGCGCGCAAGGAGGTGGTAATGTAGGCCTCTCTCAACTCACGAATGGGGCCGAGAATTTGCTGCACGTCATCCGGCGATTTACCGTTAAGCAGCTCCGCAATCAAGCGTTGGTACTCCATAATGATGGGACGGTAGCCCGGGAAGGCGTGCACACTGAGCTCGAGAAGGCGGTCGGACACGGGGCGCAGGCGGGCTCGCCAGTCGGGCAGCTGCACAAAGGCGTATACATTATCCAAGAGGATGGGGCGAGAAGTGCGGGTATCTTTGTCGTAGAGCATCACGGTGATGGCCTCTTTGAGTTGTTGCTCGGTCTCCATGGGGGTGAGCATCTCGGTGGCAGGAGCCTCTGCCATAGCGGCGAGCTGTAAAGCCCACCAACGGTGCAACATACCTTCATCTACCCCCAACTCATGAAAGTGAGAGGCGATAATATCCTTGGGGGTACCCTCTGCCAAAACGGATTCTGCCACCAACTCGCGCAACTGGGCCTGCCCGCCCTCTCGGCTTACCAAACACATAACCAGCACACCGCAAGAAACCTCGTACACCTCGCGCGAGGAGGCATCGAGCTTTGAGGCATTTTGGGTAGAGATGATGGTCTCGGGTGACATCATCTCGGCCTTTTCAAAAAGCTTGCGGTACAAGCGGCGGTCGGCTTTACCGCTCTTCCACAAAATGGCTTGTTGCACACCGGTGATAAGCCACTCGGGCACGCGAATGGTATCGGGCAATGCATCGGGGCGCACCTCGCGCAGGGCGCGTTCGTAGAGCACCATGGTAATGATGGCATTGGTAAGGCGGTCTACATCTATTCCACCGCCGGCGTGTATGCGTATCTGCAAGTTGGGTTCGTTACCGATAATGGAGATACGCGTGCGTATGGGGCGGGCCACCTCGCGGTCGGTTGTTTGCCCGATAATGCGTATGGATACCGTAAAACGGTGGTCGTCTTCAAACCCCAGCAGGGAGTTCACGCGCCCGCGCACCTCGTCTGCCTTGGTAGCAATGGCCCCCATGTGCAGGGAGTCGCCACCACTTACCGAGAACATGCGAGATTGCGACACCACGTGCTCATCGGGCGCATCGGTAGCTTTTCTTGCCTTGCGCAGCTCTTGTGCCGTGGGGAGCGGCTGTGTAGTAGATGCCGCGGTCGGCACCTCTTGCGCAATGGTAATGCCACCCATTGCTGCCAAACTGCACATTATTGTTGCTATACGCCTCTGCATGGGCTCCATTCTACCTAATTTACCCCGGCTTTTCCAGCTCCAAAATAACTTTTTACCACTTTTTTACATTTTTTTGCTATTTTTACAAAAAAATCTCTTGACATCGGCATACGCTTCGTGTATCATCTGCGTGTTGCTACGCGACGCAGCATCAAAAAGTCCCCATCGTCTAGGGGTTAGGACATATGATTCTCAGTCATAGAACCGCGGTTCGAATCCGCGTGGGGATGCTGAAAGCTCCGAGGAATGCCTCGGAGCTTTTTTATTACCCTGAGATTACACACGCCGCATTCAATAGTTTGTTTTTTTTAACTTCTTTGCTTGATATCTTAGTTGATTATAGTATAATGGCGGCATGTTCAAACACATTCTGATTACCCTTATACCGGGCATAGCAAGCGTATGCAGCGCTATGGAGCTTGCCGAGAAACACTTTACAGAGCTGCAGGCATGGCACCGTGCCGGGCAGGTTGACCGGCTTGAGCTGCTGGTGGCCGAGGCCGAGCTGATGACGGCAAAATGTATACTTAACCGTAGCAGACATACCCCTGATGAGGTGGCAGCCATGGTCGAAAAGGCGTTGAAGTTATACGAGCAAGCTACCCAATTGGCCGAGATGCGCTACAAGCAAGGCTTGGGGCCCTACATCGATGTCATCACGACAAAGCGAAGTGCGCTGGAGACAGGGTGGACCCTCCATGCCCTTCTCATCCAAATAGGCAAAGAAAGCCCCTGCTCAGGTATCGAGCTTACCGAGTGGCAGAAATTGACCGCAGAGTTAAATACCCATATAGAGCAACAGAAACGGACCGGCATGGTAGACACGTTGGAGCTGTTGGCCCAAAAACGCATGCAGATAGAAGCCGCTTTATTCACCGACCATAATCCCGAAAATGCGGAACTGTTGGCAGCAGAGCTGCGGCAGAATTATGACGAGGCGGAGTCGCTTGCCTTGACGAGGTACCGCGCCGGGCTCGCCGGGGCCGACACAGTAGACAACATTAGGCAGCAGCGTGCCATTGCCGAAGAAAATATACGCCTGCATGCGCAAATGCGCGACAATAATACTACCCCGGCAGAAGTTCAGCAAACGCTGCGCCGACGTGCGGATTTATGCAAACAACAATACGAACACACAGCAAATTCCCCTGCGGCCACCCCGGCCACTAAACTGAAACACAGGTTGCAATACCTGCTGATGGCAGACAAGAGCAACCTCCGATAAATCTGCCCGCTTCCCCCACGCGTGACAACGCAAGGCAATTTAGCAAGAAATGTCGATTTTTCTTGACTCTCGCAGTATTTCACCTATACTAACAGTATATCGGCAGATAGTCGTTATGCCGTATTCTGAGATTTAACGGAAGGAGATACCGCATGAGATTCTCACACCTCACAGCCACAGCCTTACTCATCAACAGCTTGCCGCTTTGGGCACAACAGCCCGCAGCAACCGCACCCCAAACACCCCCGGATACCCCCGAGGTATCGGCCGGGGCACAAGAGGCCATTATCGAGCCCGAAAAAGAGACAGGCCCGGATGTTGCAGCCATTGACGCACTGGAGGCTGCCGGTATACCCCGCCGACAATTCAATGCCACCTTGGTACAAACGGCATACTCCGGCAACGATATCACCATGCAAACCCTGTTGGATGCCGGGGCAGATGTCAATGCACGAGACTACCGCACCCGTGGTACAGCCTTACATGCTGCAGCGCAAGAAGGCAACGAGGCCTGTTTGCAAGTACTCATTGCGCATGGTGCCAACGTACACGCACTGAACAGAGATGGAGAAACGGCCCTTTTTGTAGCCGCCAAAATGGGGCATACAGAATGTGTTTTAGCGCTGGTTGCAGCGGGGTCGGATGTGCGCATAAAAGACGACAACGGCAAGTCCCCCCTGCTTTGGGTAGCCCGAGAGGGGAACACCGAATGCGTAAAAGCACTGGCTGCAGCCGGGGCCGTGCACGACTTGATGACCGCCGCCATCATCGGCGACCTCGCCGTATTGCAATATTACATTGATCATGGGGCCAAGCCGGATAAAACGGATGATGAGGGCAACACTGCTCTTATCATTGCAGCAGAGTTCGGGCATACGGATTGCGTGCAGGCGTTGATTACTGCCGGGGCAGATGTCAACGCAGCCAATCGAATAGGCTCTACAGCTCTGCACGAGGCAGCCATTATCGGCGACGATGCCTCCCTGCAACTGTTGATAGCAGCCAAGGCCAAACTCAACGAGCACGACTCCTACGGTAACACCCCCTTGCACAATGCTGCTACCAATGGTCACAGCAAGTGCGTGGCTCATCTCATTAATGCCGGGGCAGATGTGAACGCCAAAGAAGTTTACGGGGCTACCCCGCTTGCGTGGGCAGCAGCCAACGGGCACGAGCTTGTCGTTAAAATGCTCTTAACGGCCAAAGCCGACCCCAATGCAGCCAATAAATACAATGAAACGCCCCTGCACGAAGCCACAGGACACGGCCACGATAAAGTTGTTAAACTGTTGCTCGAAGCCGGGGCCGACCCCACCCTTCAAGATATCAACAAGGTGACCCCCCTGCAAAAAGCAGAGCTCCACGGCCACACCGAATGTGCCAAACTGCTCCGCAAAGCTCTGCCCCAGACGGCGCCGACCGCTGTACCCCCCGCCCCACCGGCTCCTTAATCTCTTTTCTCTCACTCCCGTACTTACACCAAAAAGCCGCTGCTGTTTCTATGAGACAGCAGCGATATTTATCTTGATATACCAGAAGTTGTTACGGAATATAACAAGCAATACAATTACACAGCCTCTGTAGACAAAAATAACGATGGTGGTTTCCTGACAACGCGCGACTACAAGGGGTTCAGCACCAGTGACCCTGCTAAGAGTCACCTTAATTCCTCATACATACAGTTCTCTGCCTCGCTGACCACCTCAGATGTTACCTGCAGCAACACAAAACTGAGCTTTGCACAACCCGTGCCGAACCCGAACGAGGTACACCCCCTGCCCACCTTGCAGGCATATACGGCAGACACTTATTTTGACTGTCTGAATGTTACGCTCGGTAAATGTTATGATTCGAAGATTTCCGCAGAAAAAGCTGCAGTCCCATTCGGACGGCAGCTTTTTTGCGTTAGCATCCGTTAATCAAGAGTAACAAAAAACAATATCATTAACATTGCCAACGGCAATAACTTTTGATACACTGGGGGGGGCAATATCCCGGCAACACACCATTTTAGCACGCATCATCAGCATTTTTTCAAATGAAACCACACATCGCTTTTTTAGCACTTTCGGCAGCACCATGGGTACTTGCGTCGGGCACGGATAATGCCCCGGCAGCAGCACCTGCACCCGACTATTTGCAAGAGTCCTATGCCATTGCAGAAGAACAATTAGAAAGCGAAGCGGAAAAAGACTTTTTCAGGGCCGGATTCGAAGGTGACACAGCGAAAATAACCGAGCTTGAAAATAACAAAGATTATACCGAGCATTATTTTGTGGGTGCCGCCTTGGGCAGGCATTCGGATATCATACAGCTCTTGCTCGAAAAAGGAGCCAACCCCGATGACGGCATGTGGGGTGCGGCACTCGGCGGGCATGCAGATATCGTAGAACTCATGTTCGAGAAAGGCGCCAACCCGGATGAAGGCCTGTATATTGCCACCTATTTCGAGCATTTGCATATAGTTCAATACTTACTTGAGAAAGGGGCCGACCCGAACGAAGGGTTGGAGAGCGCAGCCCTTGCCGGGCATACGGAGCTCGTTAAACTCATGTTGGAGAAAGGCGCAAACCCCGATAATGGCCTATGGTTGGCAGCCGGCCACGGGCACCCGGATATCGTAAACCTTCTGCTCGAGAAGGGGGCTGACCCGGACGAGGGCATGGAGGATGCTATCGAAAACGAAGAAATCGAGATTGTTCTGCTTTTGCTCGACAAAGGAGCCAACCCGAACGATGGGTTGGAGGATGCAGCCTTTGTCGGCAACACAGAGCTTGTGCAGTACATGCTTGAATTAGGAGCGGATCCCAATCGCGGGTTATGGGGTGCATCCCAAGGCGGGCACTCGGCAATTGTAGAGCTCATGCTCGAGAAAGGGGCTAACCCCGATGACGGCATGTGGGGGGCAGCCCTCAACGGGCACACTCAAACCGTTAAACTTTTGCTCGAGCATGGGGCACTCCCCTCTCTCGCTCTTTGTGTGGCAGCAGCCGGCGGGCACGTAGAAATCGTACAACTCTTGCTCGAATATAGAGAAGCAACAGATGATAGCGAAGCAACAGATGACGCCTTATCACATGCCGCAGAAAATGGCCACTTGGAAATTGTACAACTCTTGCTCGAGAAAGGAGCAAGCCCCGATGCAGGATTATGGGAAGCAGCCCGAGGCGGACATAAGGATATCCTCGAGCTCATGCTGGCGCAACCGGGAATTAACGTGAACCAAAAAGACGAGTCGGAGCGCACCCCGCTGGATGAAGCTATCGAATACGACCACACAGAGTGCGCAGAGCTGATACGCGCTGCCGGCGGGAAACGCAGCAGCGAATTGAGCGACTGAGGTCAAGTCTATTATCCATTGAGCCCCCTCGCTCGGGGGCCCTTATTTCGTGGCATAATCTCTCTTACCGAAAATGGCGGAGCCTACACGCACTATGGTGGCGCCCTCCGCTACCGCGATGGCATAGTCGTGGCTCATACCCATAGAAAGCTCGGGTAAAGCCAAGGGGCCGCGTGCGCGTAATGAATCAGCCAATTCTCGAAGAGCACGGAAAGCCGGGCGGGCTGCCTCGGGGTCTTCGGTTGGGGCGGGTATACACATAAGCCCGCGGATTTCCAGATGCGGCAATGCAGTAAGAGTCGCCCACTGCTGCTGCAACTCTTCCGGGGTAAAGCCATGTTTACTTTGCTCACCATCAACATTCACCTCGATAAGAACGCGAGCCGTCACCCCGAGCTCGCCGGCAATGCGCGAAATAGCCTCTGCCAATTTGCAGGAATCTACCGCCTCAATCAATGCAAAACCGTGCTCTAATGCCTTGCGCACCTTGTTGCGCTGCAACGGGCCGATAAGGTGCCACTCGCAATCTTGCGGCATGGCGGGCATTTTCTCCATGGCTTCTTGCAAACGATTCTCACCAAACAAACGTTGCCCGTCATCGTAGGCGTGCATGATATCACACACCGGAAAAGTCTTACTCACCGCAAGTAACGCCACACTACCCGCAGGGCGCCCGGCTTTCTTTTCGGCAGCAGCTATCTTCTCTCGAATCTCGGCTAATTGGTCTTCAATATACATGGCTACCACTACATATACCCCAGCCGCCATGCCTATGCAAGCTCAAAATGGTGATTTTGCTTTTTCGCTACACGTCAAGCAAAAAAAGCAGATATGCCACATTTTTTACTTGAACAATGGCACTGCAAGAGTATACTCTGAGCAGGTGCAGTCGGTTTCGGGGGTGTCACACAGTGGTGTACACCATCGCAGGGCTGCATTTTCACACACTATTAACACATACATGATGATAGGCGTACGCGAGAGCAGAGTGTTTCTTCTCGCATACCAAGCCATCTGAAACAATATTCCATATCAACAGCATGTCTGAACATTATACGCAAGGACGGCAGGGGCTGGGAGCCCGTCACCGCCGTAACCAGGGACGCCACCGCAGACAACGCATGCCGCGCCCCGTTGATACACCCGCTAAAAAGCCCTCACTCTGGTCTCGAATCCTGAGCTTCTTCGGGTTCGGAAAAAAGAAAAAGGACGAATACAGCAACAAAAAAGGCAAAAAGAATACAGCCCCGCAAAAAGTACGCATCGCCAAAACCAACAACCGTGGCGGCAACCCCGCAGCCCCCAGAAAGCGCCGCGCTACCTCGACCCTACCCACCCGCAATGCTCGTTTGTATGTAGGTAATCTCTCCTACGAAGCAACAGAGGCCGAGTTGGAGGACCTGTTCAAGGGGTTCGGCTACGTCAAGAGTGTAGATGTTATCTACAACCCGCGTACCCACAAGAGCAAAGGGTACGCCTTCGTTGAGATGCACAAACTCGAAGATGCCTGCAAAGCTGCCGAAGTACTCCATGGCCAGCCTTTCATGGGACGCGAGCTTATGGTAAGTGCTGCCAGCGAACGCGCAGAACAGGTAGACACCACCCCGGAGGAAGAAGTGACCACCCCCGTGGTTGAACCGGCCACAGAAGCAGAAAACACAGCCGATGAGGCCCCGCAAGAAAAACCGGCAGAAGAATCTATCTGATTAACAGCAAAACTCAACACGACAGCCTGCATGCAAACTATGCGGGCTGTTATTTTTTATCGTGAAAAGAAACGTATTTTCTTTACACTTGCCAAAGAGCCGCCACCCTATTATAATAGGCGCATGCAAACACGTGTAATAGTACCGTTGGAGGAGTTTCCCGAAGAAGGGCTTGTACTGCAAGGCGAGGCAGACGGTGCCATTTTTGATATTGATAACACCGGGGCTCGCAGCGTCAGCCCGCTGGAGTTCGACTTGGAAGCTAAACTTTACGATACCGAGCTCTTGGTAACCGGCTGCGTGTACGCCACCTTCTGCATGCGCTGTGACAGGTGTTTAGAGGAATTTGAGTATGAAGTAGCCATAGAAGACCTTGCCCTCTCGTACGACACCAAAGGAAAATTCGAGATAGATTTGACGCAAGACCTGCGCGAAGAGGTGCTTCTGGAGCTCCCCGGGTACCCGAAATGTGAAATTTCGGGCCTTAAATGCAAAATAAATGACACATTTGGTGATTTTAGGCTGGACAAAGACCCCCAATCGGGTGTAGAATGCCCTGCCCCGAGTGGACAAAGCGTCTGGGATGCCTTGGATCAGTTTCCGAGTAAGTAGGCACCGTGGCCCCACTCAACATCACAGTAAATCTTAACACACATATAATACTATGGCAGCTCCGAAACGCAGAACGTCCAAGATGAAGCAGCGCTCCCGCCTGGCAGCCCAGGCCTGGAAGGCCCCCAAACTCGGCAAGTGCCCGAAGTGCGGCGCCGCTGTTCCCGGTCACACGGCATGCATGCAGTGCGGTACCTACAAGACTCAGAGTGGTGCTGAGGTAGTGGTAAAACTGGTAGACTGATTCTGCCGGAAATAAAAACCCCTGCCGAAAGACTTCAACCGCCCCGCAGAATTTGCTGCCGGGCGGTTTTTTGTTGACAAATAGCACAAAAATGTGCTAGAGTATACACGAACTTCACAATAACAGCATCTATGAAGCTAGCTCTCGATGCCATGGGCGGCGATAACGCGCCCCAAATCAATATAGACGGTGCCAAATTGGCACTGGAGAAAATCAACACACTCGAAAAGCTTTACCTGGTGGGTGATGAAAGTGCGCTGAAACAGGCATGCGACAATGCCGGAATCAGCTCTAATCCCAAATTGGAGATCGTGCACGCAGACGAGGTGGTCAGCATGGAGGAAAGCGGGCTTGTGGCCGTACGCCAGAAGAAGAAGTCCTCTATGAGCATATCGGTAGACATGGTGAAAGACGGCACCTGCGATGCCGTGCTTTCCGCCGGCAATACCGGGGCCGCCGTAGCAGCCAGTACTATCAAACTGCGCTTATTGGAGGGCGTAGAGCGCGCGGGCATCATCTCCCCCCTGCCCAGCCAACACGGCTATGTGCTGGTGAGCGACACCGGCGCCAACCCCGATGCCAAACCCAGCCATTTGGTAGGCTACGCAGTGATGAGTGCCCTGATGGCCAAGTACGTATACAACCGCCCCACGCCCAATGTGGGTGTGATGAGCAACGGTACAGAGGACTGCAAGGGCAGCGCTTTCTCGCTGGAGGCCTACCGCATCCTCAAAGCCTTGTCCGACAAAGAGCTGCTGCCGTTCAACTTCATCGGCAACTGCGAAGGGCACGACTTATTTGAGACCGATTTAGACGTAGCGGTGACAGACGGCTTCACCGGCAACATCTTGCTCAAGAGCGTAGAGGCCACGGCTAAGGCGTTCGGGCACTGGCTCAAGGCGGGCATTATGTCCAGCTTCATGGCCAAGATGGGGGCTTTGTTGATGAAGCCCGTGTTCAAGAAACTGGGCGTACGCATGAGCGCCGACGCCATCGGCGGTTGCCCGCTCATGGGCGTGCGCGGTGTTTCCATCATTGCCCACGGCTCTGCCAACGGCATTGCTATCCTCAACGCCTGCCGCATGGCAGACAGCATGTGCACCAACAGCATCAACGAGCACATTGTTGAGATTATGGCCAAGATTAACGAGGCCATGCGTACCGAAGGTATTGTTTAACACATTTTTCTAAAAGCAGAGAAACGCTGTCGGGTAATACACACACCGACAGCGTTTTTTCTATCCGGAAGCTCAAGTAACTTCAACGGGTTTCGTCAAGCATGGGCAGCAGTTTTTCCCACACCATATCAACAGTAATTAAGTCAATGGTCGAGGGCGAAACCATGTTAATGGAACGCGGGCCGCGCAGGGCGCCTACGGCGGTGCGCTTATCGTAAATGGCAATGGCATTGGCACCGGAGAGTGAGGCCATGTGCGAGGGGCCGGTATCATTACCGACAGTTGCCAACGCTCGCCGTGCGAGGTCGGGAATATCCAACAGAGACGTCTTGTTGAGCATGCTTACCGCCATCGCAGAAGAGCCTACAATGGCGTTAATTTCCATTTCCTCGGCTTTGGTACCAATCACGACAGAGTAGATACCTCGCTCGGCCAAACGAGCTGCCAGCTCAGAATAATATGCAATCGGCCAGCGCTTGTGCGGGTGATTCGGTGAGCAGCCGGGAATCATCATCACAAACTTATCGGGCAACTCACCAAAGTGTTTGTTCTCGCCATGCAAGAACGACAAATCGGTAACCGGCATGTTGAAGGGGTACTCCTCTTTGGTCAACTTACCACGGCCACGGCCTTTTTTCTCCACCTTCCACGCAAAGCTTTTGCGCGCGCTCACCCAAGTGAACGAGTGGGGCATGAACCAGCGAAACACCGGGAAGTACTTCTTCTCGGTACGGCTTACGCATTGGAAGTCAAAAATGTACTCAAAGCCCCCGCTTGTCACCTCTTTAACCAGGCGAATTTGCTCTTTGAGGTTAAACCAAGAGACGCGGTTATCAATAATGTAATTACTGAAAATGCCGGCTTGTTTGGCAATGGACAAGAAGGCCTTGTTCGTCATGAGGGTGAGCTCGGCATCGGGGAAACGCCGGCGCACCTCCATCATACCACCCAGCTCGAGCACAAAATCGCCCAAGGCACCTAACTTAATAACCAGAATTTTTTGTTTCATAAATCACTCAGTTAAAAATGGAATCACATCTTGCGGATTTGCAACCACCGCCGTAGCCAAGGAGGATACCGCCCCTGCGGCGAGCAGATAATTGCGCCCCACACCGGCATTGATACCGGCCTGCACATCGCGCTCTTTATCACCCAACGAAAGCGAGGCCGCCATATCAATGCCCCATTTTGCCTCGGCTTTCAGGAAAAGGCCGGGGTTGGGTTTGCGGTCTTCGTGCTCCAGCCAAGGGCAGTGCAAAACATCGAGCACGGGCACGCCGTGCGCGGCAAACTGCTCTTTGAGGTATGCGGTAAACAGCTCGTAATCAGCCTCCGTAAAATAGCCCCGTTCTATACCGGATTGGTTGGTAATGATGACAATATCATACCCTGCCCCTACTGCGGCACGGCACAGCTCAACAATACCGGGCACCCATTCAAAATCCTCTATGCGATAAACGTAATGCTTATCGATATTGATGGTACCATCGCGGTCCAGAAACAGGGCACGGCGCTTACTCATACATTGCTTTTTCTACCAGCTCGCAAATAAGATGCCCGCAGGTAATATGCTGCTCTTGAATATGGTTGGTAACAGCGGCAGGCACATCAAGGCATATATCTGCCGCCTCTTTCATTTTGCCGCCACCGCAGCCGGTAAAGGCAACGGTGGTAATGCCCATGGCCTTGGCCTGCTCAAAGGCCAGCAACACGTTTTTGCTGTTGCCACTGGTAGAAAGGCCGATGAGCACATCGCCCTCTTGCCCTATGCCCTCTACCTGGCGGCGGAACACGTCATCATACCCGTAGTCATTGCCTATGGCGGTGAGAATAGACGTATCTACCGTAAGCGCCACAGAGTTAAGGGCTTTTCGCTCAAGCTTGTAACGCCCCACAAACTCGGCAGCCAAATGCTGAGAATCGGCCGCAGAGCCACCATTACCGCAGAACATCACCTTCTTGCCGGCCTTGAGGGCACGGGTGCAGGCGTCCGCAATATCCATAATGACGGCGGCGCGGGCAGACAGCGCCACGAAGCTCTCTGCCACGCCCTTTAATTCAGCGCAAATCCATTCTTGTTTCATATAACTCAGTTGTTTATTTTTTCAACAATAGACGTTGTGGAGAAACCATCCACACGCGGTAATTCTACAGCTTTACCGCCGTATGATTCTACCAACTGCCCCTCGGGCCATTTGTCGATGGGGTAGCCCTCTTTGGCAATCACATCGGGGCGCAGTTTTTCAATAAGGGGCAAGGCGGTGTCGTCCTCGAAGATAATCACATAATCCACGGGTTTAAGCCCCATCACCATGGCCGAACGAGCGGCCTGGTTGTTGACGGGTCTGCTGGGGCCTTTAAGACGGCGCACGGACTCATCGCTATTCAAGCCGACAAAGAGCACATCGCACAGGTCACGCGCACGCTCGAACGAGCTGAGATGCCCCGGGTGCAAGATATCGAAACAACCATTAGTAAAGCCCACGACCATACCTTGGGCCTTGAGCTCGTCGGCCAAGCGGGCAGCGGCATCTACCGTCAACACGCGGGCCTGCTCCTTGTGCTCCAGCTTGTTCTTCAATTCCTCGCAGGTGACGCAGGCGGTGCCGAACTTTGCTACCACAATACCTGAAGCCGCGTTGGCTATCTTCATGGCCTGGCGCATGGATACACCCGTTGCCATGGCCACACCCAAAACCGCAAGAGAGGTATCGCCGGCGCCGGATACATCAAACACTTCCTTCGCCTCGGTGGGTATCCACTTGTAGTCCTCTGCCTCGTCGCCGGGTATATAAATCATGCCATACTCGCTGAGCGTTACCAACAAGTTGCTGACACCATAACGCTTGCACACTGCCCGCCCCGCGGCCACAGCCTGCTCGGCAAAATCGGGTGCAGAGGGGTCAAACGACTGCCCGGTAACACCCTCAAACTCTTTTCTGTTGGGTTTTACCAAGGTTGCCCCGCGGTATATGGAGTAATCATTCGTCTTGGGGTCTACAATAACCGGGCAACCGGCCTTGCGTGCCAAGTCAATCACCGCAGGGGTGAAACGCTCATCAAACAAGCCTTTGCCGTAGTCAGAAATCATCACCATATCAATCTCCGGCAACTTCTTCTCCATGGCTGCCAACAGAGAGGCCATCACATCCTCCGGCATGTTGAGCTTCTCTTCGCGGTCCACACGCAGCATGTGCTGGCGGCCCGATACAAAGCGAGTCTTAACAGAGGTGGGGTACCCCGGCAGCGAGACCAACAAATCATTATCTGCCCCCAAATCTGCCATAAACTCGCGCAGGGCCTCGCCATCGGCATCTTGCCCCACAACCCCTACAAAACTGGTGCGGCAGCCCAAACTGCGCAAGTTGGCCACCACGTTACCGGCACCACCCAACATACGGCGGCTGCGCTGCTCAAGCAACACGGGTACCGGTGCCTCGGGCGACAATCTGTTCGTTTTACCGTACACAAAAATATCAAGCATCATATCCCCCACGCACATCACACGGATGTCGGGAAACTGATCCACATACGAATATAAATTTGCAGTAGCCATACCGGTCGGAGAGTTTGAAGTGTAAGTCTCGATTCTTGACCTACACTATACCCTATTCTGCCCGTGGCGTCAACCGAAAACGCCACCACTTACCACAAAATGTCGGTATACGCGGGAGTTCAATTAGAGAATTTGAAATATGCATCCCGTAAATTACAATTTATCAACCGCAATGTTTAACAGAGCCAAAATAAAAAGGCACCGGAACCCCACGTAATGCCCCACAAGGAGGAAGCGGCCATAAATAAACCGCAGCCATGGTAGCCCAATGCCTTTTAATGGCGCAAAAATAAAAATAATTCAACGCAGCGAGCAAACGCCCCACCGAACCTGCGGCCCGATTACTCATCGGAAGGGGATTGCAGAACATGGTCGGTGGTCTCGAGTTCGGTGGCGCGTTGTAGGTAGTACATAGCCTCAATCGCGCTTGGGGATACACCGTGGCCTTTTTCGTAACATTCTGACAAGCTGTACAAGGCAGGTACAAAATTTTGCTCTGCTGCCAAGCGGTACCATTTAACCGCCTCTGCGTAATCTTGCGGCACACCGTTCTTGCCATGATAGTAGAAGTGTCCCAGTGTATATTGCGCTTGGGCATACCCCTGTTCTGCAGAGGCCTGCAACCATTTAAACGACTCTGCGTCATCTTGTGGCACACCGCTGCCGAAATGGTAAACATGTGCTAAATTGTACTGAGCTTCGCTATGACCGGCCTCGGCAGCTTGGCGGAACAGCGTGGCAGCTTCCTCTTCATTCTGCTCTACGCCGAGCCCCTCTGCCAAGAAGACAGCCAAGTCGTTACAGGCATCTGCATCTCCTTGTTCTGCGGCAGCACGGTACCATTTGGCGGCCGCAGCGTAATCTTGCGGCACACCTTTGCCGTGATGGTACGAAACTGCTAAATTGAACTGCGACAGAACATGGCCCTGCTCTGCCGCGGCGCGAAACCACTTGGCCGCCTCTGCGTAATCTTGCGGCACGCCTCTGCCGTGATGATACACGAGTGCTAAATTGAATTGGCCCTCAACTTGGCCCTGCTCTGCCGCAGCGCGCAGCCACTTGATACCCTCTGTCGCATCTTGGGGCACACCGCTGCCATTCATATAGAAAGTACCGAGCGCCGCCTGAGCATCGGCATTCCCCTGCTCGGCAGCGGCGCGATACCACTTGGCAGACTCTGCGTAATCTTGAGGCAAATCCTCCCCCTTAGCATACAAAGCGCCCATACAGTATTGGGCATCGGCATGCCCTTGCTCTGCCGCAGCGCGGTACCATTTGATGGCTTCGGGTATGTTTTTCTCTACCCCCTTGCCGAAGTAACAACATATGCCTTTGCCGTACTGCGCATAAGGGTCGCCTTTCTCCGCCGCCAAATCCAACCACTTGTAGGCCTCTGCCTCATTCATGGCTACACCGCGGCCTTCTTTATAACAGTCAAACAATATCAGCTGCGCTCTTTCATGGCCTTGCTCTGCCGCAGTGAGCAGATATTTTACGCCGATGGCGTCATCTTGCTCCACACCTTTACCTAACAAATAGGCGGCACCCAAATTATAGAACGCCTGTGTATCCCCCTGCTCTGCAGCCATTTGCAACCACTTGATACCCTCTGCCTCATCTCGCGGCACGCCGACCCCGTTCATGTAGCATACCCCCAAAGAGCCTTGGCCGGAGGCATCCCCTTGTTCTGCGGCAGCACGGTACCATTTAACCGCCTCTGCCGCATCTTGGGGCACACCCTTGCCATATTCATAACATACCCCCAAATTGTAACAGGCAGCAGCAAAGCCCTGTTCTGCGGCTAAGCGGTACCATTTGGCCGCCTCTGCAATATCCTGCGGCACGCCTCTGCCCTGCTCATAATTAAAGCCAACGATGAACTGAGCCTCCGTATGCCCTTGCTCAGCGGCGGCAAGATACCATTGCATAGCCTGCGCTTCATCTTTTTCTACCCCCGTACCAACCAAATACATGTCGCCCAGTGCGCCCTGCGCAAGGTCCAACCCTTGGTCGGCAGCGGCGCGCAGCCATTTGAGAGCCTCCTGATAATCTTGCGGCACACCTTTGCCGACATAATAGCAACGCCCCAAATTGTGTTGAGCTTTAGCGTAGCCCTGCTCGGCAGCCAAACGGAACCAACGGACAGCCTCCGCCTCATCTCGCACCACCCCGAAACCATTGCCATAGCACACACCCAAGGCAGATTGAGCCGGCGCATAACCTTGCTCTGCCGCGGCCTGAAAATACGGGGCACCCTCTGCCGGGTTGCCGGCATTCACATACTCCATGCCCTTGTTGTAATCCTCCTCGGGGGTAGCGGCCAAGGCGGCACTGCATGCCAAGCACATAGAGCCCCACGCCAGCAGCTTGATAAAGCGGTTCCGTTTCATAGTAACGGCATTATAACAAATGCAGTATAGACGTTGCAATACTTTTTTCCGCTCATGCATTATTTCAGCCCGATAATAAGCACCTTTTGTCGGGTTGAATTATTTTCCCCGTTAAGGGGCAAAGCAAAAAGAAAAGGCTATGTATACCCCCACAAACTCAAATTTATCAGCCGAAATGAACGAAAAAAATTACTCAATCACCGTCCAGAGTCGGCCGTTGCGGGCTTGGATGAGGCGGATATCGAGGTCGAATGCACGGCGCAGGTTAGCCTCGGTGAGCACCTCATCGCGGGTGCCGTAGGCCAAGATATCGCCTTGGCGCAAAATCATGCCACGGTTAAAGGTGGGCAAAATATCTTCAATACGCTGGGTAATGAAGATGATGGTGAGCTGCGGGTGGGTGGCGGCAAGCTCATCTATGGTATTGAGCAAGAACTCTCGCCCGGCGATATCAAGGTAAACGCTGGGTTCGTCCAGAATCATGAGCTCGGGGTTGGTCATGAGGGCGCGGGCTATCAGCACTTTTACCTGCTCCCCGCTGCTCATGGTGTGTACCTTGCGGTCCATCAGGTGCGTGGCACGCAGGGATTCCATGAGTGCCGCGGCGCGCGCCTCTTCCTCTGCCGTGGCATCGCGGAACAAGCCGATGGTGGCATCCGGCCCGGAGAGTACCATCTCTCGCCCGGTCCACTCGCGGTCGCCCAGCCATTGGTGCATCAGCGGGCTTACCCAGGCAATGCGCTTACGCAGCTCTTGCAGGTTGACGGTGCCGAAGCGGTGGCCCAGCACCTCTACCGTAGCCCCGAACACCGGCCATGCATAGCCCATGAGCATGCGCACCAGTGTTGTTTTGCCCGCACCGTTGGCACCGAGAATAAAGCAACGCTCCCCGCGCTGCACTTGCCAGTTGATATGGTGAAGAATTTCTCTGCCGGAAAGGAAGACCTTGGCATTCTCGATGTTGACTGCGTTCATGAGGGAAAAAAATCGGTTATGTATTGATTCAAAAGCGGCTCCCACGGGGAGGTGAGAGCCGCTTGTATAAAACTCTGTGAGCCGAGGGCGCAGATTAGTTGCGCTCGAAGAGGGCGCGAATCTTGCTGCCCACCACCTCGACGGGGTGCTCGGCAAGGGCTGCGCGCTTAGCCAGCAAGTTGGGGGCGCCGGCGGCAGCCTCTGCCAGCCATACGCGGGCGAACTCGCCGCTCTCGATGCGCTTGAGGCTCTCTTTCATCTTCTCCTTCACCTCCGGGCCGAGAATCTGCGGGCCGTTGTAGTACTCACCGAACTCTGCGGTGTTGGAGATGACGCCGTTCATGGCCTGAATCCCCTTGTTGTAGATGATGTCGACAATGAGCTTGGCCTCGTGCACGCACTCAAAGTAGGCCATTTCGGCGGGGTAGCCGGCCTCGATAAGGGTCTCGAAACCATACTTCATAAGGTCTACCAAACCACCGCAAAGCACGTTCTGCTCGCCGAAGAGGTCTTCGTAGGTCTCTTGCTGCATGGTGCACTCAAGCACACCACCGCGGGTAAGGCCCTCTGCCTTGGCCATGGCCAAAGCCACATTCTTGGCATTGCCGGTGGGGTTCTGGAACACGGCGATGAGGCCGGGGCAGCCGAAGCCCTCCTCGAACACGCGGCGCACCTCGGTGCCCGGGCCCTTGGGGGCCACCATAATCACGTCTACATCTGCCGGGGGCTCAATGGTCTTGAACACATAGGCAAAGCCGTGAGAGCAGCACAGTGTCTTACCGGCGCTCAAACCGGGCTTAATCTGCTCTGCGTATACAGAGCCGTGCATCTCGTCAGGCAACAGAATGTGAATGATATCAGCAGTCTTGGCGGCATCGGCCACGCTCATGACCTCAAAGCCATCTTGTACGGCAGCATCCCAGCTCTTGCCGGGACGAATACCGATGATAACATGCACACCGCTGTCGCGCATGCAAAGAGCCTGGGCTCGTCCCTGTGCACCATAGCCGATAACGGCCACTGTCTTACCATTGAGAACGCTCACATCGGCGTCCTTATCATGAAGTATCTCCATTGTTTTATGTCGTTAGAGTTAAAAATCTGTCTGCACCCATACGGAATGCTCGTGGCTAAAATACCATGATTTCATTTGTTTGCAAGAAAAAAGCATGGCATATTGTGTATTAAAATTTCAATCTTTAATACACTTAACCCAATGTTTGACATTGTAGTAGGGCATATAGCACATGGTACCCAGCAGGGTCAAGGGCACATCTGCCACCTCGGCAAGAGGTGCCCACACGTAGCGCCTGCCGGGTGCCACCTCGCTTTTGGCGTCTTGGTACACCTCCCACGCGGCTTGGTCATTCTCACTACCGGGGGCTATGGGCAACACCGTGCTGCTCACCAGTTGCATGCCGGGGTCTTGCAGGGCCTCTACCTTGTCCTCCCACTCTCGCCACAGCATTGTCTTTTCACCAAGCGGGTGTCTGAACTCTGCCGCCGGTGGCGTGATACCATTGAATACCAAATCATTGTACCCCACTACCACAAAACGCTCTACGGTCGGCAATGCCTTGGCCGGTGCATTATTTCCCCAAGTAAAGTGCTTTTTGTCGATTTCGCCGAACACAAACATCGGCCCGGGCTTGCGCTCAGACTTCACACGGTAGCGCTGCACATAAAACTTTTTGCCATTGGCCGCGGTATACTCCACAATTCCGCCCATCAAACTCTCAGACCCCGTTATCCGGTATTCATCAGAGGCACCATTCACGCGATCGGCTATACGACTCTCCATCATAGCCCATTGGCAAGAGCTCAATGTAAAAGCAGCCACCGCTACCAAACTTAAAAATTGACGCATTTTCATTTCGGAAAAGTTAACAGATTTCCGAATCTAGCACACCCGATAACAACTGTACAGCTAAAAACGCGACTGCATTCACCTTTTCCGGAAGAATGGGCCCCGACAGTGGCCGCGTTATTTTTCCGTCATTTCCATCAGCAACCACTGCAAATGGCCGAATTCCTCATCGTACACGATATAATACATGCAATCGTATTCTCTGATAGCTTGTTGCAGCTCTGCCACTTCTGCAGCCCATTGAGCAGCCACTTCATGTATATCGTTCAACTCGGCATGAGCAACCATACATGCCCCTACCATTGCTAACGCAGTATAAAGTCTTTTCATTGTACCCGAATTATACAAAAGAGCCCCACTGGCGTCAAGCCCCCTCTACCACCAAAGCCGCCGGCAATCGCTCCGCCCCCCCTCCATGAAAAAACGGGCCGATTCTTTAACTTTTTTTGAGAAAAAAATCGACGATTTTGAAAGAAAAAGCAAAAAAGCACCGTACATATGTATGCAGGTGGCAAGCGGAATAGCAAGATACTTGCAAAAGTATGCACTTCTCACTTGCTTTTTCGACAGCATCTGGTAGAATTACCACAGCGTAACATATACATCTCACACAACCATGGACAAACTCATCGTAGAAGGTGGACACCGACTCAGCGGGGCCGTCAACATCAGTGGCTCCAAAAATGCCTCCCTCCCGATTCTTGCCGCAGCCTTGCTGACGGATGAACCCGTGAGAATATCTCGTGTACCGGATGTATCGGATACCAACTACATGATTCAGATTTTAAGCCAGTTGGGCGCCTCCGTAGAGCGCTCCAGCGGCACCGTGCGCATCGAATCCCCGGATGGCATCAGCAGCAGCGCCTCTTACGAGCAAGTACGCAAGATGCGCGCCTCCATCTGCCTGTTGGGGCCCATGATGGCACGCATGAAGCGCTGCACCCTGCCCCTGCCCGGCGGCTGCGTTATCGGTGATCGCCCGGTAGACCTGCACCTGCGCGCCATTCAGGCCTTGGGTGCCCGCGTACGCGTGAAGGGCGGCAACATGGTGATTGAAGCCCCCAACGGCCTTGTCGGCACCACGGTAGACATGCGTGGCGACAGCGGCCCCACCGTGCTGGGTACAGATAACCTGATGATGGCTGCCGTGCTTGCCAAGGGCACAACCGTTATTGAGTCCGCCGCCCGCGAGCCCGAGGTTATCGACCTCGCCAACTTCCTCAACAAGATGGGTGCCCGCATTGAGGGTGCCGGGTCTCGCACCATCACCATTCACGGTGTAGAGAAACTGCACGGCTGCGAGCACACCGTCATCCCCGACCGCATCGAGGCCGGCACCTTCATGGTAGCCGGTGCCATGTACAGCGACGGCATCACCCTTCACCGCGTATGCCGAGAGCACATGAAGAGCATATCGGACCTCCTGATTGAGTGCGGCCACGTGGTAGAATACAATGAGGATGGCACCTCCGTCTTCGTGAAGCCGGGCGAAAACCCGCGTAGTGGCAAAATCCTTACCAACCCGTACCCCGGGTACCCCACCGACATGCAGGCCCAGATGACGGCGCTTTTCGCCGTTACCCCGGGCATCAGCGTGGTAAAAGACACCATCTTCCCGCAGCGTTTCATGCACTGCTCCGAGCTTAAGCGCATGGGCGCCAACATTAAGGTGGATGGCGGCACGGCCATCATCACCGGTGTAGAGGGGCTGAGCGGAGCGCCGGTAATGGCCAGCGACCTGCGCGCCAGCGCCGCCTTGGTATTGGCCGCATTGGCAGCCGAGGGTACTACCGAGATTCACCGCCTCTACCACATCGACCGCGGTTACGAGATGCTCGACGAGAAACTCGGTGTACTCGGTGCACACGTGCGCCGCGAGCTCGACCCCGAGGGCGGCCCCATAGAACCGTAACCAAAACGAATGAAAAGATTTGCAGCAGCGGCCCTCCTTGTGATAGTAGCCATAGGGATGGCCGCTCTGATTTATATTGAAAGCGCCGACAGCCCGGGCGAGCGTGCCGCGCGCATGCGCGGCTGCCTTTTTTGCCATACGGACGCCTTTGCAGAAAAGCCCTTAACATGCCTGTCGCAATGGAAACGCGGCACCCCCTTGGCACCCTTGGTTGAACAACGCCTGTTGCAAGCACACCCCACCCGCCCCGGGGATGATGCCGCCACGCTGGCTCAATACATTGCCACGCAGCAGTTACCCCTGCTGGCCCAAAGCCGCAAAGGAGAGCGCGGTGCCGCCCTGTATGCCGCCAAATGCGCCGCTTGCCATGGCAAAAACGGCGAGGGCCAAGCCGGCATGTACCCGCCCTTGCGCGGCTCCGAATGGCTTACCCCCTCCCCCAACCGCCCCACGGTGGAAAGCATTATCCTCAACGGCCTGCAAGGCCCCATCACCGTAAAAGGCGAGGCGTGGAACTCCACCATGCTCCCCCCCGGCATCTCAGCCCCGGCAGATGTTAAGGCCATTATCGAGCACCTGCAACAATTCCGTTAAAATCGAGTAGGGGGACTTTCGTCCCCCTCTCACACCACCGTACGTGCCATTTATGGCATACGGCGGTTTCTCGGCGTGTGATTGGGCCCGGAACTAATGTTCCTGCCGCAACTCTTTTATCTCTCCTCGCCAGACACCCTGTCAACTCCTCCGCTCTGTCACGTGGATTCGGACTTGCACCGCTTTCCATCTTTCAGTCGAGGCTTCGTACATTTCAGTATTTCTTGGCTCTGCTGCTATAGGTTCTGAGATTTGAGTGGTTGCCCACGCCGTGATTCAGCCCTTCCCACCGGGGTTATTCGTTTTGGTGGTACTATGGCCTCTGCTGACTCCCTACAGACGGATTGC
>SUVK01000071.1 GCA_015062055.1 Akkermansiaceae bacterium
ACCCTAATGAATACAGAAAGACGAAAAATGCGCCGAAATAGGCGCATTTTTCGTCACCGGCTCTCTATGACTTTACTTCATACTGTCCGGTCTTGTCTTAATTTGAGTTTTTAGAGGTCCCCAAATTATTAAGTACGAGTTGCGAATTGAAAGTTCGGCTCACTGCGTTCGCATCTAACACACTGCTAAACGCCGATTTAGTGTTCATGTTTCTAATTATGCCCACGCGTACTCTTCAGTGCCTTTTTCCGGCAGCCTCACGCTATAAACACATCAGGCCGATTGTTTCTTACGAAACTCCGGCCTGATGCTTCTCTTACTGTAATGCCCTCATACAAAACTGAGGTACAAAAATTGCATTACTTATCGGTTGTTCGAGTGGAACCAAATCACCGAAAAGCCTTTATTACGCCCCCTATCATTGGCTTTTCTGCTTAAAATCCCTTTATCTCCCCCACCTACTGCTCCATGGAGAAAATAAAGGGATTTTACCCGTCATTCACCTCAAATCAGGCAAAAATAGCCAACACAATTTGCTCCATGATGATTGACGCCAGTATAAAACCACCCATTGCAGCAAATGATTTGCCCCAACTTATCTCAAAACGCCGACACAATGCAAGAATACTGCCGCACATTGACACAAATGCCACGGTAAATATCTCTTGTCCCATGTAGAAGGTGAGCAACCCGGCAACAGCAGCAATGATGGCGGCTACTTTTGCCTGCTCACAACACTCTTCTTTTTGGGTATCCGACATCCCATCTTGTGTCATCACGCTACCGACTAACACCGCAATATACGGCAAACCTATAGCCAATGCGGCCCATACAATGCTGGGTAAAAACCCCGACTCATTCAACTTTCTCCCGGCTAGGTAATAGAGACCGGCTTTAGATGCAGCTAATGTTGTAAATATAATATTTATAATAGTTAATGGTTATGGTGTTGTGTTGTTATAAGGTAAAAATCAGTTCGCCAACAATGCATCAAAACGCTGCAAATTGTGAAAAAGTCTATTGATTTGAGCCTTTGTGTTCGCATCGTACGGGGCGTACATACGTATTTTGGTGCCGAGTTCCACCCCGGCCGAGTACGCCATGGCCTCCAACTCAGCTTTATCGGCAGCCCTCAATTTTGCACCTCCGCATTGGTGAAATTCCACTATATTGCGCTCTATATTTCTATTAAGAGTTTCTAATTCAAATTCCGAAATAAATGTTACGGCATTGATACAATTAATTATTTTCAAACATACTTGCTTTTGGCTCATCTCCTCAATATTAGTTGTAAACGCATCCGGATCCTTTTCAGAGCAAGACGTAAGTGTTACATTGACCAGAGGCAATAATACCAGCGCTATAGATACCATCTTTTTCATATTTTTTCTTTGTGTTATGATTTTGTTTTTTTATAAAACCCCGAAAAACCACCACCTCAGCAGATTCTCGTTATGTTTTATTTCCTATTATGAGTATCAACTTCACCCCTATCTATCACGATTTCTAAAAAAAATATAAAAAAATACGCTTTGATAAATTTTTTAGTTGATAAATCGTCCATAAAATAGCCCATCTTCGGATGGGCTTTTGAAATTTCAACTTGATCACGTATGCCGGCTGTGGATTTTTTATTGTCTTGAATCAGCGGATATGCTAGAGTAACACCATGATAGTACCTGCTAAGTTTGTACGCGCCTTGCCCCCCGTGGTAGGGGCTTGTTTTAAAAATTGGGCACAGTATATGTACGACTCCGTGCCCTTTCAGTTGGCGGACAGCCCAATTCACTCCACCGCCCATACCGAGCGTGTATTGCTGCATGCCTTGTTGATAGGCGGTAGCGAGGCAGGGGAAGATGAACGCACCCTCACCATCTTGGCCCACGCGGCCGTCTTTCATGATACCCGCCGCGAGGCAGAGGGCAAAGATACCGGCCACGGTGCCCGTGCTGCCTCCTTTTACGAAGAATTCTGCAAAACCCACCCCGAGGTAGCGTACATGCCCGAGGCCGCCTACCTCATGCGCTACCACGACCGCCGGGATGACCTCGGCGAGGCGGCCATCGCCGCCGCATTCCCCGACTCTGCCAAGCAAGTTATCCAACTCTTCCGCATCTTCAAAGATGCCGACGCTCTGGACCGCTGGCGCCTCGGCCGCCGGGGCCTCAACCCGGACTACCTGCGCACAGACAAAGCCACCCACCTCGTCGACTTCGCCAAAAAACTCGTCATGCTTACCTCCATACCTTGAGGCGTACTCAAACTCGCATCATCAACAATGACTCGACTGCCAAAAACGCCGGGCTTCATTCTTTAACATCGGGCTCATATAGCGAGTGCGCAACAGCTCGCAATCCCTGTGCCCCATCTCCAACTGCAACTCCGGCAAGTTTCTGAAAAACGCCGCATGGTAACTCGCAAAAGTGTGTCGGCAAACATCCGGCACCCAGTGGTCAACCCCCGCTGCCTGCCGCAAGGCTCGCCACCGCCGTTGCCAATTTTTGGGTATCACCCTCTCTTGCGGACGTAGCTGCTTTAGCCCGCGCAAGGGCACCATGCGTCCGCCCCCCGTCTTGCGAAGGTATTGACGGTAAAGCGGAAATATACCGGGATGAGTTTGTTAATATTTTGAGTAGCGGGAATAAGTGTGATTATTCGGCTGGAGTAGAAGTATGATTTGCAAAGGCCAATTTACGATTTTTTGTGATGGCATGATTCAGGAGCATGCGCCTGCGTTTTTTTCTTGCTTTGCCTAAGTCATTTGATACAATGAGCACCATGAAGTTATATGCCCTGATAGCAGCTTTTTTATGGATGAGCACCGGTGTGAGCGAGGCGATATGCACGCCGGAGGAGAAAAAGTGGGTGCATGCCATGATGCAGGCTGTCGAGAAACCGAATGAGGTGTTTTTTAAGGAGCTGTGTGTGCGTAATTTCAGTACTTTGCAAGCACCCTTGCAGTGGGAGGATGACGATGTGGAGTATGGACACTCTTCTTATGACCGCACGGAGGAGTATGCCGAAACACGCTATGTGGAGCTTTACCACATTTTGAACAGTGGGCAGAGTGTTGAGCAAAAGACGCAAGCATACTGTGCCCTAGTGGAGGCCCATCCCGAAATGGCCGAGGAATTGATGGAGATTCTGCTGATGCAGTATTACCTTGCAGACAAAAAGATGCCGGATCACTACGGGCTGCTGCCTCACACCCGCGAGGAGTATCGGCAGATGGCAGAGCAGTTGTTCCGCACACCCGGGCTGAATTGGGGCATGCGCGGCAAAAGTGGGATGACACCCGCCGGAGTTCTCTTCCGCTTTGCCATGGGCACTAAAGAGGTGGAGCCTTTGGTAGAGTATTTTTGCCGATACGCGGCGTTTGATGAGACGGATTGCTTGTACGACCACCCCGCAGTTGCCTTGGCTACCATGGCAGATTGTCCGCAGGCTTTGAGCATTCTGTTGGCGCGCGGTAATGCCACCCCCGAGCTGGCGGCATATTGCATACGCATGATGCAGCATAGCCATGCACTGCATGTTTTACCGCGCGATATAGCGGAAATGTACTGTGACCTTTTCTATTTAAGCAACGACAGTATGTACCGAGACCGCTTGACGTTGCACTATGCCATGCAGCTTCGCACCGGAGAGCAGGGGCATGCGTTGTTAGATTTGCTTTTGCCGTTATTGACCGAGCAACAATTGCAGCAGCCCGCACCCGCCCCCGTGGTGCGTGAGAAAGCTGTTGCCCCTGCGTACCCCTCGTTACAGCTGCGTTGCCCCGCGCTGTTGCCAAGTGTCACGCAACAGGCTGCCCCGCCTGCGGAGGCTAGTCTGCCGAAAGATGTGGACTATTATGAGGAGGAGCCGCCTGCGCCCGTAACGGAGATACCCGACTACTCGGCAGCGGAGGTGGAGCGTGCCGTGGCCCGCATGGCTGCGTTGTTGCGTGCGGAATCTGTGGTGTCTGTCAATCAGGTATTGTATGAAGATGAGCAGTTAGCGCAGGAAAAGGAAGAAATGACAGCTGCGGCAAGAATTCTTTACCTGGATACGTATAAGCACAAGCGCATTCCGCCATGTGTGGCTCAATATGAGCTTGTGCATCAACGTGTTGTTGATTGGTTAGAGTCTGCTGTTGAAAACGCACAGGATGATACCTATACAGCGGAGGATTTGGCCGACGATTTACAATCGTTCGAGACGGATGTTGCGTTGGATGCCTTGGAGGGAGCGTACTACGTGAAGTGGGAAAAACTGTTGCAGGAGCAAACGCGAGAGGTGGATATTGCCGTGTCGTTGCAGTTGCAGGGTAATGAAACAGAGGTATGCATTACGGTTGCTGCATCTGCCCCCGATATAGTGCAATCCGTTACCTATAAGAGAGAGGGGGCGGTCGGTAGGCCGTGGGCTCCGGTGGTTCGGTATCGCTCTTACGTGCCGGTGGGCGGGGAATCCACCCTTTTGTTGGAGCCTGCCTATCAACAACCTGTGGTTTATGCGGAGCAGGAGATTCATGATTTTATTGCACGCACGCCCATTGTCGCTTTTTCGACCGGTGACTTTGCTTTGCAGATTGGGCACACGCTGCGCTATGTGGGCTATGCCCCGGATTATGCCTTCAATGGAGGGTGCTCTCAGTGGCGAATTTTTGAGGCAGATGGCTCATTGTCCGAGGAGTCCATTCTGCCCGCCCCGGTAGAAAAGGTGATTCCTGTTATCATTCGCTTGGTCAAATAAGAGATAACCCCTAGAGCTATATCATTGGCGGAGGTGGGGGGGCGGAAGCCCCTTGCGCCGATACGTTGCGCTCTTTGTCTCTTGTTACAAAATCTCTTCAAAAAATCCGCCCCCGAGGAGACGCTCGCCGCGGTCGGCATCGGGGGCGTAGACGGCGCACACCTGGCCGAGGGCGAGGGCGCGCACGGGGGTGTCGAAGTCGAGGCGGTAGCGACCGGGGGCAATGGGGATGCAGGTGGCATGCACGGCAGCGGCGCGGTAGCGGGGTTGGGCCATGACGCGCTCGGGCAGGGGCAGCAGTGTGTTGGTGACAGAGCCGATGACGGCGCTGCGGGAGTAGAGCCCCGGGGTTTCTTCGCCCTCGTAGCCTAGGATGAGGCGGTTGCGTTTTAAATCTTTACCCACCACAACATAGGCCACGCCTTCGCGGGGGGAGGCTACATGGTGCCCTTTGCGCTGGCCCATGGTGAAGAGATGCAGGCCATCGTGCCGCCCCAGTTTTTTACCCTTGAGGTCCACGATATCGCCGGGGTTGTCGGGCAGGTAGTGGCGCAAAAAGTCGCTCATCTTCACTTGGCCGATAAAGCAGATGCCCTGCGAGTCTTTCTTCTCTGCATTGGGCAGGGCAAAGCGGCGGGCAATGTCGCGCACTTGGGGTTTGGTGATTTGCCCCACGGGGAACACGGCATGTGCTATTTGCTCCGGCCGCATGAGGGCGAGGAAGTAGGATTGGTCTTTATTGCGGTCTGCCCCGCGCAAAATGTAGCTGCCCTCTCCCGCAATATCAAGCCTGTTGGCATAGTGACCCGTGGCTACGGAGGAGAAGCCCTGCTCGAGGGCGTAGTCGAGCAGTACGCCGAACTTCATCTCGCGGTTGCAGAGCACATCGGGGTTGGGGGTGGCACCGTTGCGGTAGCCCTCTATCAGGTAATTGACCACGCGGTTGCGGTATTGCTCGATGAGGTCTACCACGCGCAGCTCGATACCCAACTTACGGCATACGCCCAACGCGTCTTCGATGTCTTGCTCCCACGGGCATTCACCGGGTATGTTTTCTTCGTTCACCCAGTTTTTCATGTAGGCGGCTACGACTTCATGCCCCTGTTCTGTGAGCAGGGCTGCGGCTGCGGCGCTGTCTACGCCGCCACTGAGTGCTACCAATATCTTAGCCATGGATGAGGAAAATGCGATTACAGATTTCCGGGGAGGGGAGGATGGATACGCGGCTGCGTGCTGCTATGTCCGGATACATGAGCAGGGCTTGGGTGATGAAGCCTGACATGGTTACATCATTCATCCGCGCTTATGATAGCAGATATTGAGCGAACTGGCAATATGAATTACGAATTACGAGTTGCGAATTACGAAATACCCGTCTTCGCGCTACGAGGCTATGCTGAGGCAGGTAAATTAAAAGTAACGGCGTAAGTTATTTATTTTTAAATCGTAAATTGTCAATTGCAAATCGTAAATCCGCTGTTGCGTGATTTGGTGTTGCAGAATGGGCGGTATGGGGGTATAATACGGCGCATACAAGGAGTTAATACCATGCATACGCTCAGATACGAACCTATTCCCGCTACGTTCTACAAGTCCACCCGTGATCAGTTGGCCCGACAGCTGCCTGCCGGTAGCTTGGTGATTGTGCATTCTAACGACATTTACCCCACCAATGCCGATGGCACGCTGGCGCACCACCAAAATGCCAATCTTTTTTACCTGACCGGTATAGACCAAGAAGAGACCGTGCTTTTGATGCGCGTGCAAGAGAACGGCGCACACGCAGATACCCTCTTGCTGCGAGAGACTAATGAGCATATCGTGATTTGGGAGGGAGCCCGCCTTACCAAAGAGACCGCTACTGCCATGAGCGGGATTGAAGATGTGCGCTGGACGGATGAGTACAACGCCTTGTTGGCGGCTTGGGTGCCCGGGGCCAAGGTGGTGTACCTGGAGCGCGATAACCACCCGCGCCGTCTTACCTATGTCCAAACCCGTAATGAGCGCATGGCGGCGGCCTTGCAGGCCTCTTACCCCGATGCGGTATTGAAGAGCCTTTACGATATTTTGGCCAACATGCGTTTGGTTAAAACGGAGGAGGAGCTGGTGCAGTTGCGCGAGGCTTGCCGTATTACCGGTGAAGGGTGGGTAGAGATACTCAGCCAAGTGAAACCCGGCATGGGCGAGTGGGAAATTGAGGGCTTGTTGAGCTCTGCCTACATACGCCGCCGCGCCCGCAAATTCTCCTTCCACCCCATCATTGCATCGGGTAAAGATACCTGTGTGCTGCATTACATTTCTAACCACAAACCGTGCGCGGACGGTTCGCTGATTCTCATGGATATAGGTGCCGAGTATGCCGGCTACGCAGGCGATATGACCCGCACCATACCCGCCAACGGTAAGTTTACACCGCGCCAAAAGGCCGTGTACGAGGCTTGCTTGGCCGTGCACCGCTATGCCCGAGAGATTATGCGCCCCGGCCTCAAAAAGTCTGAGTACGAGCGCTTGGTGCGTGTGCGCATGGCCGCAGAGCTGGTGAAGCTGGGCTTGCTGACTCAGGAGGAGGTTGATGCCGCCCCCGAGAATCCCCTGTGCGTGCGCAAGT
This sequence comes from Akkermansiaceae bacterium, assembly GCA_015062055.1. GTDB lineage: Bacteria > Verrucomicrobiota > Verrucomicrobiia > Verrucomicrobiales > Akkermansiaceae > Akkermansia. Next base: position 7,346 of record SUVK01000071.1, read on the forward strand.
ACTTTATGCACGGTACCTCTCACCCCATCGGGCTGGATGTGCACGATGTAGGCCCTGCCGACCCCGAGTTTGCCGTAAACCAGGTGTGGACGATTGAGCCCGGTATCTACATACCGGCGGAGGAAATCGGCATACGCATTGAGACAGATGTGCTTATTCATGCCGATTATACCGAGGACCTCATACCCAATGCTCCTCTGGATGTTGCCGATATTGAGGCCCTGATGGCGAAGTAAGTGTATACCGCGCCTCGTTGTCCCTTTCATTGCCACGGCCCGCAACAGCAATGTTGCGGGTTCGTTGTACGACCGACGCGATATGCGCACTGCGGTGAAAGTCCGCGCGGAGCCGCGATGATGCGGAATCCCAGACCTGAAGAACAACTGCGGGGAGGTAACAAACCGTGGAAGAGGAAGTTCGAGGGG
>SUVK01000017.1 GCA_015062055.1 Akkermansiaceae bacterium
CGAGGAGAGATAAAAGAGTTGCGGCAGGAACATTAGTTCCGGGACCAATCACACGCCGAGAAACCGCCGTATGCCATAAATGGCACGTACGGTGGTGTGTGAGGGGGCGAAAGCCCCCTACACGATTGCGGGGAAAATATCAATTAAAATCAGCGTAGGCGCTTGCTGATGAAGTAGCGGGGGCGCTTTTTGGTTTCCATATACATTTTGCCGATGTATTCGCCTACAATACCCAAGCTAACCATCAGCAAACCACCCAAGAACCAGAGGCTGCATGTCAATGTAGCCCAGCCATTGGGGGTACCAATGCGGAAATAGTCTACAACGACCCACCCCACCATAAAGAGGCTGATGAAAAAGATAATTAAGCCCAAGTAGGCAATAAGGCGCAGCGGTGCAACGGAGAATGAGGTGATGGCGTTGATGCTTAATCCCAGCAGGCGACTCATGCTCATTTTGCTTTCGCCTTGCTCTCTCTCCTGTACCTCGAAGTAAACAGGGGCTTGTTTGAAACCGGTATGGCGCAGCAAAGCGCGGAACATCATGTTGCTTTCTCCGTATTCACTGAGCGCCTCGAGCACTTGCTTGGTCATTAAGCTGTAGTCCGAATGCCCTTTAAGAACGGGGGAGCCCAGCATACCCATGACTCGATAGAATAACTTAGCCGTAATTTTGCGGATAAACGGTTCTTTACCACGGCTGCTTTTCAGCCCATACAGCAACTCGTAACCCTCGGCGCGTTTGTCGAGAAAAGTATCAATCGCGTTGATGTCGTGTTGTAAATCGGCATCCATGCAGATGACGATATCAGCCAGCTCTTTACCCTCCATCAACCCGGCAAAAAGGGCATACTCTTTACCTCTGTTGCCGGCGAGGGCAGAGGCCTTGAGTCTCGGGTACTCGGTGTGCAACTCTTCGATAAGACTCCAGGTGTTGTCTCGAGACCCGTCATCGGCCAAGAGCATACAGCTGTTATCTGCTATGCGCCCGGCTTTGATAAGAGCCTCAAGCTTTGCATTTACTGTTTTAACGGTCGTGCAAATGCCTGCCGACTCATTGTAGCAGGGCATGACAATGCAAAGAGTTTCAAGTCGGGGCGTGCTCATCATTTTTTTGATTATTTGGATACGTTGAAACGGAACTCGACTACATCGCCATCCTGCATAACGTAGTCTTTGCCTTCGATACGCAGCTTGGCTTGCTCTTTGGCTTTAGCGATAGAACCACATGCTACCAAGTCCTCGTAGGCAACCACTTGCGCGGCGATGAAACCGCGCTCAAAGTCTGTGTGGATGACGCCTGCTGCCTGCGGCGCTTTGTCGCCGGCTTTGATGGTCCATGCCTTGGTCTCTTTAACGCCGGTGGTAAGATATGTACGCAGTCCCAGCAGGTGATATACGGCCCGAATGAGGTCGCTTACGCCGGAGTCTTCTACGCCTAAGTCGTTGAGGAAAAGGATGGCTTCTTCGGGCGGCAGCTCAGAGAGCTCTTCTTCAATACGGGCAGAAATGACGATGGCCTCTGCATTGTGGTGCTCGGCCACATATTTGCGCACGGCTGATACGTAGGGGTGCGCATCGGGGTTCTTTACGGCCTCCGCCAGTTCATCTTCGCTTACATTGCAGGCGAAAATACTCTTTTTATCGGATAAGAGGAAGAAGCTGCGCAGCAACTTACGCTCATCATCACTCAAGTCTAGTGTGATGGCGGGGTTGCCGGCATCCAAATGCGGCAGTAGCTTTTCTATGAGTGCCAACTCTTCTTTGGCTTCTTTATCGCCACCGCGTGCTTTTTTGATGCGACTTTCTTTACGCTTTTCCATTGCGGCAATGTCGGCCAGTATGAGCTCGGCGTTGATGATTTCGATATCTCGCACCGGGTCAACCGAGCCCAGCTCGTGGATGATGTCGTCATTTTCAAAGCAACGCACTACTTGTACGATGGCATCTGTCTCACGTATGTTAGAGAGAAACTTGTTGCCCAAGCCTGCGCCTTCGGCGGCACCTTTCACCAAGCCTGCAATGTCTACAAACTCGATGGCAGCAGGCACAATTTTTTGGCTTTTGCTCATTTCACCCAGCACGGCCAAACGCTCGTCCGGCACTTCTACCATGCCTACGTTCGGGTCGATGGTGCAGAACGGATAGTTGGCTGCCTCTGCTTTGCGAGAGCGAGTAACAGCGTTGAAAAGAGTCGATTTACCAACATTAGGGAGCCCTACGATACCTGCCTGTAACATAACGCGCGCTATTATATCTGAAAATTAGACATTTGAAAAGCCTGAAATATGAGTAAAATTACTTTTGTTTCGCTCTCTGCTGTCTTTGTTGCTTGATAAGTTCAACAAATCGGGTGGTTTGTTGGGTTAATATATCAACAGCCTGGGGCGGGGTTATGTGGCCATTATCTCTGAAATTTAGTCTGTTGTTTGAATATAAATGCATAGAGCCATTCCCGAACATGGCTTCTCTCAAATCCAGCACTTTGCAATAGCCCTCTTTCTCGAGTGTTAGAAGAATATGGTCCTCTTCTTGGTACTTTTTGGCGTGCATTTCTCGGGTAAGGATGACGGGGTCGTGCTCGTATAAGGGCAGGGCTGTCCCATAGCGAAACTGTCTCCACCGTGCGTATTCCAAGCATTGCCCCAATTTTTGAGGGTCTTCAAATCCCAACAAAATAGGTGTTTGAGAGATACAAATAACTTGCTTGCCCGCTTGCTGTAAGTCGGAGCAGAATTGTTTCAGGTTGCCGGTGCACTCTTCCTTCGTTCTGTATTGTCTGATCTTTTCCCAAGAGATGACGTCTCGCGCGTCAATTCTCGCCTTCCAGTGTTGGGCTATCACTACAGTGTGAATCTCGGGGTGAGCTTTAAGCCAAGAGATAAAGGCGTGATACTTTTCTTTGCTCCATGTGTAACTGGGGGAGGCATCTATGTATTGATTATGTACAGGTATGATAACACTGCTGAAGAAGACTCCGTTGAGGTGGTTCGTTTTGCTTAATTCGTTGAACCCTGCGTATAACTGTTGAGCATGGCTGTCTCCTACAACAACATACTCGGGTAACCCGTCCATCGGCCCGAGTGGGAGAAAATCTGCTTGCTCCCCGGAGCCTATGCTGTACTCGTTAAGGTGAAGCCCAGTTACACCTGCATCCGAAACCAGCAGAGAAGAATCATAGCCCATCTCTAAATGCTGTTGAATATGAACGGGCATGGGAGAAATTGCGTAAACCGGATATTGAATCTTGTCGTCTTTGAAAAGATCGACTCCGAGTTGTTGGTGAAAAAGCAAAAATCCCGATAAAACCGCAGCCAAAATAGCCAAAACGAAAGTTATACGGAGGCTGAAAATCCTGCGTTCAATATACTTCCACAACAACCATGCCAACACCAATATGAGGAGCAACAGCAGTATGCTTGCCCCGATTGTCGGTAATTCTTTGGTGTATCGCTTATATACGACCAGTATGGGGAAATGAATGAGGTAGAGTGAAAAAGAAATCTCGCCTATTCGCATAATGACCTTGTTTTCTAACATCTGCCTTATTTTCGTGCCCGGTAAATAGGTAAGTGTCAAAACAGTGGCAATAACAATGTACAGCGGCCCGGTATGGGGCTCGTGCACATCTCTCAGCAGAATATAGAAGAGCATTGCCACCCCGGTAACGGCAAGCGTTAAGTTAATACGGCCACTTCTGAAGCGGGGGAGATAACAAATGAGAGCACCGGCTGCTATTTGCCAAAAACGACCCGGCGTATTGTAGTAAGATACAGGCTTTGTCTGCTCCCAAACCGGTAAATGTAGCTCGCAAAGGTAGTCGTGAATAGGTAACGAATAAAAATAGATGCAAGATGCCACAGCGGCGCTTGTTACTATGCATATGCGTATATTGCGACTGAACTTGCGGAGAATTATGCAGCCCAATGCCCATGCTGCATATATTTGAACCACCAGGGAGAGAAACCATGTATGCAGAAAGGGATTCAGATTGGCATCCGTTGAAAAATAATCCGAGTACTTATATATATAGTGGATGTTGGAAAAACACAAAAGGGAGCTCAGCCCGCAGTCTCCTACGTCGGAAATTGCTTTCGTGCTGAAAAGTAAGGGGAAAACGATGAATGCTGATAGAAGGATAACAACGGAAAGCAGCGGGATAATACGTAATATCTTTTTTTGTAGAAATTGTGATAAACGGAAGTGCCCCGGTGCCGCATTGTACCCCCTGAATAATAAATAACCACTGATGACGAAAAATACGTCTACTCCTAAAAAACCTTGAGTAAAATAATCCGGCCTGAGGTGAAACAGTACGACAAACAGTATGGCAATTCCCCTTAAGCCCATGATGTGAGGAAGAAATTGTTTCTTTTTTGCGCTTGAGGTTAATGAGGTGTTATCGACTATTTCGGACATAATGATGAAAGTTTTTTGAAAAAACAGACTATAAAGGCTCCGCTCATGGTGCCACATAACGGGTAGAGATGCAAGCTTTATTTGCTCGCAGAGAGATACATATGCTTGACGGCAAGAAAAAAGGGTGCTATAAAGAGGCTATGTGGAACAATAATGTATTTACAGCATTACCGGGTGTAGCCGTGTTGGTAGCCCCGGCTTATGCAGTAGAGGAAAAGATGGAGCTCACCGTAGGGGAAAGTACAAGTATAACCTTGCCCGGCAACCCCACTACCGGTTACATGTGGGGGGTGGCAGAGTCTCCCGATGCGGTGAAGGTCGAAATCGCCTTAAAAGAGCAAGATTCCCCCACCGGTATGGTAGGGTGCCCGCGTGCCTCTGTTGTCACCATAACCGCCGTGCAAACAGGGCAGGGGGTGGTAAAATTGGTGTATGCCCGCCCGTGGGAAAAAGATAAAGCCCCGGCCGAAACTCGTCTGATTCACGTTAACGTCAAATAAACAACTTATGGGATTATTACAGAACCTCGCAGCTATTGCTATCAGAAACAAGGTGGTAGGTGCCCTGAGAGACGGCTGCCCTGCCGACCTCAAAGATGCCTTAGAAACATTGTTGGCTGATAAAGCCGCCATCAATGCCATACAAGGCTTGGTGGGCGCCAATCTGAAAACACCGTCCGGTATTAACGCCGGTGCTATTCTGAATCTTGATATGCCACAGCCCTCCAAAGAGCTTTTGGTTGCAACCCCGTCTTTGGTAGATTACCTTGTGCGCACGGCAGTCGGTAAGCTTTCCTGAGCTTGCTCAATGGATTTTTCAGGGGTCTCAACGGTGGTGTTGAGGCCTCTTTTCTTTGGCGTGGGATAGATGCCCGGCAATGGATTTAGACTTGAAAATATGCTTAAGATGTGCTAGCCTTGCGCCATGCGAATGCTGAACAGATGGGTGTTTGTATTGCTCGTTATCATGTTGCCGGTACTGGTTTGCGTAACCGGTTGTCAAGATGAGCAAGAACCCGAATTGGTGATGGCGACAGATGCTACGTTCCCCCCATACGAATACTACAGTGGCGAGGAAATTGTGGGTATCGATGTCGATGTGGTTGCTGAAATCGGTAGGCGAAACGGCATGCGTACGCGTGTCGAGAATATGAAGTTCGAGTCTGTTATCGCAGCGGTGCAGTCCGGTAAGGTCAGTTTGGCTGCAGCCGGTATCACGGTGTCTGAAGACCGTAAAAAACAAGTTAATTTCACGCGCCCATATGCTACGGCCGAACAAGTCATCATTGTGCCGCAGCATTCGGATATTGCAGAGCCCTCTCAGCTTGCCGGTAAAAAAATAGGCGTGCAATCCGGGACCACGGGCGATTTGTACGTGGCTCAAAATATTCAAGAACCTGAGCGCTTTGCCAATGGTGCCTTAGCGGTGGCTGCCTTGGTGGCCGGTAAGGTAGATGTTGTGGTGTTGGATAATTTGCCTGCCGAAAAACATGTTGCCAATAATGCACAGCTTAAAATATTGCCCACTCCTCTTACCTCCGAGCAATATGCCATTGCGGTTAATAAAAATCAACCGCAGCTGTTGGCCATGCTTAATGCCACGCTCGAGGCGATGGAAAAAGACGGCACCCTTGCCCGAATTGCCGAATCCCACCTCAATAGCCCTGTGGCTACTGCCTCTTTGCCTGCTGCCGAGCCGGGTATATGGAGCTCATTCCACAATAACTTCATCAAAAATAATCGCTGGAAGTACCTGCTCGACGGCTTGATTGTCACCATCGAAATCTCGGCAGCAGCAGCTCTCATCGGTATTTTTCTCGGGGGGCTTATCGGTATCATCCGCAGCACGGCAGACCAGACCGGGCGATTCCGCGTACTCAATTTATTATGCCGTTTATACCTTACCGTGGTGCGAGGCACACCTGTAGTGGTGCAGCTGTTGATTATCTATTTTGTCATCTTCGGTTCGGTAGAAGTCAGCAAAGTGCTGGTGGCCATAGTGGCGTTTGGGCTTAACTCTGCTGCATATGTGGCAGAGATAATACGCTCGGGGATTATGTCTGTCGATAAAGGGCAGATGGAGGCCGGGCGCAGCTTGGGCTTGAGCTACGGCTTTACCATGCGCAGCATTATTATGCCGCAGGCGTTCAAAAATGTGTTGCCCGCCTTAGGTAATGAGTTTATCGTGTTGCTTAAAGAAACCAGTATCTGCGGTTATATTGCATTGGTGGATTTGACTAAAGGCGGCGATATCATCTTGAGCCAAACTTACGATGCCTTCTTGCCCTTGTTGGCCGTGGCTCTTATCTACTTGTCAATGGTGGTTGTGCTCAGTCACTTGTTAAAGAAACTAGAACTCCGATTGAAGAAAAATGAACGATAACCCCATTATAGAACTGCGTGATATAGTGAAAACATTTTCCGGTCACCGAGTGATAGATGGCGTATCTCTTGCGGTGCGACCCGGTGAGGTGGTATTCTTGGTCGGTCCCTCGGGGGCCGGTAAAAGTACAGTGTTGCGCTGTATGAACTTTCTGGAAATCCCCGATGCCGGGCAAGTGCTCTTTCATGGGGTAGAACCCGCACATACCGAAAAATCACTCAATGCTTATCGGGCTCGCGTGGGGATGGTCTTCCAGCATTTTAACTTATTCCCCCACCTTAACATCTTGCAAAATATCACGCTTGCGCCCGTAAAAGCCGGTATCATGACCTTGCCCCGTGCCGAGGAGCGAGCCATGCAGTTGCTCGAGCGTATCGGCCTGGCAGATAAGGCCCGGGCATACCCCGACCAGCTTTCCGGCGGGCAAAAACAGCGTGTTGCCATTGTAAGAGCTTTGGCAATGGAGCCCGAGTTGCTTCTCTTCGACGAGCCTACCTCTGCTTTGGACCCCGAGATGGTGGGCGAGGTGCAGGCTCTTATGCGAGACTTGGCGCTCGATGGCATGACGATGATTGTGGTCTCTCACGATGTCGCTTTTGCCTGCGAATTGGCGGACCGCATTATCTTTTTGGAGAAGGGCCGCGTTGTTGAGGATGACACCCCTGCAGAACTTCGCGCCTCGGCTAACGAACGAATACGAGAATTCCTCTTTGTGCGCCATATTGCCTGATTCTTCGGGCATAGCCTACTGTTTCTGCCGACTTCGCGCATTTTCCATTCGGGGAAATGCGCTTTTTTCTTGACGCATGGGGGGATTTCTGTATACTGGTATGGTACTTGCATTTTAATTATGAAGCTCAGAAATTTTAAACCTTTGCCTAAGAAATTAGTCAAGAGAAAGAAGCATGGCTTTGCTTTGGTTGCTTCTTTGACGTTAATGATGCTCTTGGCAATTCTTGCTGTAGGTATTATGGCAACGGCAGATACCCAGAGCCGTATATCTGCACAGACTATTCTTCAAGCGCAGGCACGCCAGCAGGCCCTGCTTGGTTTGGATGCCGCCATCGGTGAGCTGCAGGTGGCGCTCGGGCCCGATTGCCGCGTTACTGCCAGCTCCGGCATCTCTGATAAATGTGGCTCTCGCCACGTGCTCGGCGTCTGGGATAGTTGGTCCGGCCCCATATACGGCACCGCCAAACACGGTGACCATAAGGGCAGCAAGATTAAAGAAACCTATACCCCCGGCCGTGCCTCCATGTTCCGCCGCTGGCTTATTTCTTCTCGCAATCCCCAGCAGGTCACCAGTTTTGAAAGCGTGTCCTCCTTGGGTGCAGCAGAGCCCGGCAAACGCATTTGCATGGTAGGAGAGGGCACCGTGGGAAGCTTGGCCAAGTCATCCGAAGAAAGCGTATACGCCGACTTGGTATACACCCCCGATGCCGGTCGTAACAGAACATGCTATGCTTGGTGGATAGGTGGTGAAAACCAAAAAGCCAAAATAACCATTCAAAATCCCGAGGTCGGCACCTCGCCCACAGCTATACTGCGGGCCACTTGGAATACCCCGGCCCCCATCTTCAAAAATGGCTCATTTACAGCAGAGACGATAGAAGACCCCAACAAGCTGCTCACCATGCGCAGCTTGGCCTATGCCGGCGGTACTCAAGAGTTCGGTATGCCCTATTTCTTTGATGTAACTACGACTTCTTATACATTGCCCATCAATGTGCGAACCGGTGGCCTTAAGCAAGACCTCTGCTTGTTGTTGGGTAAGGAGGGCAACTTCAATGCCGCAAGAGAGTTCCGGGCGGATGATAAACGCGATTGCCCGATTGCAGAGTATGATAATGACTTGCAACCCGGCTCGGAGCCCAATATGCCGATTGGCTCATGGCAGAATCTGTATGCCTACTACAACTGCTGGCCCAATGGCAGTGCTAAGGATGCCAAGAACGTAACGGCTCGACTCCTCGGCGATGTTGATAGAGCCTACACCCGTATCAGTGGCGTGGCTATCCCCAACCAAGGCGATAACCGAACCCCGCAGAACCTTGAGGAATACTCGCCCGGTGGCGGTTGCTCCATTTACGATGCTCGCTCGCTGATGCATGATGGCAATGATGCAGCCGGTTATTCGCGCACACCGGTGTTGCTCTCCTATATGTGCACTTTCGGTCTGGTAGAAGAAGACCAGAAGAAAAGCGACGGCACCCCCGAGATGACGACCGACGAGCAAAAGGTATACCGCTTGGGCATGTGCTTCTCCCCCATGTTCTTGTGGTGGAACCCCTACAATGTACCCATGAAGATTCGTGGCGAGCAGCTCTGGGCACAGTCCATCCCGTACAAAACAATTTGGCTGCAAACCTATGCTGTCTCTCAAGCCGGTACTTGGAATTATACGTGGCAAACTTACGCCATGCGCCAGAGCTCCGGGGCGGATGGGTTCGGTATGGACTACGGTAACTACTTCCTCAATAGTGTAAACGGTGGTAATCAAGATATAGAGTTTGCCCCCGGTGAGATTATTTTCTTCTCTCACGGCTCCAGCCGTACTAACAAGAATGGCGCTTTTGATAACCCGTGGGTACCCGGGTACAACCCCAGCTCGGTGTCCGGTTATAAGGCTCACTTCTACTCCATGGGTGCCGGCAAACAAAGTACGGATGCCGGCGTGGCCTCCGAAGCCAACATCAGCCAAGGCCTGCTCAAACTGAGACTTCGCTTGGGTATCAATGCATCCGGCGGCGCCTATACAACAGACGGCGTTTGGTTTGCTCCGCAAGTGGTAGAAGCCATCTCTGTGATGAATGGCTTTGCCGGCCGCTATCAGGATAGCGGTCATGACACCGCTGTAGGTAAGCGAGGCCACAGCCCGCAGCGCTTCTTGATGGGATGGTACGACCCCAACACCGCAGGTGAGGGCGAAACCGTCATATGCGATGAAAACCGCAACGATGCCGTATGGCGCGTGGACGGTTCCCAGCGTGATAGCGCAGTGCCCTACTTCATCGCAGCAGTGGGTGTAGCACCCAAGTCTGCTAACAGGAATTTGGATGCTCGCGTGTTCGAAGGAGAAAACTACCGCACCAAATCCTGGCAGCACTCCAGCCCGGCCTTTTGGGGTGGCATGATTATCAAACCCGATAACCAGCAACGCCAGTATCACCCCTACCAACTTGCCGTGTTGGATGTAGGCGCCGGTATGAATGCCTGCCCCATGGACAGCATAGGCCGCAACGGTGTACTGGGTATCAACTCCGGTGGTGAGCAGGTTTCATTTGCCTCCGTGCTCGAGTTGCCGGTGCACCCGCCGTTCTCCCTGGCCGGCTTCTCCGGTATGCGCCTGCAGCCCGGTTGGTATGCCGCCTCGAGCGCCGGTTCTCTGCCGGCCTTGCGCCGCATGCTTTACCAGAGCGGTGTGCCGGGAGTCGGTATCGGCAATGCCTTTGCAGACCCCTGTTTGCCGGCAGATGGTATTTATGCCTCACATAAATCCAACATCCCGACCGGCACCGGTGGCAATGGCAAGGTATTCAGTGATTTCTACGACCATGGTCTTTTGATTAATGATGCCATGTGGGATCGCTGGTTCTGCTCCTCCATCTCCGATATGCCCGAAAAAGAGGCCGATAAGGTAGCCAGAGACTTCTTCACCACAGAAGATAAAGGTGGTAAGAAGAGTGCGCGCACAACGCTCCCGGTTTCTCGTTACGTGCGTACAGGCGAGCCCTATCGCAATCAGGATATCGTGGCCAAAATCCTCAAAGACGATGGCTGGAAGTATGTGGCCCAATACCTGATGATCGACGGTGGCTTCAACGTCAACTCCACCTCTGTAGATGCATGGGCAGCCGCCCTTCAAGGCTTGGCCAGCCGTCAGCTTGTCACCAATGCTTCCGGCAAATTGGAGGTGGTAGAGGGTAGCTCCGCTAATAATACCGATGAGGTTATGTTCCCTCGCTTCATGGTATCTACCTCCAATCAACCCATTGACCCGGATGGCGGCTACAGCATGATGATGGGGTCTACCGAGGTTCGTGGTGGTAATGGTGGTGGCTTGGCCGCTTGGGGCGACATCCGCAAGCTTGACTCTGCCCAAATCCGCCAGTTGGCAGAAGAAATGGTCAAGCAAGTGAAGCTGCGTGGCCCCTTCCTCAATATGTCCGACTTCGTCAATCGCCGACTCGATTCCAAAAACGAGGAATACGCCCTCAAGGGGGCTTTGCAGGCTGCCATCGACAATGCTCACCTCAACGACGGGTTCGACGATGAAACCACCGAGCCTCAGACCGGCGGCTCGCTTTACAAGTTCCCCGAGGCTGAAGAAGGCTCCATATACACCGCTGCACCCGGTTACTTGATTCAGAGCGACATTCTGCTCTCCTTGGGTAACATCTTGACCGTTCGCGACGATACCTTTACCATTCGTTCATACGGTGCCGTGCGCAGCGAGTCTGAGGGTGTCTTGGCTCAAGCTTGGTGCGAGGCTGTGGTGCAGCGCACCATCGAGTACGTGGACCCCACCAATGACCCGTCCGACTGTGATTACAACCCCGATGGTTCCCAGGGTAAGAATAAGCTTACCGCTACAAACAAGGTTGTTGGTCGCAAGTTCCGCATCGTTTCCTTCAAATGGCTCGATGCCTGGGATATCTGATGCCTTTGTTTCAGAATAATACAAAACAGCCCACATCTGCTTGATGTGGGCTGTTTTGTTAGTTGGGTGAAAATTACAAGAGGGCAGGGGAGATGTAAGGCTTGTTCCCATGCTCGTTTTTTGTGTCATTTTAATGAAAAAATGCTTCCTCGCGTGCGCGCGCGTACATATATATGAGCAAATTTTAGGGAAATGTGCATAAAATGTAGAAAAATTTACGTAATACTGAAGAAAAGGCTTGCAAAATCGTTAAAATATAGTAGACTTGTGCACCTCCTAATCTGTAGGAATACAGAAACAAAGGAGCACGAACTATCGGGTTCACCGCCGGATAAACGGAACTCTTCTCCGGTAATGAGAAGCTCTTCCTCCTCCGGCTACCACCTGAAACTAATTAATAATCAAAGAAGGAAACATGCCGACCATCAATCAGCTCGTCCGAAAGGGACGTATCGTACCGGAAGAGAAGTCGAAGTCTCGCGCTCTTCATAGCTGCCCGCAGCGTCGTGGCGTCTGCCTCCAGGTGATGACGCGTACGCCGAAGAAGCCTAACTCCGCTCTTCGTAAAGTTGCTAAAGTTCGCCTTACCAATGGCGAAGAAGTTATCGCCTACATCGGCGGTGAGGGCCACAACCTCCAAGAACACTCCATCGTACTTGTACGCGGTGGTCGTGTAAAGGACTTGCCCGGTGTGCGTTATCACATCGTTCGTGGTGCTCTGGACTGCCTTGGCGTAGACAAGCGCCGTCGTGGCCGTTCTAAGTACGGTGCCAAGCGCCCCAAAGCCGGTGCCGCCGCTCCCGCTAAGAAGAAATAAACTGTTGAACTTTTAATATCATACTATTATGGCTCGTCGTAAACGCGTCTATAAGAAGATTGAGCGTCGTGACTCTCGTTACGACTCTGTATTGGTAGGCCGCCTTATTGGTAAGGTGATGCTTGCCGGCAAGCGCGCTCTTGCAGAGCGCATCGTTTACAAGGCTATCGACCTTGCAAACGAGGGTACGGACACCGTAAGCCCCCTCGAGGTGCTCACCCGTGCCATCGAGAACGCCAAGCCCCGTGTGGAGGTAAAGAGCCGCCGCGTGGGTGGTGCTACCTACCAAGTACCCTTGGAGGTTGCTCCTGACCGTTCCGAAGCTCTTGCCATGCGTTGGATCATCAATTATGCCCGCAATCGTAAGGGTATCCCGATGGCCAAGGCTCTTGCCAATGAAATTAAAGAGGCCGCTGCCAACCAAGGTGCCGCCGTGCGCAAGCGCGACGACGTACACAAGATGGCTCAGGCCAACCGCGCCTTTGCTCACTTCCGCTGGTAATCCTGCGTGAGTTTTTCTCGTAATCTCTGAAAATAATAACATTCATATTACTTTACTGAATTATGGCTAGTTACAGCAGCCCAGACCGCAAGGCCCCGCTCGAGCGCTACCGCAACTTCGGTATCGCTGCTCACATCGACGGTGGCAAAACCACGCTTTCCGAGCGCATCCTTTTCTACACCGGCATGATCCACAAGATCGGCGAGACCCACGAGGGTTCTGCGACGACCGACTGGATGGAACAGGAGCAGGAACGCGGTATTACCATTACCTCCGCCGCCGTTACAACTAACTGGAAACAGTTGCCTGCCGAGGGCTGCTGCAAGCTTTTCGAGAACGAGAACTTCCAGCTCAACGTAATTGACACCCCCGGGCACGTAGACTTCACTGCTGAGGTGGAGCGCTCCCTGCGTGTGCTCGACGGTGCCATCGTGGTGTTCTGCGGTGTTGCCGGTGTGCAGCCCCAGACCCAGACTGTATGGCGCCAAGCCAACAAGTACGAGGTGCCCCGCATCTGCTTCGTCAACAAGATGGACCGCACGGGTGCCAACTTCAACAACGTTCTTTCCGACATCCGCACCAAGCTTGGTGCCAACGCCGCTCCCGTTCTCATCCCCATCGGCTCTGAGGACAAACTCTGCGGCCAGATTGACGTGGTAAACCAGAAGGCCATCTACTACGCAGACTCCGACCGCATGGGCTCCACCTACGAGGTCAAGGAGCTTGAGGGCGAGGTCAAGGAGATTGCCGAGGCTGCTCTTGAGGAGCTCAAAGAGGCCGTTGCCAACGTGGACGACGAGCTCGGTGAACTCTTCCTCATGGAGGAACCCATCGATGCCCCCACCCTCAAGGCTGCCATTCGTCGCGCCTGCATCGCCAACAAGTTCATCCCCGTAACCGGTGGTTCTGCTTTCAAGAACAAGGGTGTACAGGGCCTTCTCGATGCTGTTGTTGACTATCTGCCCTCTCCCCTCGAGGCCAAGCTTGCCACCGTTACCGGTACCATCCCCACCGGCCTTGACGAAAACGGCTACGAGACTTTCGAGACCAAGGAGATCATCCCCTCCGACAACGACAAACCCGTTGCTCTTGCATTCAAGCTCTGGGCCGACAAGTTCGTGGGTTCCCTCGTATTCATCCGCGTATACACCGGCGTTATCCGCAAGGGTGATACCGTATACAACCCCCGCACTCGTAAGCGTGAGCGCGTAGGCCGTCTCCTCCAGATTCAGGCCAACGTACACACCGATGTGAACGAAGTATACTCCGGCGATATCGCCGCCATCGTGGGCCTCAAGAATGCCACCACCGGTGACACCCTCGCCTCCGACGACTTCGACTTCACCCTCGAGCCCCCCACCTTCCCCGACACCGTTATCTCCATGGCTGTAGAGCCCCTTACCAAGGCCGACCAGGAGAAGATGTCCAACGCCCTTCAGCGCCTCTCTGCCGAGGACCCCACCTTCCGCGTTAAGACCGACGAGGAAACCGGCCAAACCATTATTGCCGGTATGGGTGAGTTGCACCTCGACATTATTGTAGACCGCCTCAAGCGCGAGTTCAAGGTAGAGGCCAACACCGGTAAGCCCCAGATTGCCTACCGCGAAACCATCACCAAGTCCGCAGACCGCGTACAGGGCAAGCTTGTTAAGCAGTCCGGTGGTCGTGGTCAGTACGGTGACGTTGTTATCGCCATGCGCCCCGGCGAGCGTGGTACCGGCCTCAAGATTGCCAACAAGATTGTTGGTGGTGCCATTCCCAAGGAGTACATGAATGCCGTGTACGCCGGTTTGAACGAGGCTATGAACTCCGGTACCGTAGCCGGCTACCCCGTAGAGGACGTAGAGGTTGACGTAATCGACGGTTCTTACCACGAAGTTGACTCCAACGAAAACGCCTTCAAGATGGCCGCTATCTTTGCCATGAAGAACGCCTTTGCCAAGTGCGCCCCCGTGCTGCTTGAGCCCATCATGGCCGTAGAAGTTGTAACACCCGCCGAAAACCAGGGCGATATCATGGGCGACCTCAACCGCCGCCGCGCTCAAATCAACAACATGGAGCACAAGAACAACGAGTGTGTTCTCACCGCTTCTGTGCCGCTGGCCGAGATGTTCGGTTACTCCACAGACATCCGCACCCTCTCCAAGGGCCTCGCCTCTTACTCCATGGAACCCTCCCACTTCGAACAAGTACCCCAGAACCTTGTCACCGAAATCGTCAAGGCTCGCGGTGGTAACAAATAAACCAACCTAATTACTAACCTAAACATAACCGCACGTTCATGCAAAGTCCCAAAATCCGCATCCGTCTCCGTGCTTTTGACAGCCGCGCTATCGACCGCTCCGCATCCGAGATCGTCGAGACAGCTAAACGCACGGGCGCCAAAGTTGCCGGTCCGATTCCTTTGCCGACTCGTATCGAGAAGTTCTCTGTGAACCGCTCGGTCCATGTTAATAAGAAATCTGCCGACCAGTTCGAAATCCGCACTCACAAGCGTCTCCTCGACATCGTGGAGCCGACCAGCCGCACGGTTGAAGAGCTCAAGAAGCTCAACCTGCCCGCCGGTGTGGACATTACCATCAAGATCTAATCCACCTGATTCGGATCCATCATTACGAACCTTAACACAGATTTTTTACATAACATGTCTTTAGGACTCATTGGTAAGAAAGTTGGCATGACCCGCGTTTTCAACAAGGAAACCGGCGCCATGGTTCCCGTCACCGTCATCGACGTGACCGGCAACACTTACGGCCAGATTAAGACCGTGGAGAGCGATGGTTACAACGCTATCCAGGTTGCTTTCGACGAGCAGAAGGAGAGCCGCCTCTCCAAGCCCGTTGCAGGCCATTTCAAGAAACTCGGCATCGCCCCCGCCAAGCTCCTCAAGGAGTTCCGCGTAGATGCTTCTGAGCTGCCCGCTGAAGGTGCCGCTCACCCCGGCTGCTCCCTCTTCGAGGAAGGTGCTTGGGTAGACGTCATCGGTACCAGCAAGGGTAAGGGCTTCCAGGGTGTTGTGCGTCGTCACAACTTCTCCGGCTCCCCCATGACCCACGGCTCCATGATGCACCGTCGTACCGGTGGTGTTGGTGCTTGCGCTACTCCCTCCCGTGTATGGAAGGGCCAGAAGATGCCCGGCCACATGGGCAACGAGCGCAAGACCGTGCAGAACCTCAAGGTCGTACAAGTACGCCCCGAGGACAACGTAATCCTCGTATCCGGTCCCGTACCGGGTGCCAAGGGCTCATACGTTGTGGTTCGCCCCGCCAAGAAGAAGAACGGTAAATAATATACGAACTAGGAGAACCTATCTATGTCCGCAACAGAATTCACAATCGAAGCAGCTACCGCCGCCAACATCGTGACGGTAGGGCCCGAGAAGGGCAGCCAGGCCGTGCATGACCTGGTAACTGCTTACCGCGCAAACCGCCGTACCGGTTCTGCCAACACCAAGACACGTGGTGAGGTAGCCGGTAACAACCGCAAGATCTACCGTCAGAAGGGCACGGGTAATGCCCGTCACGGCGACCATCAGTCCCCCATTTTCGTGGGTGGTGGTGTTGTGTTCGGCCCCCGTCCCTGCGATTACAGCAAGAAGGTGAACAAGTCTACCCGCAAGCTGGCTCTTCGCCGCGTGCTTGGGGACATCATCTCCGGCGGTAAGGTCTGCACCGTTCCTTCCTTCAGCATCGAGGATGGTAAGACCAAGAGCTTCATCGCCGCAGTGGCAGAGATTGCCACCGGCAAGAAAGTACTCATCATCTCCGATAACTTTGACGAGATGACCAAGCGCGCCGGCCGCAACGTTGCCGAGGTGCTCCTCATGAGCGCCGCCGAGGTAAACGTCGAGCAGCTTTTGCACGCCAACAAGGTCGTCATCGTTGAATCTGCACTTGAAACCATCGCCAACCGCACCAAGTAATATGAACAACATTTACGACGTTATCAAGAAGCCCCGCGTGTCTGAAAAGGCCGCTGTGCTGCATGAAGTCACAGGTGAGCTTGTGCTTGAAGTGGCGGTGAAGGCCACCAAGCTTGAAATCAAGCAGGCCGTTGAGAAATGCCTCGGCAAGAAGGTAGCTTCCGTTCGCACTGCCAACTACGACGGCAAGGTACGCCGCACCCGCACCAAGGATGCCGGCTGCGCCCCCGCCTGGAAGAAGGCCTACGTGCGCCTCGCTGCCGGTGAAACCCTCGACCTCGTGTAATCCGGAAACCCTAAGACCATAGAAGTAAGCTATCATGTCCCTCAAGTCATTCAAGCCTACAACTCCGTCCAATCGCTACAAGGTTCTTCCCGCTTTCGACGAGATTACCAAGAGCACACCGGAGAAGTCCCTCCTTCAGCCCCTGCGCAAGAGCGGTGGCCGTAACAACAATGGCCGTATCACCACCCGTCACATCGGTGGTGGTCACAAGAAGCACTACCGCCTCGTAGACTTCCGCCGCACCCGTCGCGACGCCGCCAAGGTTCTCGGCATCGAGTATGATCCGAACCGCACCTGCCGCATCGCCCTCGTGCAGTACGAAGACGGCACCAAGAGCTACATCCTCGCCCCCGTAGGTCTTACCGTTGGTATGACCGTACAGGCCGGCGACACCGTTGCCCCGAAGGTTGGCAACGCTATGCCCCTCAAGAACGTACCCCTGGGTACCGCCATTCACAACATCGAGGTTCGCCCCGGCAGCGGCGGCAAGGTTGCCCGTTCCGCCGGCCAGCAGGCCATCCTCTCCAACCGTGACGGCGAGTACGCCCTGGTGAAGATGCCCTCCGGCGAAATCCGCAAGTTCCGTGTAGAGTGCTACTGCACCATCGGTCAGGTTGGCAACACCCAGCACATGAACGAGTCCTCCGGTAAAGCCGGCCGCACCCGTTGGATGGGTATCCGCCCCACCGTGCGTGGTATGTGTATGAACCCGGTAGACCACCCCAACGGTGGTGGTGAAGGTAAGTCCAAGTCCGGTGGTGGTCGTCAGCACCTTAAGTCCCCCTGGGGCCATGTCAAGGGCCAGAAGACCCGCCGCCTGCGCAAGCCGACCGATACCTTCATCGTACAGCGTCGCAAGAACAAGTAATCACTTATAACCTTCAACATTATCACTAACAATGGGACGTTCCCTCAAAAAAGGACCCTTCGTAAGCCAGCCTCTTCTCGACAAGGTTGACGCCCAGCTTCAGAGCGGGGACCGCAAGCCGATCAAAACTTGGAGCCGCGCCTCCATGGTCATTCCGGATTTCGTCGGCCTCACGTTCGATGTTCACAACGGCAAAGGTTTCACCACCGTTTATGTAACAGAGAACATGGTCGGCCACAAGCTCGGTGAATTCGCCCCCACGCGCATCTTCAAAGCGCACGGCGGTATCGGCAAGAAGTAATATTAACCCGCACTTGACCACATGCCCAAGCTTTCGGCAAGCTTATCACTCCTTACACTTGCCCTTTGCAGTGTAACCCCGGTGGTAGCAGCCGAAGCCGGCAGTGGGACGGAGCACAAAATCGCACAACTCGAACGCCAGGTAGCCACGCTTCGAGAGGCATACGCCATCGCAAGGGCAGATGCCGATGAAGCACGCCGACAGATGCGCGAGATTCGCGCAAGACTCGAGGCACTGGGTGGCACCGCCCTGGGTGACAGCGAAGAGAGGCTTATCGAGACCATCGCCCAGATGGATGCCGCCATGGCAGAAGCCGAGGCTCTCCGCCAAGCCGCTCTCAACCTCGCCTCCGCCATCGAGATTTACACTCGAGGCGCACTGGTAGAGGACGAAGTCGCCCGACAGGGGCTCGATGCAGCCCTGCGAGAGTTAGATGTAGCCCTCGGGCTGCGCCAAGCTCAGCAGGCTCCCAACTCCGGGACCATGCACGAGGCCACTGTACTGAGCATCGACTCAGAGAGCGGGCTGATTGTCATCAACGCCGGGCGAGATGCAGATATCCAAGTGGGCATGCCCATGCAGATAACCCGCGGTGACCAAATCATCGCACGTGCGATTGTGACAGACGTTCGCAAGAAAGTTGCAGGACTCCTCGTTCAAAAACAAGTCAGCAGCAATCTCGTCGTCAACGTTGGTGACCGTGTCTCCGTCACAACAATCGATTAAATCTTCAACAAATACCATAACCATGGAAGTTAAATCAATATACAAGAACGCTCGCATCTCTGCGAAGAAGATGCGCGACGTAGCCGCCGCCGTACAGGGGATGACTGTATCCCAGGCCACGGACGTGCTCAGCTACACTCCGAAGAAGGGTGCCTACCTCCTCAACAAGACGCTCAAGGCTGCTGTAGCCAATGCCGAGAACAACAACGGCCTCTCTGCCGATGAGCTCATGCTCAAGAGCGTGATGGTCGACGAAGGCCCCACCTTCCGCCGTACAATGGCCCGCGCCCGCGGCTCTGCCAACATGATCCGCAAGCGCACTTCTCACATCACCGTAATCCTCGCCCCGATCGAGGCATAACCACTAACAAGCACACATAACACTATGGGTCAGAAAGTAAATCCTATCGGTTTCCGTCTTGCCGTTACTAAAGACTGGCGCTCTAAGTGGTATGCTACGGGCAAGGACTATGCCACGAAGCTCCACGAAGACCTCAAGATCCGCAAGTTCATCAAGGACTTCACCGCTAAACTCAACAGCGACCTCAAGGGTGCTACACCCGCTATCTCCCGCATCACCATCGAGCGTGCATGGAACAGCGTCCGCGTAACCATCGCTACCGCTCGCCCCGGTCTCGTTATCGGGCCCAAGGGTAAGAATATCGAGGATATGACCACCGCCCTCTCCAAGCTTTGCGGCGGCGCCCAGGTCAAACTCGACATCTTGGAGATTCGCCAGCCCGAGCTCGATGCTCAGCTTGTTGCTGAGAACATCGCCACTCAGCTTGAGCGCCGCGTTTCCTTCCGCCGTGCCATGAAGCGTGCCGTTCAGGTTGCTATGGAATTCGGCGCAGAGGGTATCCGCATCCGTTGCGCCGGCCGTTTGGGTGGTGCCGACATCGCCCGTGCCGAGCAGTATCGTGAAGGTAAAGTACCGCTGCAGACCCTGCGCGCCCCCATCGACTACGGTTTCGCCGAGGCTCGCACCCTCTACGGTATCATCGGTATCAAGTGCTGGATCAACAAGCGCCCCGAGACTGCCGGTTCCACCGGTTCCGGTCGCCCGAACCGCCCGTCCCGTCCCCGCCGCGAGCGTGGTGACCGCCGCGATGCTTAATTCTACCAATAACCTTTAACGATTACAGGAGATTAAAATATGCCTTTAATGCCTAAAAGAGTGAAGGACAACCACCGCAAGATGCACCGCGGTAATCGCGGTGGCAACGCTACAAGCGGTGATTATGTAGCCTTCGGTGACTTCGGCCTGCAGGTGCTGACCCGCGGCTGGGTAACCAACAACCAAATCGAGGCCTGCCGTGTGGCCATCAACCGTTACCTGCGCCGTCGTGGCCGCGTGTACATCCGCATCTTCCCGCAGAAGTCTTTCACCAAGCGCCCGCCGGATACCCGTATGGGTAAGGGTAAAGGTGCTGTGGAGGGTTGGGTAGCTGTATGCCGCCCCGGCAACATCATGTTCGAGGTAGGTGGTGTGACCGAGTCCGCCGCTCGCGAGGCTCTTCGCCTTGCCTCCAACAAGTTGGGTATCCGCACGCGTTTCGTCTATCGCCAGGGTGTTGAACCCCAGGCCTAAACTGCAAAACTCTTAACATTACAGAAATTATGCCTGTCAAAAAAGCTAAAGACTTCCGTGGTATGACCGCCAAGGAGCTCGCCGCCCACATCCGTGGCCTGCGCGAGGAGTACTTCAACCTGCGCCTTCAGCAGGGTACCGGCCAGCTGGAAAACAACCAGCGTCTCCGCATCGTGCGTAAGGAACTTGCCTGCGCCCTGACTGTTCAGGGCGAGGGCGCCAATGCCGAGCAGAACTAATAACGAAGAAACCCAAAGGACTTAAAAATGAGCGAAGAAACTACTACGACCAAGCCCCAGGGCCTTCGTAAGACCCGCGTAGGCGTTGTTGTCTCCACCAAGATGAACAAGACCATCGTTGTGGAGTATGTTGCCCGCGTTCCCCACCCCCAGTTCAAGAAGATCGTTAAGAAGAGCAAGAAGTTCTATGCTCACGACGAAAACGAGACTGCCAACGTGGGTGACACCGTGCGTATTCGTGAGACCCGCCCGCTTTCCAAGATGAAGTGCTGGGAGCTCGTCGAAATCATCAAACACTAATCTTAACCCGGAAAGGACATTACATACCATGCTCCAGATGGAATCCCTCGTACAGGTTGCCGATAACACCGGCGCCCGCACCGCCAAGATGATCGGCGTTATCGGCAAGTCCGGTACCGACCAAGCTCACATCGGCGACATCATCACCTGCCACATTCGTGAGTCTATCCCCACTGCCTCCGTCAAGAAGGGCTCTGTGGTGAAGGCTGTTGTGGTGCGCACCGCTGCTCCGATTCGTCGTGACGACGGCTCCGTGCTCCGCTTCGACTCCAACGCTGTGGTTGTGATCGATAAGGATAACAACCCCAAGGGCACTCGTATCTTCGGGCCCGTGGCTCGCGAGCTTCGTGAAAAAGGTTTCATGAAGATCGTCTCCCTCGCCCCCGAGGTGCTCTGATACCGTTAGGTATTTGTTGAATCTCTGCCCCGGTTGCTTCCACTCAGCAACCGGGGCGATTCTATTTCTCAACTCCATGTAAACTCGCTACATCCTCCCCTGCATATCTGCCCTCTTTTTTGCCGCTTGCACACCCATGCAGCAAGCCTTGCACGAGGCAGAGTGCGTCAATGCCCACATGCGCCAAAACACGCATCTGAAGCATTCTGAAGACTTGCAGCGCCATTATGCTGAGCTCACCGCCGCGCTTACCCGTGCAACGCGCGCAGAATGGCATGTCGTGGTTAGATGCGATGTCTGTGAGGATTGCTCGCTCCTCCCGCCTATTCTCCCTGCCTACTGCCCTTGCTTTCCAAAAGAAAATCTCCCGCGCTATGCGCTCTCGCAACAATTGAGACGCCCGCTGTCCTGCCTCGTCCATTGTCATCTCTCCACAGAAGAAAAAGCCGCAGAAGTTCATTCTGCGGCTTTTGGTTAATGTTCTTTTACTGTTTTTTATATTTCCATGATGTAATCCAGAAAGTTCCTCCTCTCCATATGAGCCATGCCAATTGACAGCATAACCTAATGAATCTATATTTCAGGTTTTTCTTTTTAGTGAGTCCTAGGTAAAGCCCGGGCAACAATCTTAAATCGATATCAATCGCTGCCGGTATCGTGAAACAGGGTCTCAATATCTCCTTATATGTTATCCAATTACATTCACCGAATTTGCTGTCTCCTTTTGTTGAAGAAAGAGATTGAGGATGTTGTCTATAATATACAGTTGGTGTTGCAAGTCGGTAAATCTTGTATCCGGATGCCAGAAACTTACAGAATAGAGGACGATCCTCAATGTTGCGGAACAATGTCGGTATATAGCCTATCTGTAGAATGCTCTCTCTGCGCATAAAGAAAGAGGGAGCATTCATCCAGAAATTAGGTTTCTGCATGACATCTTTCAATGTTACCAATCCTTCTCGTTTGCCGGGCGATAGGTAGGTCAAATTTTCAGGGGAATTCAGCTCTTCATCCTTAAAAAATGTTAGCAAGCCACTCTGAACAAAATCAGCTCCATTATTGATAGCCGTGGTATAGAGAATTTGTAGAGCATCCGGCATAAGAACATCATCTGCAGCAATTCCCTTAATCCACTCGCCCTGAGATTTCTTGAGGCATGAGTTGTAATTCTCTACAACTCCTTTATTTTCTGTATGACTTATAATTTCTACTCTTGTAAATTTCTCTTTATTCTCATCAACCCATCTCCGACATATTTCGATACTGTTATCTTTTGAACAGTCATCACCTATAATCAGCTCTACCGGTCCCGGGTAGGTCTGCGTTTTGATGCTTTCCAGTGTTGATAATATGTACTCTTCTGAATTATAAGAAAATACAATAACGCTGATTAGTGGGAAGTATTCCATATCTAATTATTCATATGTCCTGACCATGAAAAAACTGCTACTACTCGTCATCCGAGAGTTTCTCTATTTTAGAAAACTTATCATTATCATCACCGATGGAATGACATTGAATATCGTTGACTATATTGAACCATGTATTATTGCTGTTAATATACTCGTGTGCTAAATTATCATTAAAATTATCTTTTATCGAACAATAATTATAGTATGCGGTAATGGCTTCATTTTCGTTGGAAAACTTTCCTATATTGCACAATCCTTTGTGTGGATAAATGATAAATTGATGAGTATGACGACAGAAAGCACCAATAACATCAGCTAAGCCACTTCTATATGAAATAAAAGCCTTCATTTGGTCAACTTTTTGTACTGTTTGCTTAATGTCCCAAAAAACTTTCTGATATCCGGAAAATCGATTTTGATTGGAGCAATTAAAAATAACCTCATAACCACTATCACATAACATTTTTGCTAAAGTCATCCACTCTGAGTCAGAGATTATTTTGGGTGTTGATTCTGCATCCGGTGCAATTAAAATCGTGTTCGAAATTGAGGGCTCATTAATATGCTCTATTTCAGGATACACTAGTTCGCAACTATTGGAAATGTTCATTGCTTCTGCAATGGAATTTTTCAGTTTTTTGTATTTTTGACATAAATTGAAGAGAGTTGTATTTCTGTAGATTGCATCAATGTTTAGTACATTGTCTGCACTATTGGGTCTGCGATTATAATGAATAATATCGAAAATATAATTACTATACAATTCTGCTAATTCTTTGAAATGTCTTTTTGTAACCCATATGACTATTTTTTTGTTCGGGTGATTTTTTTTGTATTCTTTCAGTAATGCGCAAACGATTAAAATGTCTCCAAGCCCTTGAGGTGGAAATATAATTTGAACATCTCTATCATAGGCTGATATTTTTTTTTGAAAATCAGCCTCATCTTTAATTTCTTTAATTTTTTGAATTTGATTGCCAAAGTAAAAACTATATTTTTTATTTGCTTCTTTTTTACAGCATACAATAGCTTTACCTAAGAATTGAAAAAGTTTGATTTTTTTCCTGTCTTGGTATATTAGAGTTTTTTTACTGAAAAGTTTCATTATTTATAAAGATTTGTCTATTATGAGATGTATGTTTAATTGTGTGTCTCTTTCTTTGTTAATTGCGTGAGCACATATTAGTCCACTAGGTTTATTGTCGTTGACTAATACGCGTTCTCCCATAGGAGCGTCAAAAATAATATGATTGAAGCGTAATTTGTTCTCCGTCAAAAAACTAATGAGATTATCTTTTTCATCTTTTGTACGAGAAGTCAGAATAATTATCATGTCATGCTCGGGAATTTCTGCGAATAATTGCTTGACTCCATCTAAAAGTATATCACCCCCGTTTTTGTATCCATTGTGGATACATAAGGTGCCATCTACATCAAATATCCATGTGTGCGGTAACGAGGACAGTATCAAATTATTCTGCATAATCTAAATAAGTTTGAAGTTCCAATAAGCCTTTATAAAAAGCACCGCAAATGGCATCATAATCTTCCCAAGCATACGTTGTGAGAGACAGCCATATAATAGCATGTAGTAATTTGATTTTTTTTCGATTTGTTTTGGTAATCTCGAAGAAATAATCTTCTAATTGTTCCCAATTATTTGAAATTATCATCAAATCGACTTTGTTTTCCTTGATTTCGAGTGAGAAATTTTTACGATTGAATTGGTCATAGTTCCCAACTACAGAGTAATAGAGTTTAGCCCAATCATAATCGATATCACCATAGAATTTAGTTTTACCGAAATACCCCCTAGGGTCAATGAGTACCGGATTTACCGTCTCAGTTTCAATCATCATATTGTGAAAAGTACAATCACCGTGTATAAAGTGGAAATTATCCGGGTACATGGAGCGTACATCTGCAATTATTTTTTCTTTAATTGCAAATATATTGGTGCATTTTTTTTCATTAATAATGACAAAATCGTTTTGGGCAAAAGGTACTAAATCGTATACTTTTGCTAATCTTTCGAATGTTTTTGTTATATAATTGTTTTCGCAATCTTCGCTGTTTGCCTTTTGCGGTGGTGTTATATGGTGTAACTCATTAAGGGCTGATACTATTTTTTCAAGCAATGCTTTTTTAAATCCATTCGTTAAGAATCCATAATCAAACAGATTTTGACCTTTAATTTTGTTCATAACCAATGGGTCGTAACCATATATTTGAGGTATATATCTGTAGCCTAAATCAGAAGCTTTTTTATACCAAGCAAGTTCATCTTGAGCTAACTTTCGACCTTGTTCATTCAATGGATATTTGAGAATAATATCTCCTTTGAATTCAATTTTGTTAAAAGGGCGACATTTCGGCTTGTTTAGTTCATTTTGGAAGTATGACAGCATGGTGCCAATCTCTATCCCCCCATACATATTCAAACGATTGAAAGAAATATCTTTTTGTGATAGATATCTCACAAATTCACCCTCTTCTGGTACGTCTGATAGTTGTGATTTATCTTTAAAAATAAACATTCCAGCTACACCATTCTCGGCAGAGGGGGATTCTTCAAACTTGTTATCCTTGTATGACCACCTACAAGTAAAATCTTTTGAAATGCCTATATAGTTGGAATCCTCTTTCAACAATTCGGTTTGCTGAATATTAGACAAAACCAAGTCACACCATATCAACATAAATGAAACTCCGCTTGGTATATTTTTGAGACAATCATTTATACCGGAGCACGTTCCTTTCTTGTCTGTTTCAATAACCTCGTAATTAACAGTAGCAAATACTTTCAAATATCTTTTCAGTGTTTCTTTTTGATAGTCTGCTATAATTTTGAAATGAGCATTAGGATATTTCTTAAAAAGATGAAATAACATCGGGAGATTATCAATGGGAACTAATGCTTTGGGCTTGTTTGTTGTGAGAATTTCTAATCTTGAACCTCTTCCTCCAGCCTGAACAATAATGTAGTCAGTCATATTTTTCCAGTAGTGATGATATGGTTTGTGTTGCTCCTTTGTATTACATTTACCATCGAAACAGCAAAAATCCCTTTTACTTCAAATGGGTACTAAGGAAAGTAGTAACGTTCAACGTGATAACTTTTATATTAAATAAATGTGTTAATAGCTTTAACTATAATCTCAATCTGCTCCACGCCAATTGTTGGACTGATGGGTAGGGAGAGCTCCTCTGCATGAATTTGTTCTGTAATGGGATAACTGCGCCCATTCCACTCTTTGTAGCATTCTTGCTTGTGTGGCGGTATGGGGTAGTGAATTACCGTTTGTACTCCATTCTCTGCCAGATATTGCTGCAGCACATCTCGGTTGGCGCAGCGGATAGGGAAGAGATGGAATACATGAGCCTGCCAATCCGTCACATGGGGCAGAATAATAGCCGGGTTTGTGATATGTTCCACATAGTATCGTGCCACATTGCGACGCTTTTCGGTATCTTCATCTAAGTACTTAAGTTTCACATTCAGCACGGCTGCTTGGATTTCATCTAAGCGGCTGTTGCGTCCGGTATACTTGAACACATATTTGCGAGTGGAGCCATAGTTGGCCAGTGCACGAATACACTCTGCAAGTACTGAATCTTTGCAGGTGACCGCACCGCCATCACCGAGTGCTCCCAAATTTTTCCCGGGGTAGAAACTATGCCCAGCTGCATCTCCGATACTACCGGTACGGGCTCCGCCTTTGAATCGACATCCGTGCGCTTGAGCATTATCTTCCACCAACTTTAGATTGTATTTTGTGCACAACTCGCCAATCTTATCTGTATAGGCACACTGACCATAGAGGTGAACAATCATGATGGCCTTGGTGCGAGAGGTGATAGCCGCTTCGATTTTGCTGTCATCTATCTGGTATGTGTTGATATCCGGTTCCACTAATACCGGAGTGAGCCCGTTTTCCGTAATGGCCAAGATAGAGGCTATGTAGGTATTAGCCGGTACAATAACTTCATCACCCGGCTGCATGATACCCAGCTCTAAGTAGGCGCGGAATATCCAGATAAGCGCATCCAGTCCGTTGGCACAGCCTATGCAGTATTCACTGCCGATGTAGGCAGCATAATTCTTTTCAAATCGAGCGTTTTCTTCACCTTGCAGGTACCACCCGCTATCAACGACTCGTTTGACAGCAGCCTGAATTTCTTCGCCGTGTGAGGCGGTTACATCTTTGAGTGAAAGGAATGGTATATTCATATTTCTAGATAAGTTTTAAGTTCATCTGATTGTTCGTGTAAATAGTCCGCAAGAGAAAGCCCTGAGATATCCCTCGCGTGTTTATCTGCTCCGTGTTCCAAAAATAAATCAAGGTAGGCGAAGTCAGAGGCTGCAAGGGCTGCATCCTTTGCGTACATCAAAACTGTAGTGCCTTTGAAATTTCTGGCATTCACATTTGCTCCCATACGCAAGAGGTATGCACAGACTTCTTTACTATGATGGTACGCAGCAACCATGAGCGGGGTCCACCCATGTGTTGGCTCATGTTCGTTGAGATAGCTCTTTAGGTGGGGAATGGACTTCAAAGTGCCTACGTTGTTTTCTCGGCAACAACGTAAAATAAGTTCCATCTGATCATAATATACAATAACGTCATAATCAACGGTTGCCTGAATGTGATAGTTAGGAGTGACACTCGTAATGCAACCGGGGCGCGCCGTGCTTCTTTTTTCGGTTATTTCAACCTTATGAACGGCATGGCCATTCAATTTGGGAAGCTGATATTCACGGAATGTGAAAGCTCGCACTTGAGCGTCTAATTGGTGCGCCGTTACTTGCGTGTCAATTAGTAAATTAGCATAATCTATTGACTTTTTCGAATAATATGAAGAGCCTATTGCGGGTTGGGGTGTTGATTTGTATGAGTGGCGGAGAATATTATCCAACAGAGAAATGACGAGAGCCGTTCCATGGTTGATGTATTTGTGGTAAAGCGAACGAGCCGTCTCTTGGGGTGAAAGCTCAAACTTAATTTGTTCAATGATATTACCTGTATCTATGCCGGCATCAATTTCATGGAATGTTACGCCACTGTATTTCTTTCTGTGTATAATAGGTAATGCACTTGTGTACATGCCTTTGTACTCAGGGAGAAGTGAAAAATGAATGTTGTAGAGATGCCGGGTAACGAAACTTTCCGGTTTGATGATGGAATCAAATTCAAGAGAAATAAAAACTAAATCAGGAATATGGTATACATCTTGCAGGGAAACCAGAGGAATACACTTTTCATTACAATATTTCCGAAAGGACCGCTGCCAAGTATCCGTACCATTGTCTGTCTTATTGTGAATAGCGAGAAGGGAAACCTCAGGATTATGCTCAAATAGGTGTTGACAAACATCTATTGCAATATTATTCTTGCCAGCTATGCAAACTGTCATTTTTTCCATTTTGTAAAACTTTGATAATCGCGGATGTAATCATCTTCCGAGTATACTTCAGAAGCTAAAACGAGACAAACAGAACCTGATGAAAAATCATCAAGTGTGCGCCAAATGCCCGGTACAACCATAAGTCCTTGGTAAGGACGGTTGAGTAAGAAAGTCCGTTTAACCTTACCGTCATCCAGCGTAACGGTGAAACTACCGCTTGCTGCTACAATCAGCTGGTAGAGTCCTTTGTGTGCGTGGCCACCTCGACTTTCTCCCCCCGGTACATCGTAGAGATAATACACACGTTTGGTATCAAAGGGAACAGAGACGTTGTTTTCTACAACAGTAATATTTCCTTTTATGTGGGAGTGTTTTCTCAGTTCAATAACGGAGCAATCATAGACGGTAGATGATTTCATACATACTCCTTCCTAAACTGTTCAAAATCACGGATGTAATCTGCAGGGTCGTAAGGGGTGGAAGCCAGTACGAGCGCTAACGAGTTAGTTGAGAAGTTTTCCAGCTCTCTCCACCATCCATTGGGAATGTAAAGCCCGTAGTAGGAGCGATTCATGTGCCATTTTTTACGTTCGCCCTGTTGATTGGTAAGCAAAACATCGAAACTGCCGGAGAGAGCTACGATGAATTCTTTATTGTTGCGGTACGCGTGACCGCCACGCGTCTCTCCTCCGGGAACATCATATACCCAGTAGGTTCGAGCAATTTGAAAAGGTATATGCTTTACCTGTTCTATAAATGATAAATTCCCTCTGCAATCCAAGAATTTAGGCAAATCGATAATTTTCGGCTGTGTATTTGGGTCGTTCATGAACGATTTTGGTACATATCTTTGTAATATTTTTCGTACTCGCCGGAGGTAATGTTATCCATCCACTCTTGATTGTCGAGATACCATCGGACTGTTTTTTCAATGCCTTCTTCAAATTGGAGGGACGGCTCCCACCCTAGTTCATTTTTGAGCTTGGTGGAGTCAATGGCGTAGCGTAGGTCATGTCCGGCGCGGTCGGTAACAAAGGTGATGAGGTGGTCGCTGTGGCCGGCAGGGTTGCCCAAAAGTTTATCCACGGTTTTGATGAGCACTTTGACGATGTCGATATTCTTCCACTCATTAAAGCCTCCGATGTTGTAGGTGTCACCCACTTTGCCTTGATGGAAGATGGTGTCAATGGCGCGGGCGTGGTCTACCACATAAAGCCAGTCGCGCACGTTTTCTCCCTTACCGTAAACGGGCAGGGGCTTGCCGCGGCGAATGTTGTTGATAAAAAGCGGTATGAGCTTTTCGGGGAACTGGTAGGGGCCGTAATTGTTGGAGCAATTCGTTACCAGCGTGGGCATACCGTAGGTGTCGTGATAAGCACGCACAAAGTGATCGCTGGCAGCTTTGGAAGCACTGTACGGGCTGTGTGGGTTGTACTTGGTGGTTTCCAAGAAAAACTCGCTGCCGTAGGGGGCGGGTTCCTCCGGTTTATCCAGCTCCAGCGCGCCGTATACCTCATCTGTGGAGATGTGGTAAAAGAGCTTTCCTTGCCAATCGCCGTTCCAGTATTGGCGGGCTGCCTGCAACAGGCTCAGTGTACCCATGACATTGGTGCGCGCAAAGGTGAATGGGTCTTTGATAGAGCGGTCCACATGACTTTCTGCCGCAAGGTGAATAACGCCGTCAATAGCGTGCTCCTGCATAAGGTCGCACATGCGCTCGTAATCGCAGATATCTGCCTTGATGAAGGTGTAATTAGGCGCGCTCTCAATATCTTTGAGGTTGGCAAGATTTCCGGCGTAGGTGAGAGCGTCGAGATTGACGATGTTGTACTCCGGGTATTTGTTAACGAAGAGTCGTACAACGTGAGAGCCTATAAAGCCTGCGCCACCGGTGATGAGAATGTTTTTCATGAATCTATTATTTGAGAAGCTCCAGTAATCGTTGCCCGTAAGGGTTCTTTTTCATGGGTTCTGCCACCTGTCGCAGTTTGTCGGCACTCATCCAGCCATTGCGGTAGGCAATGGCCTCCAGACACGCAATAACGAACCCCTGCCGTTTTTGGAGTACCTCTACAAAGGTAGCGGCTTCGCTCAACGAATCATGCGTCCCGGTATCCAGCCAAGCAAATCCGTGTCCCATCAGTTCGATCTTAAGCGCTTTGCGGCGTAAAAACTCTTGGTTGACGGAGGTAATTTCCAGTTCTCCGCGTGCAGATGGTGTAATGTTTTCTGCTATGTGTACTACCTCGTTCGGGTAGAAATAGAGCCCGGATACGGCGTAATGTGATTTTGGCTTTTCCGGTTTTTCTTCAATGGAAAGACAATTACCATGCGCGTCAAACTCCGCAACACCGAAGGGGGAGGCATCTTGCACCCAATAACCGAAAATGGTTGCCTGGCGCTCGTGTTCTGCCCTGTATGTTGCACGATGCAGCATGGTGGTCAAGCCGCTGCCGAAGAAGATGTTGTCCCCCAATACCAGGCATACGTCATCTCCGCCGATGAAATGTTTGCCGATAATGAAAGCCTGAGCCAAGCCATCCGGGTGCGGTTGAATGGCATACGAGAAGTTTACCCCATAGTCACTACCGTCTCCCAATAAACGCTGAAAATTCCCGATATCATCCGGTGTAGAGATGATGAGAATATCTCGAATCCCGGCCAGCATCAGCACTGATATGGGATAATAAATCATGGGTTTGTCGAAGATGGGCAGCAGTTGCTTGCTTACCCCTTTGGTAATGGGGTAAAGCCGTGTGCCGGAGCCTCCTGCTAAAACGATGCCTTTCATGATGGAAATCTTACAACTGATAAGTTAACACATATCAGATATACTGTAAAGAATAATCGTTGCTTGCATGTTTTTTTCTTGATAGGCGAGGGTGTTTTTCAGTACAATGGGCATGCTATGAAGTCTTCCTTTATATTAGCCTTGATAAACAGTGTTTTGTTGTGGGTGCAAGAGCCCGCGCAAGAGCCCGCCCCTGTCATCATAGGAGGTGAGGATGGCCCCACCTCCATCTTTTTAGCTAAGGCCACGCCGGAGCAGGAGGTAGCGCTTACCCATATAGCCGTTGCAACAAAAGCCTTGCAGCAATTATACGCCACATTGCTTACCCTTAAAGAGGAAGCGGATATTAAACCCGCATTGCCTGCCATTGAAAAAGCCATAGATGCTTATGATGAAAGTATGGCTGCCATACCCGATGCCTGGGAGCCGCAGGCGGATGATTTAAAGGAATGGCGTGCTGCCCACCGCGCCCTCCGAACTCTGTGCACGGGGGAGGATTTTACGCAACTTGTATGGCATAACGATGCGCTTAAATATTATCTGCTGCTCAAGTCCGCGTATTTGCCCTGCTATTTATATGCGGAAACGGCTGAGTATATGATGATGGCGTCTTCCATGCCCGGTATGGAGGAAGACCCCGCCATGGCACCCCATGCCGATAAGGTGCGAGCCGAGGCTGCGGGGCGCCACGCTGCCTTTATGCAGGCTCATGCCGCAGAATATGCCGGTGGCAATGGCAAGAATACGGATAGCGCCATCATTCTACTTCCGTTGACAGCGCTTGCCGAAGATGCTGAACCCGATGATGAGGTGGAGTCTCAACTTATCAGCGCCTACATACATGCCGTGTACCCGCAATTTAACAGTGGCTACAGCTTTGTGAGGGCATCTCCCGATGGTTCGCTTTACGTCATTATGACCCATTACCCCGGCGTATACGAAGATGCCGAGGGGGAGCCACGGCTAATCTTTTTTAACGTGTATTTCTGCACAAAAGCCCCCCGCAAAGAGACGCAAGATTAAACATGTTTTGTTGCATGCGGTAGAAAATATGCTTTTCAATACGTTCCAAATAGTGTAAACTGTACTCACAATTATGAAGATATTTCGTATTTTGACAATGGCACTCGCGCTCAGTGTGGTGGCTTCGTTCTCGGCCGCTGCGCAGGGGTTCGGTATTTCTGACGGCACCGGCTCCGGTACCGGTATCTCGATGGATGGCGGTGAGAAGAAAGCCAAGAAAAAGAAGAAGAAGAAGAGCAAAAAAGCAGATGATAAGAAAGCCAAGGCAACGCCTGTGGGTAAGGCTGTGGGCAAGCTTAAAACATTCAACGGCAAGCCTAATAAAAAGGCACAAGTTTACATCTACTTGCAGTCTGCGTCTTGGTGTGGTCCCTGCAATCAAGAAATGCCCGAGGTAGCAGCTGCGTATAAAGAGATGGATAAGGACGGCCGCGCCGAGATTATTCTCATCGGGCATGATCAGACGGAAGATGGTGCCAAGAAGTTTCTCAAACAATACAAAGCCAAGTTCCCCGGTATTCTTGTTAACGGTAAAGGCGTAGATAAATTACCCGGTTTCCAGATGGCACAAGGCATACCCAATGCCATTATGGTAGATGCCCAGGGTAATGTGCTGGCCAGTGGTTTCCCGAGCAGTATTATACCGCAATGGAAACAGGCTGTAGAATCCCTTGAATCAGCCGAAGAAGAGCCCGCAGAAGAGGCTGCAGACGCAGATGATCAATAAGTCATTGCAAACAAAAATATATGAAAAATAAATTGGTAACTCTGTTAGGGCTTTGCTGCGCAACGCTTGCAGCAACAGCTGTGGCAGATGAGGCGCAAACCGCCGAACCTACGGTAGCAGTGGCATCTGCTGCCCAAAAATTAACCTTGTTGAACGGCAAGATTAATCCCGATGCCCAGGTGTATTTTTATTTGCACTCTGCCTCGTGGTGTGGCCCGTGCCGCGCTGCGATGCCCGGCATCGTTGATATATACAAGGCTATGAAGGAAGATGGCCGCGCCGAGATAATTCTTGTAAGCTACGACAAAACCCCCGAGGGTGCTGCAGAGTACATTGCTCATTATCAATCGGACATGCCGACGGTGTGGGCAGGGGATGATGCCTTGTCCATGCTGCCATCATTTGCTCATTCAAGAGGTATTCCGATGGTGACGGTGGTAGATGCCCAAGGTAAGGTGATTGCCCAAGGTGCGTCTACCCGTATTCACCAATGGAAACAGTATGTGAAATAAAGCACCCCATTATTTAAGACAAATTTCCCCCTTCGGGCAAGCCACTATTGCTTGCGGAGGGGGATTTTTTGTGCGGATAAAGTGGGTTTGTAAGGCTTAGGATGAATGAAATTGCTTGACTATGCTCGTTTTTATGGCATAAAAGGTGTATGCGAATTGTCATGATGGCTACCGGGGATATTGCGATTCCCTCCTTCAACTTGCTTGCCGAGTCGGGCGAACTGGTAGGGCTCATCACACAGCCGGATCGCCCCGTAGGCCGCCACCAAACTCTTACCCCACCCCGCATTAAAGTGTGCGCGCAAGAGGCAGGGGTGCCGGTTTTTCAACCGGAGCGCATGAGAGATGCCGAGGCCGTGGCGCAACTGCGCGCCTTGCAGCCCGATTTGGTGGTGGTCATGGCCTATGGGCAAATCCTCTCGCAAGAGGTGATAGATGTGCCGACCATAGCATGCATCAACGCGCATGCCTCGTTGTTGCCGCGTCATCGCGGTGCAGCTTGTATACAGGCTGCCATTGAGGCCGGCGATGATGAAACGGGTATTACCATCATGTACGTGGTCAAAAAGCTGGATGCCGGGGATGTGATTTGCCGTGCCACTATTCCCCTGCGTGGTACAGAGACGGGCGAATCTTTGCACGATGACCTCGCCATGCTGGCACCTTCTACCTTGGCCGATGCCGTAGAAATGTTGCGAGGCGGTGCAGTAGATGCGCAAGAGCAAGATGAAAGCGTGATGACGTATGCCCCCAAATTACTGCGAATGCACGGTTGCATAGATTGGAGCGAGCCCGCCATCCAAGTATCCCGCAAAATACGCGCCTATCACTCTTGGCCCGGTACCTTTACCACGTATCCCTCCGTTAAATCCGGTGGCGATAAACAGCTCAAGATATTTCCCCCCATCGATTGTTTCCCCCGCCTCAAAAAACCGGTAGATGCCGTGCCGGGTATGGTGCTCGATGCCGGCCCCGATGGTATGCTGGTATCGTGCGGTGGCCCTCGCGGGGGGGCGGTGCGTATTTCAACCATGCAGCCGCCCGGCGCCCGTAAGATGAATGCCGAAAGCTTTTTCGCCGGCCACAAGATTATGCCGGGCACCATATTGGGTTTGCCTGCCGACCCCGAGGCCTAATGCCCCGAGTTGTTAGAATATATGCATACAGACACATTTAGTTTGTCTGTATGCGCCTGAAGTCGCGTTCGCTTCTTGACGCAACATGCTACTTCTGCTAGTTTCAATAACATGACATACGGTGTTATTGCCATCTTGCTTCTTATTCTCGCGGTTGTTTGGTATGTAGTAACCGGGCGCCCCGACAAGCGAATTTCTGAGTTAGAAGCTGTGATATCCCAAGGTGAGGATGACCTCTTCTCCTCGCTATTGAAAAACTCCCCCAAAGTAGCAGAAAATGTAAGTGATGTTACTTTTTTGTTACTGAAAAGCATTATGGCCAACCGCGT
The DNA here is from genome assembly GCA_015062055.1 of Akkermansiaceae bacterium. GTDB lineage: Bacteria > Verrucomicrobiota > Verrucomicrobiia > Verrucomicrobiales > Akkermansiaceae > Akkermansia. The sequence continues at coordinate 34,746 of SUVK01000017.1, forward strand.
CTCCATGGTGCAAGACTTGCTCGACTTGGGGCACCCTGTTGCAGAGATTCAGCTGTGTGCCGTCGACCATGGGGTAGATTTGCTCTCTGCTGCCATTGAAACGGCCGATGCTGATGTGCTGCGTATGTTGATGGCTGCCGGCATGAAAGAAACGTCAGATGTTACACCACCGGTACTTACTTGCTATGCCGCAGGTAAACCCGAACACCTCAAAATTTTGCAAATGTTTGAGGCAACGGAGCTTTCCTCTGCCCAAAAACAGGCAGGCCTCACCCCTTTGCATGTGGCTGCCCTCAGTTTTGCCGAATGCCCGGAGGTGATTCTTGCCATGATTCAACCGCTTTTGGAGTCCGGGGCAGATGTCAATGCCATGACGGCAGGCGGTAACACCCCCTTGGACATGGCCATGGATAAAACCCATGTGGGGGCGGGCGATGTTGATGCTTTGGTGAAGCTGCTATTGGCACATGGGGCCCGCCGTGGCCGCAGTTTGCGTGTGCCCGTACCTTGCTACACGGGGCGCGTTTTCTATGAAGGTACTACCCCGGTTGATTCGGACATTGAGCTGCCCTCAGGGGTGCAACTGGTGCCCCATGCCGAAGAGACTGCCGATTTAGCCGATGCTGATTTTCCGCAAGAGTTTACGGCCTCCGATGCCGGTAAAGCGGCCTTGCGGGCGCACCGCTCTTATGTGAGCTTGTGTGTGCAGGGTAAGCCCGGCGAAGACCCGCTCGAGGTGGCGGGCAGGGGGCTTGGCGTGCTCACGGCCTTATCCAAGGCCACCGGTGTGGTGGGCGTGCAATTCGAAAAAACGCTTTTGGTGCCCTCTGAGTATGTGCTGGTAGATGAGGACGGCTCCTTTTCACCCCTTTTGTATACCGATTTGCGTATCGGGCGCACCTTGGATAAAATGATATTGGTGGATACAGCCGGGTTGGCTCGCTTCGGGTTGCCCGAGGTCGAGTTGATTGTTGCTGATAAAAATGTAAGGAAAGATCGCAACGCCATTTTAAGCGGGCTGTTGGCCGACCTGAGTGCCACAGTATTAGCCGGTTCGTCTGCGTGGGAGGCCGGGCACACGGCTTCTCTGCGCGGTATGTTCTGCCGTATCGGTTATGGCAAACATGCCATTACGGAAAACGAGGGCTTTGTCTTTTTGGTTGAAAAAACATGCCCCTAAAGGCGCACGGCATATTGCCGCATGGCACGCAGCAGCGCCTCGTCTGTGTGCTCGATAAACCGTATGGGGGGCATTTGCCCGCGCAGTTTGGTGCCGGCGTTGTAGAGTATGCGCTCCGTCAGGCGTGGGGGCCACTCCGCTATATGCAGGCTGATGCGCGTGGGCGATAAAATACAGCTTATCATTTGTATAAGCCTGGCCACGGTCTCTTCTACCAAGCTGCGGTCGCTATGCGGTATATTGGCCCACTCTATCGGCAACGGCAGCAAGGATAGCGCCCCGCTCTCGGTCAATTTGCCGTTGCGATAAATGGCACAGCTCGCCTCTTGCCCCTCCGGCAGGTATAGCGAGGCTTCGCCCTCGTGCCGCTCGTTTAATACTGCTGCCGTGGACGGGTATTTTACGCGGCTGCCATAGCGTTTGTGCAGATGGGTTATCGTGCTCTTTTTGTCGGGGGCTCCCGCTGTGCATAGCGTTATGCTGCGCAGCGTGTGTCGGCGGGTCAGCGTATCGAGCCAGGCATCAAAACTATCGCTGTCTACATAGGCAAAGTTGCCTTGCATCTTGCACGTGGGGCAGCCCGTGCTGTCCAGTTCTTCCACCTCTCCTACCAAGATGTTGCCCTCGCGTGCCAACCGTATGAGGGCGTGGTAGGCTCCGTCGCTCCGCAGCCGGTATTGCCGGGCCCTGCGCCCCCCGCTCGATGCCGCTTCTCCCGCTGCTTTTACGACCCCCTCGCTGCATAATCCCGCTATGACTTGGTTGACCATCACCAAGCTCAGCCCCGTCGCCGCTGCCAGCTCCGGCCGCGTGGCGATTCCCCGCGCTTGTAATGCTTGCAATACCCTCTTCTCTGCTGTTGCCATAGTTCAGATTTAATAAAGTAACTTAATAAAGTATAGAGCGAATTTTACAGAAAGCAAGCCGAAAATGCAACTGTTTTAATTTAAGGTGGTAATGATATTGATTTTGGCGGTTAATGGGGTAATTGATGAAGCAAAAATCAGCCAAAAGCTCGACAAGAGCTAGTGCAACTGGTAGAATGGGGGCAGCATACAAACTCAGAACAATCATGAAATACATTTTCGTAACAGGTGGCGTTGTATCCTCATTAGGAAAAGGTCTTGCCGCAGCCTCCATCGGTACGCTGCTCGAGCATTGTGGCTTAGATGTCACTATGCAGAAGTTTGATCCCTATCTGAACATAGACCCCGGCACCATGAGCCCCTACCAGCATGGCGAGGTGTATGTGCTTAATGACGGCGCCGAGACCGACTTGGACCTCGGGCACTACGAGCGTTTTATACACTGCGAGCTTTCACGCCTCAACAACCTGACCAGCGGTAAGGTGTTTGAAACGGTGCTGGAGAAAGAGCGTCGTGGCGATTATCTCGGCAAGACGGTGCAGTACATACCGCACGTAACCAACGAGATTAAGCAGCGTCTTTATGACCTGACAGAGAAGAACAAAGAGTGCGATGTCATCATCACCGAAATCGGTGGTACCGTGGGCGATATCGAGGGCTACCTCTTCTTGGAGGCTCTGCGTCAGTTTGCGCTTGAGGTAGGGCGCAACAACTGCTGCTTTATTCACGTTACCTTGTTGCCCTACATCAAGGCTGCGGGAGAAACCAAGACCAAACCCACCCAGCAAAGCGTGGCCAAGCTGCGCGAGATTGGTATTCAGCCCGACATCATTGTGTGCCGCACCGAGATGGACAACCTTACCGATGAGGAAAAAACAAAAATCGGTATGTTCTGCAATGTTCCGCCCCGCAATGTGGTGGCATTCTGCGACGTGAAGCACAGCATCTACGAGTGCCCGCTTGACTTGGGGCGCGACCGTGTAGACCGCATCGTTACCGAGGTGCTCGGTATTACCGTACCCAAGCCCAAGATGGACGAGTGGCAGAAGTTTGTGGGCCGCGTGATTCATCCCTCTCACAGCGTACGCATAGCGGTGGTTGGCAAGTACATCTCCCTGCAAGATGCTTACAAGTCCATTTACGAAAGCTTCACCCATGCCGGTGCTGCCAACGATTGCCGTGTAGAAATTGTGCGAGTAGATGCAGAGGCGCTGGAGAAGAGCAACTGCGCCGAGATGATTGGAGCCGTAGACGGTATTTTGGTACCCGGCGGTTTCGGCGAGCGCGGTGTAGAAGGAAAGATTATGGCGGTGCAGTATGCCCGCGAGAACAATATCCCCTTCTTCGGCATCTGCCTCGGCATGCAGGTGGCTGTTATTGAGTTTGCCCGCAACGTGCTGGGCCTAAAGGATGCCAACTCTACCGAGTTTAACAAAGAGTCTTCTGCCCCTGTCATTTGCCTGCAAGAGGAGCAAAAGACCATCATCAACATGGGGGCTACCATGCGCTTGGGAGCTTACCCCGCCCACATTCAGAAGAACACCCTGTGCAGCAAGCTTTACGGCGGCGCAGAGATTATCTCCGAGCGCCATCGCCACCGCTACGAGTTCAATGCAGATTACCGTGAGGCATGCGAGAAAGCCGGCTTGGTTATCTCTGCCGTTAATGACGAGCACGGCTTGGTAGAGGTAGTCGAGCTGCCCGGGCATCCCTTCTTCATTGCTTGCCAGTATCACCCCGAGTTCCAGAGCCGCCCCACCAAGTCTCACCCCCTCTTCCACGGGTTGGTCGCCGCTGCTCTTGAGAAAAAACAAGGCTGATAATAAGTTCAAAGTACAAGGTACAAAGTACAAAGTAGATTTTCGCTTTGCACTTTGTACTTTGCTTTTTAACCTCTGTCTCTTTCTATGTGGGATTTTTTAGTCGTTGCGCTTTACTTTGCCGCTATTATCAGCATTGGCCTTTATGCCGGGCGTAAGCAGTCCAGTTTAGAGGACTACGCCCTCGGCGGGCGCAGCATGCCTTGGTGGGCTATTTTGGCCTCCATCATTGCGGCCGAAATCAGTGCTGCCACGTTCCTCGGCACCCCCGGCGAGGGCTTTGTGCTGCGTAACTTTGCTTATGCTCAACTCGGCATTGGTGCTGTGCTGGGGCGTATCATTGTGGGTAAGCTCTTTCTCAAGCCATATTACGACTACAAGGTTGTCTCTATCTACGAGTACCTGCAAAAGCGCTTCGGTATCTCGACTCGCCGATGGGCCAGTGTTACCTTTCTCATCAGCCGTGTGCTGGCCAGCGGCGTGCGCTTGTATTTTGCCGGTATTCTGTTGGTAATTGCCTATATGTTCATCGTGGGGCAAGACTCCGCCACGCCCATCGAGACCGTGCTTATTTACATAGGCGCCCTCACCCTCATTACGGTGATGACGGCCATCTACACCACACTGGGGGGCCTTAAAGCCGTGGTGTGGACGGATGTTCTCCAAGCCTCCATTCTCATCGTTGCCGTGGCAACCACCATTCTGTTGCTCTTTTTCACCATCAAGGGCGATGCTTCTTTCAGTGAGGCGTGGAACACGATTGTCGCTACCGTGGGGGATACCGCCAACAACCCTTGTGGTGAGAAGAATCTTCAACCCGGTAAGGTGTTCGATTTCGGTATTACCGGCGAGGGTTTTGTGGCCGACGTTCGCTACATACTCAGTAGTGAATATACGCTCTGGACCGCCTTTTTGGGTGCTACTTTCTTGGCTATGGCCACCCATGGTACCGACCAAGATATGGTGCAGCGTATGCTGGCTGCCAAAGACCGCAAAACCGGTACGCGCGCCGTCATTATCTCCGGTTTGGTCGATATACCCGTGGTGCTCATTTTCTTGGTGTGCGGCATGCTTGTGTTTGTTTACTACACCAAGGTGGGTATGGAGCTTCCGGTAAACGCAAAAGGCGAGATTGAGCAGATGAAGGTGTTCCCCTATTTCATTATTCACCACCTGCCGGTGGGTATAAGGGGCTTGTTGGTGGCAGCGCTGCTCGCCACGGCTATGGGGTCTCTCTCTACTGCTCTTAATGCTCTTGCCACCACCGCAACCCGTGATTGGTACCGGGATGTCTTTAACCCCAAGGCTACGGAGCTGCAACTGCTGCGCGCCGTTCGTTGGCTTACCGTAGCGTTTGCAGCCTTGCTTATCGCGGTCGGCGCAGTATCCGCCTGGTATGTGGTCATGAACCCGAACGCCCGTATTCTGCCTATTGCATTGGGCATTTTCGGCTACACCTATGGCTCGCTGCTCGGCGTGTTCCTGTTGGGTATGCTTACGCGTACTCGCGGTAACGACCTCGGCAATATCATTGCCATGATTGCCGGCTTTGTGGCCATCATCACCCTCGAAATCCTCGGTAGTTACGAGTTGATTGTTAAAATTGCCTTCCCCTGGCGTGTTACTATCGGTACGCTGGTTACTTTTGCAGTGGGCTGCTGTTTCCGTACCCCGCAGGGATGTATTGATAATCGAAACAAGCACGAGGAATCGCTTTGAGCCTCCGGTTGTTTATCTGAATCATAGAAAAGGCCGCCACCGATGAATTCGTGGCGGCTGTATTTTTCTCCCGGGCTTGAGCCTTGGCATGACGCTTCTTCCTGAGTCGAGAGGCTGCAACTTCTGCCGCAAATCCGCCGTTGATGATGCTCCGGTAAAGTGTTGCGCAAAATTGCCGAGCCGTTGATGATGGCCGGGAATGCATCATACGTGTATACTAAAACCCCGCATTATGCCGCCCTTCAATCGGGACTTTGATTTCGGCGGGATACTTTCCCTACATAAAAAACGCGCCCGGTGAGGGGCGCGTTTGTGGGGAAGAGTAGGGAGGGGGAAGAAGGTATTATTTCTTCTTCTTGGTAACATTGCGCATGTTACCGCGTTTTTGGGCTTCGAGCTGTTTTTGCTGTTCTTCAGCCATGCGTTGAATCTTGGCGAAGAAGCCCTCTTTCTTGTTCTTGTTAGCAGTTTTTGCATCGGCTGCGACTTGCTCAAGCGTGGGCTGGGGCAGGCGGCGAATGATGAGGGTCTGGATGATGGAGATGATGTTGGTGGTGGTCCAGTACAAGGCCAATGCGCTGGGGTAGGTGTAACAGAAGAGGAAGAAGAGCACGGGCATCCACTTCATAATCTTCTGTTGCATGGGGTCGCCCGCAGAGGGGCTCATCTTCATCATGATAATCATGGAAGCTGCCATGATAAAGGGCAATATGTTGAGCGGCAAGCCGAGGATGTGGCACACGGTATCGGGCTGGGAGAGGTCGGTCACCCAGAACAGGAAGTGCGCACCACGCAGCTCGGCTGCGGTTTGCAATACATAGAAGAATGCAAAGAAAATGGGGATTTGCAGCAGCATGGGCAAGCAACCACCCAAGGGCGAGATGTTGTACTTGCGGTACAGCGCCATCATCTCCATGCTGGCGCGCTGGCGGTCGTCGCCACAGCGTTGCTTAATCTCCTGCATCATGGGCTGCAGCAGGCTCATGCGCTTCATGCTCATGTAGCTCTTGCGGTACAGCGGCCAGATGAGCAGGCGAATCACGAAAGTCATGACGATGATAGCCACGCCCCAGTTGCCGAACCACCCGGAGAAGGTGTTGATCATCCAGTTCATGGGGTAGCTGATGAGGTACACCCAGCCGTAGTCCATGATGTCGTCAATCATGCGGAACTCTTGCGTCATGTCGGCAAGCAAGAGGTTGTACTTGGGGCCGGTAAAGGTCTCGTATGCAAAGCTCTGGCCGGCGCCGGGGGCTAAATTGGTGGCGGGCATGCCGAAGCCCATGACCAAACCTTTTACGGAGCTGTCGGCGCCGGGCAGTTTGTAGTCTGCAGGGGCTGTGTAGATGGCGTTACCGGAGGCTGTACCGCTGTTGCGTGCAGGCTGAATGATGGTGGCGTAGTACTGGTTCATGAGACCGGCCCACTCCAACTTGTCGAATTCGCTGTCGTATATGCGCTTCTTATCGCTGCCGAACCAGGAGCTGAATGCCCCGGTGCCTTCGTTTTCGAAGTCGCCTTCATCTAAGGTGATGTAGTAGGTGTATGCAGAGCTCTCGTTGTCGTTAACCGGGTATACGCTGCCGCCGTAGAACCCCCAGTTGCTGAGTACCAGATTATTGGTGCCGGTGTTTTGGAGGTTGATATCGACTCGCAATGCATAGGCGTTACCCTCAAGGGTTTCGGAGCCTTGCTGCAGGGGCAGCACGCTGTAGGTTTTGGTGACGTTGAAGGTGCAGCCGTTGTAGTTGATGCCTTCTGCGGCTATTGTGACGGAGGTATCGGTGCCGGTGCCCACCTTGTGGTAGAGGGAGTTATCGAAAATCGGATCATTATCATCGCTCAAGTTGAACATTAGCGTGCCGATACCGAAGTGCTGTTTCCCCTCGGGGGTAAGCCCGTTGATGTGCACATCGCCGAGCTCCTCGGGCTTATTGCTGTCTACCTTTTGCCCTACCATTTGGGCCTTCATAACACCACCGCCTATGTTTTGGATGGTGAATCTGGCAATTACGTTGCCCTGAGAGTCTCTCGATACAAGCTCGTGCAGGGGGGCTATTGTCGGTTGCTGCGGGGTTGCTGCCGGGGCCGGTTGTTCCGGGGCTTTTTCGGCTGCAGGTGTGGCAGGCTGCTCGGGGGTAGTGGCGGCTGCGTTATCTGTTTGAGCCGGTGCGGTGGTGGGCTGCTGCTCGGGGGCAGGGGCGTTTGTCTTATCCGTTTGAGCCGGTGTGGCAGACTGCTCGGGGGCCGGCAGTGTTTGAGTTAATGCCGGCTGCGATTGGGGTACGGCCGGGGCCGCTTGTGCTTCTTGCGGGGTGCTATTGTACCACCAGTGAAGCCCCAAAAGGGCAACGCAAGAGCTGACAACGATGACTGATGTTTTATCCATAAAATTGAACTTTTATCGAGAGGGTTCTTGGTCTTTGCGAGGGGGTACGGGGTCGTGTCCGCAGCCTCCCCACGGGTTGCAACGTAAAATCCTTTTGATGCCCAAGTAGCTTCCTTTGAAGGCTCCGTGTGTTTGGACGGCTTCTATAAAATAAGTGGAGCACGAGGGCGTAAATCGGCACCCTGAGTTGGGGCCACAAATAGCATGAAGCGGTTTGCTCAGAAACCGCTTGTAAAATCGGACAGGGGCTATGACGATGCGCTTCAGCATGCCTTGTTCTGCTTGCTCTTGCGTGCCAAGAGTTTCAGAAAATCCTTTTCTAAGCCTGCATAATCGGTCATGGCTGCACGGTTGCGTACCACTACGACCACGTATTGCCCGCGGGCTAACGGTTCGCCATGTGCGCGCAATATCTCGCGTACGCGACGCCGCAGCGTGTTGCGTATCACGGCATGCCCGATTCTCTTGGTGGTGATGATGCCGAAGCGTGACGGCGCTTCGACACCTTCTTTCAGCGAGGCTGTGCTCAGAATAAGGAAACGCCCTGCTTCAGAGCTGCCCTCGTTGCGCACCATGGCGAACTCTGAGGCCCGTTTCATGGTTTGGCTACGCTTGAGCTGCATCTTACAACAGGACGTTGCGTGCTCCCGGGTCTGTGTGTGCCGTTTGCGTTATGCCACGGCTCACCCTACCCGCTGTAAATTAAACACCGTGCTGAATGGTGTGGCGCTTGTAGTGAATCTCCACACCCTTGGGCAGAAGACGCTTGCGACCCTTGGCGCGACGACGGGCGAGGATGGCTCGGCCATTCTTGGTAGCCATGCGGGCGCGGAAACCGAACTGGCGCTTGCGGCAGCGCTTGGAAGGCTGGTATGTTCTCTTGCTCATAATCTGATTTCTATGTTTTCGTTAAAAAGTTTCTCTGTTCCGCTCTCGCGGTCGGGGCGAGATATGATACTCTATTTTGAGCACATGTCAAGCCCGTTTCTTCTTTTTTGGTAAATTTCTTCCGAAAATACCTTTTTATCAGGCATCTGCCACCATAAATTTGAGCTCGGCCTCGCAGGTTACGTCACCATTGACCAAGCAACGTGCGTTGCAAACACCAATGGCTCCGCGCATCTTCGTAAGCTCGGTCTCGATGATGAGTACATCGCCCGGTACCACCGGCTTGCGCCATTTTACCTTGTCGCAGCTCATGAAGTAGCCGATCTTGCCTTGGTTCTCGGGCATGCGCAGCATGAGAATGGAACCCACTTGGGCCATGGCCTCCAGCTGCAATACGCCGGGCATTACCGGCTTGCCGGGGAAGTGGCCCTGGAAGAAGAGCTCGTTCATGGTCAGGTTCTTCTGGCCCACGCATTTGTTGTCTCCCTCGAATCCGAGTATGCGGTCTACCAGCATGAAGGGGTAGCGGTGCGGCAGCAACTTGAGTACCTCGCAGGTGTCAAGTACGGTGTCGCCGGAGGGGAATACGAAGGGCTTGGGCTTCATGGCCTCCATGCTGTCGTACTTCTTCTGCAGGGTGGCTGCCATCTGGGTGTTGATGCCATGACCCGGCATGACTGCAATCACATGCCCCAGTATGCGGTGCCCGTTGAGTATGAGGTCGCCAATCATATCCATGGCTTTGTGGCGGGCGCATTCGTTGTGGAATCGCAGCCCACCGGCGCAAATATATTGGTCCCCCTTAATCACGATGGCGTTGTCAAGCGTGCCGCCTTGTATCAAACCTTTGTCCAACAGCGGTTGCACGTCTTCGTAGAAACAGAAGGTGCGAGAGGTGGAAAGCTCTTTCTCGTATGACTCGGGGGTAACCTCGGTGCTGAAGTACTGAGTGACTCGACCCTCGGGCCCTACGGCGGTTACAGATACGCGGAACTTTTTGTCGGGCATGATGATGATGCGACTGCCGTTCTTGTTCTCTACCTGAACCGGCTCACGAATCTCCCAAACTTGGCAGGGTACGTCTTGCTCTACGATGCCGGCTTGCTTAATGAGGTTGACATAGGGGGCGGCGGAGCCGTCGCCGATGGGCGGCTCGTTGGAGTCCATCTCGATGATGGCATTGTCTACCCCCATGCCGGTGAGGGCAGAGAGAATGTGCTCTACCGTGTGTACCTTTACAGAGCCTACTGCCAAGGTTGTGGCGCGTTCCACCGTCTGCACATTGGCGGCAGAGGCGTCGATGAACGGTTTGTCGGGCAGGTCGATACGACGGAACTTGAAGCCGGTATTCGGTTCTGCCGGCTTGATGGTCAGTCTGACGGGTAAGCCCGTGTGGAGGGAAGTGCCTTCAATCGAGGCACACTTGTTGAGCGTTCTCTGCATCTGAATAGCCATAATACGGTTGTATTCTACACCATGCTCTTCGTTTTGTGAAGTCAAAAATTGCAATGCAAGTTGTAAAATCAAATGCGACACCGAAAGCCCTCCCAAAAAGTCTCCAAAGGAGCCCAAACTGCCCTAGCAGGATGGGGGATAGGGGGAAGGACGGCAATGAGTCCTTCCCCCTTGTGGAC